>NZ_JBEPEH010000053.1:0-89938 GCF_040300725.1 Dactylosporangium sp. NPDC000244
TAAGACCCTCAGCAAGTCCTATCTTCCCAGCTCAGAAGGCACCCGTTCCTCATCCACCCACCATGTGGGAAGCCCTCAATGAAGGGCCGGGGCTAAGCAGACTCTTGTTCTCTGTGTCCTTCTCACCTTCCATCTGCACGAGCTTCATCAGCAGGTCGAGGACATACCGCTGCTGCTCCCATTCCAGGTCTCCGGCGAGCAGGTCTCGGAAGATCTCTCGAGTCTCCCGGCAGGCCCGATGAAACCCCTCCTGACCTTGGGTGTTGGCCGTAAGTGTGGAGAGGTGCTGCCTCTCGAGAACGTTGAGCGCGTCGGTGGCAAGCTCTCTAAAGTTGCCAATCTCCGCTACGCGACGCCGCACAACTTCGACATCGGCGGTTGAGATCGTCGACGCCATGTGCAGCACTTCGTTGCCTTCGTACCCGTCATGTCCGGATTCGAGGTTGGTCGCCTCGACGCCTTCTTCGTCCTCGTGCTCCATGCATCTACTCCGATCTCGACTTATACCGATTCCTCGGCAGATGCGCGGACAGGGCGCTTCGCGGCTGAGTGTAAGCAGAGCAAGCCAGGGCACACGACCTGAGACGCACCATAGATGCAATACCGTTGACATAATGTTGGTGACCTGGCGTCCCAGTGGCTGGGCGTGGCACCACGCAGCGTGAGGTCGTTGCGTTGAGCGCTGCGCGAGATCAGCGGCAAATGAGTATGCGATGAGTGGTAGCCATCAGTTCTCGTCAGCGGCCGGTGGATAGACGTAGTGCTTGTCGGAGCCCTTGACGAACAGTCGCCAGCATTCGATCGGCCCCGACACCGCGGGAAACACCTCGATCCGCAGTTCGTCGGCGGTGGCCAAGTAGAACGCGCCGTCGTCACGAAGGTGCGCCTCACGCACCGGCAGACCGTCGCCGAGCGCTTCCGTCAATATCTGGGCCCTTCGATCAAACTGCGTCTCGTACCGGTCAAACGCAACAGCGCGGTCCGAGTGAGCCTTGAGCGGGTACAGGTAGTCGGTCGAGCCCAGCAGAACCTTCGAGTGCCGCACAAGCCGAAATGGGCACTGCACGTGCAGCCGCACTTCGTCGTCGCCGCGCATGAAGCCGACCTCGACCATATTGAGCGTGCGCCCGACGTTCACGAACCGGGTCCTGCAGAGGTCGGCGATCGCCGCCGCCAGATCAGTCTGTGAAGCCATCACGCTCCCTCGTTCGGCCCGACCATGATCGCACCCATTCGGCTGAGCGCTGTTCCTTGCCAAGATGATCCAACATCCGCAATTCGACAGTTCAGCGCACCGGCTGACGCCGAACGCTCGTCACGCAGCGTGGAGAGTTCGCCGACCTCGCGCTCACGGTCGGCGGCATGAGCGGACGCCAAGATCGCTCAGTGCCGGCTTGTACCGGGTAGCGGGCCGTCAGGTGGCTCAGCCTGATGCTCAGCGAAGGCGTCGCCAACGACTGGAGCGTGCTGGCCATGCGCGACGTGCTCGGCGCGCCGCCCGCGACGGCCGCACTGGCCTACGGTGCGTTCGCCACCGCCATGACGTGCGGCCGCCTTCTCACCGACCGGGTCGCCGCGCGCTTCGGCCCCGTCGCGATCGTCCGCTACGGAGCGGCGCTCGCGACCGTCGCGCTGACGCTGACCGCGCCGTCACCGTCGGTGCCGCTGGCCATCGCCGGATGGGCGCTGTTCGGCATCGGACTGTCCGGCACCATTCCGCAGCTGTTCAGCGCCGCCGGCCACGCCGACAGCAACGCCGCCGGGACCAACGTCTCCCGCGTCGCAGGCCTCGGCTACCTCGGCATGCTCGCCGGGCCCGCGATCATCGGACCCATGACCCACCTCATGCCGCTCAACCTCACGTTCTTCCTCCCCGTCGCCTTCTGCGCCGTCGCAGCGCTCTCCGCGCACATTCTCCGCACCGGCGCAAGCGCCGCGCCCACAGGCACCTGAGCCGGTTGGCAGCAACCGCGCCGCCTGAGCCATGGCCGGGTGGTCGTTCTGTTACCCACCACGCTGAACGAGATGCTTGCCGAAGCCTTCACCCGACACGCCGAATCCGTCGCGCACCTGGTCGATCAGCGAATCGCGACCACCACGAACTGGGCGAGCGCGATCGGGGCCACAATCACGCCGATATCAACTGATCTCTCGGGCCCGTGCAAGGCGCTCATGGCCCATACAGTAGGTGAATGACCGAGCTCCTCCCGCCAACCAGACGCCGCCCGACGGTCACGTACGCTGACTGTGCCTACTCGGTGGTCCCGGGCTTCCGGCCGTTGTGCCTCGACGTGCACCTGCCGGAGGGTGACGGTCCGTTCCCGGTGCTCGTCTACGTTCACGGCGGCGGTTGGCGGGCGGGCAGCCGCGTGTCGCTGCCGAGTTCGATCTCGCCGCATCGGTTCCACGAGCGCTTCCTCGCACACGGGTACGCCGTGGCCGACGTCGACTACCGGCTCAGCGGTGAGGCGCAGTTCCCGGCGCAGCTCGTCGACGTACAGGCTGCCCTGCGATGGCTGCACCACCACGCGGCGCAGCTGAACCTCGACCCGGCCCGGTTCGCCGCGCTGGGCGAGTCCGCGGGCGCGCACCTTGCGTGTCTTGCCGGCCTTCTCGGCAGGGACGATGCGTCGTTGCGAGCGGTCGTGAATTGGTACGGCCCGACGGACCTGCGGCTGTACGCCGGCGCTTCACTGGAAGGGGCGCTGGCCGACCTACTCGGCGGCGAGCTTGTGGAGCGGACCGAGTTCGCCGCGTGGGCAAGCCCGATGAGCCACGTTCACCAGGAGGCGCCGCCGTTCCTCAACGTCTACGGGACGGCTGATGAGGTGGTTTTCCTCAGCGACGGCGTTGCGTTCACCAAGGCGCTGCAAGCGCAGGGCGTACGTGCGGAGCTTGTGGTGGTGGAGGGTGCCGCGCACTGCTTCAACGGACACGACGACATCGGCGGCCTTATCGAGCAGAGCGCGGACTTCCTCGACGACGTTCTCAAAGGGCGGTGCTGACCCAGACCGCGGCGTCGGGAGGCAGCACGCCGTCGATGATGGGTGTGCTCGCGATCAGTACCGTTCCCGCTGGCACGGCTACCGGCCTGGCGGAGAGGTTGACCACGCAGGTGAATCCGTGCGGACGGTCGAAGGCGAGGACGTCATCGGCGCTGTCCTGCCATTCGGACGGCCCGTCGCCGAGTCCGGGCAGGGCACGCCGCAGCCTGAGCGCGCGTCGGTACAGGTTGAGCATCGACTGGTCGTCGGCGATCTGTGTCGCTACCGTTCGCTCGGCCCAATCGTCGGGTTGCGGCAGCCAGCCGGTCCCGCCGAAGCCATAGGGCGGCGCCGAACCCGACCAGGGCAGCGGTACGCGACAGCCGTCGCGCCCTGGATCTGTTCCCGCCGACCGGAGGAAGATCGGGTCCTGGCGGTCCGCCGCCGCGATGTCTTCCACCTCGGGCAGTCCCAGCTCCTCCCCTTGGTACACGTAGACCGAGCCGGGCAGGGCGAGGGTCAACAGTGCCGCGGCCCGGGCTCTGCGTGTACCAAGTGCGAGGTCGGTGGGCAGCTGGTGGCGGGCCTGGCGCAGATCGTGCGAGAAGCCCGTGTCCGTACGACCGTAGCGGGTGACGTGCCGGGTAACGTCGTGGTTGGACAGCACCCACGTGGCTGGGGCGCCGACGGCGGCGTGTGTCGTCAGCGTCTCATCGATACACCGCCGCAGCGCCTTGGCGTCCCAGGGGCAGCCCAGGAAGTCGAAGTTGAAGGCGGTGTGCAGCTCGTCTGGGCGCAGGTACCGGACGAAGCGCTGTGGATCAGGCAGCCACACCTCGCCGATGAGCGCGCGCGACGGATGGTAGGAGTCTGCGATGCGCCGCCAGCCGCGGTAGAGCTCGTGCAGTGCTTCGCGGTCGATCCACGGATGCGGGTCGGGTGGCATCAGCGGATCGAAGTCGGGTAGCGCGGGGTCCTTCGCGACCATGGCCGCCGAGTCGATGCGGATGCCGTCTACGCCGCGGTCGAACCAGAACCGCAGGATGTCGTCGAACTCGGCGCGTACGGCCGGATGGTCCCAGTTCAAGTCGGGCTGGCCGGAGTCGAACAGATGCAGATACCACTGGTCGTCGGCCACCTGCGTCCAGGCCGGCCCGCCGAAGATGGACTCCCAGTTGTTCGGCGGCCGGCCGTCGCGTCCGGCGCGGAAGTAGAACCGGTCGCGCATGGGGCCTCCGGCGAGCGCCTCCGCGAACCACACGTGCGCGGTCGACGTGTGGTTGGGCACGATGTCAACGATCGTCCGGATTCCGACGGCATGCGCCTCGGCGATGAGGGCTTCTGCCTCGGCGAGCGTGCCGAAGACAGGGTCGATGTCACGATAGTCGGCTACGTCGTAGCCCGCGTCCGCCATGGGCGACGGGTACCACGGGCTCAACCAGATCGCGTCGACACCGAGGTCGTGCAGATATTCCAAGTGGGACCGGATGCCGGCGAGGTCGCCGATGCCGTCGCCGTTCATGTCGGCGAAACTGCGCGGGTAGATCTGGTAGATCGCAGCGTGGCGCCACCACTGAGGGTCAACTGTGGACACGTGTGCTCCTTTCATTGGTAATCGGTATCAGCTGCTCGACGGCCGATCCGATCGCTGTGCCGCGCGCTGCGGCGTCGAGGAACGCGCGGGCGATGACCCGTCTCCGGTCAGCCGCAACGTCGCACCGGCGGGGACGCATACTGTCGAGGCGAAGGTGACCGTGCAGCCCGTCTGTTCGGCGGTCACGCCCACTGTCTGCACACGTTCGTCGACGAGGGCGGTCGCCGTCGTCCAGTCCAGCCCTGGCAGTCTGAGCCGGTCGACTTTCAGGTCTCCATAGCGGCATTCGACGGTCAGGCTGCCGTGGGCGTACCGGATGGCTCCCCAGGCCGTGTCCACGATGAACGGGAAACAGGCAGTTCCGTCGCGCTCTGGCGCCAAGGCCGTCGACGGTTCGACGGTGAGGGTCCGGGTGACCGCGTCGAACTGCCGGCCGGTCAAGGCGTCCAGCACGGTCCAGCCGGCCATCGCGCGCACGTAGTGGTCGCCGCATTCGATCTCGTTGTAAGGGTTGCGCCGGCTGCCGTCGTGGCGCGCCCATGTGCCGCGCAGGATGGACATGCCCTCGTCGGTCAGGCCCTCGCGGATGCAGTGCGCGGCGACTTGGTATTCGACGCCGCTCCATACCTCGTCGGCGTACCGGGTCGGGACGTTGGGACGCCCGCCGCGCGGCCAGGTGCACAGCAACAGACCTGTGTCGTCCGCGTCGGCGAACACCCGGAACCCGTGGGCGAAGTCGCGGAGACCCTTGCGCAGGTTGTGGCGCACGATGGAGCGCAGCGCCGTGCGTACGTGGTCGGCCGGCAGGATGTAGCCGAGATCGAGCTGGTGTGCCCACCATTGTCCGATCAGCTGATCGGACAGGCAACCGCCACCCCACTGGAACGTCGTGTCCCCGGCGAGCGCCTGCTCGTAGTATTCGCCGTTCCAGAGCAACTCGTCGTATCCGGTGGCGCCGGAGTCGAAGAGCGAATGGAATTGTTCGGCGGCAGCGGAGTCCGCCATCAGGTACGCCATCTCCTCGGCCGCGCGCAGCGCCGCCAGCCACAGCGTGCCGATGAACGGGTTGGCCCCGTGCAGGTCGATGTCGTGCGTGCTCGGCTGGCGACCGGTGAGAATGCCTGTCGCGTCGGGGTCCCAAGTCGCGCGGATGTACTCCAACAGCCGCAGTACGCGCGGCCAGTAGCGGTCCAGCCAGTCCAGGCCGGCCCCGGACCGCACTTCACGATAGGTTTTGAGGACCGCGCCGAGCATCCCGTCGACCGCCGGATGGCCCGGCGCCCCGACCACGCCGTCCCACAGTTGGGGTAGGTAGGTCGGCACGATCACGCGGTGCGGGAGGTGCCCGTCTGGGGCCTGCATCACGTCGAATTCGGTCTCGCGCATGTCGCGTTCGATTGCCGGGAACAGTTGCGCGGGCGCCTGGGCGTAGTTCCAGACGTGGGTGCAGTTCATCGCGCAGGAGCCGCCGATGTCGCCGGCCCACATTCGGGTGGACGCCCCGAGGACGCCTTCGAATCCGAAGAACTTGCCGTTCGCTGCCCACAGTGTCGTGGGCGTACGCAAGGCGACCGGCTGCGCCGCAAGCCTTTCGGCCACCTCTGTGGGCAGGCTGGAGTTCAGGAGTGTGTCCGTCCACGTCCGCGAGGCCTGGCGCAGCGGCCCCCAGCGTTCGGCGATGTGCTCGGCGACGTCGATCGCGTCGGCGAACCGGGTGCTGTAGCGGGTTCCGAGGACGAACCGGTCCTGCCGTTGCGGACGCGGCGGTCCGAACTGCTGGAAGTCGGCGTACGCGTGCGGGAAATGCCAGGCGACGACCACCCGGACAGCGGCCGTCGCGCCGGGAGCGAGCGCGAAGCCGGCTGCCAGTCCCGCCGCCCATGTCGTGCCGACGGGGCTGGGCGGACAGGGCGCCGCGCGGTGGTGGCGGTCGGTGGCCGGGTGGCGGCCGCGCAGGAACGCCAGGAACTGGTCCGGGTGTGTCCACTGCAGAGCGGCCGGGGCATCCGCCGAGTCGCAGGCCAGCACCATCTGTCCAGCACCGGAGCCGGTCGCGGACGGGTTGTCGAGGACGAGCTGTGTCCATCCTGCAGTACGCCGCAGCCGGTTGACATTGCCGCCGTAGCCGGGAGCGGAACAGCCGTCGGGTGGGATCGTGCCGTCCGAGCCGACCGCGTTCTGCAGCGCGGCGCCCAGCCAGCCATGCACGGCGAGCGGACTGGGATTGGTGATGGTGAAGGTGAACATTGCGGCCGGCAGGCCGCTGGCATCGAGATCCAGTGGTACGAGCGGGGTGAACGCCTCCAGCGACACCGTCACCGGCAGCGCGGGGTCGTGATAGTCGATCTGGGCGAATGGGTAGCAGCCGCGGAAGGTCGTCGCCGTCACCCCGTCGGGCAGTTCGCGCTGCCAGGACGGGATCACGTCGTCGTTGACCAGCGGTGTCACCAGCCCGGGCACGGGTGGCGGGGGAGCCTGCAGGACCCGCAGGACGTCGACGGGCGGCTCCGTCCGCGCCACGCGAAGGGCGAAGAAGCTGTTTGGAAGCGTGCCGAGATGATTGCCGATAGTGGTGAGCTGCCATTGGCGCAGCCCGCCGTCCGCGCCGATCGCGAAGCTGCCCGTCCCGATTCCGCCGAGGGGCAGTGCGATGTGCCTTCCCTGATGGTGCGCGACCGCCCTCATCGGAGGCTGCCCGTGTCCGGCGTGGGATGACCGGCGCGGAAGGCGGCCGCGGCCTCCGAGACCCGCAGCGCCCGCCCGTGAATTCGCAGCACCTGCGCGTCCTGTACGCGAACGTCGGCGTCGGTGGAGATGTCGGACAGCTCGGAGATCGCGGTCTGCACGGTCTCCGAGCGACCCTCGACGACGGGCTCGCCCCATCCGGTGATGCCCTCATCGGTCGACACCGCGAGGAACAGCCATCGTGGCGGCAGCCGGTATGTCGCTACCTTGACGATCTTCATTGGTACGCGTGCTCCTGTTAGCCGATGGTCAGGTTGGCGATCATCGCCTGCTGGTCGGGGTAGATGAGGACGGGACTGCCGCCGACGTTCACCTGGGTGTTGCCGGTGATCGTCAGGGTGTTGAGCTGCGACAACATCTTGCCGATCGGCGATTG
This sequence comes from Dactylosporangium sp. NPDC000244, assembly GCF_040300725.1. Classification (NCBI taxonomy): domain Bacteria; kingdom Bacillati; phylum Actinomycetota; class Actinomycetes; order Micromonosporales; family Micromonosporaceae; genus Dactylosporangium; species Dactylosporangium sp. NPDC000244. Next base: position 7,700 of record NZ_JBEPEH010000053.1, read on the forward strand.
CCCGCCGACCCATACGCCGCTGAACGGCGTGTCGGCGATCGTGTTGCCGGTGATGGTGACGAAGCCTTCGGTCATCCCGGCGGACTCGCGGATGCTGTGGATGGAGATCGCGCCGGGGGTCACGCACAATGCTCCGGTGTTGGCAGCCGTGATGGTGTTCTGCGTGATGTCGGCGCTGTACATGGGGAACAGCGGCGAGCGGCCCCACAGGTAGACCCCGGCCTGGCAGGTGTTGCGGATCGTGTTGCCGGTGACGACGACGCTGGTGCCGCTGCTCAGTTGGATGCCCGCGCCTTCGCTGACGCCGTAAACGGTGTTGGCGTCGACCCGGACGAACTGCGCGTCCCGGAAGACCGTTCCGGCGTAGCCGATCTGGATTCCGGCGTCGCGGTTGCCGACTGCTGTGCAGCCGGTGATGCGTACCTGGCGGCTGGCCTCGACGTCGATGCCGTACATGTTCGCGTCTTCGGTGCGTACGCCCCGCACGAGCACGCCGGTCGAGGTGTCCACCAGCAGGTTGCTGCCGCTGGCCCCGGCGAGCTCGACATCGGTGACGGAGAAGTTCTTGACGCCGCTGATGTCCAGCAGTGCCCGGTTGTGCCGCAGATCGGGCCGGCGCGGCAGGGTGATGCGCAGTTTGGATACCGAGCAGCCTTCGCCGGCGATGAAACGGATGCCTTGGTGGTCGGGGCTCGACAGGACGATCTCGCTCTGGCGGCCGACTCCGGCGAGGTGGACGTTGTCGCGTTCGGCGACCGCGAAATGGTGTTCGATCCGGGTGTCGCGGAAGGCGCCGTTCGCCGCGTCCGGTCGCAGCAGGTAACGCCCGGCGGGGATGTGGATGACACCGCCGCCGGCCGGGAGGCTGTCTAGCGCGGCGCGGAATGCCGCGGTGTCATCGTGTACGCCGTCGCCGCGGGCGCCGAACTTGCGGATGTTGGCCAGCTTCAGACCGTGGACGGTCTGCTCGCCCGGTTCGTCCCACGCGGTCTCGGCCGGCTCGGCTTGCCGCGGCCCGTAGGGGTCGCGATGGGACTCGTCGGACAGGGTGAACCCGGTGAAGTCGCCGTCGATCGTGCCGCCGTCGAGGACTGGCAGCGTCGTGACCTCGTTGCCCGACGTCGCGACCTGCGTCGCCGTCCCGGCGACGGAGACGCTCGGCAGACCGCTGTCCAGCACGGTGTTGCCGGTGATCACCAGTCTGCCGACCACCGTTCCGGGCGCGAGGCGTACGCCCGCGGCCTGTGCTCCGAGCAGGTCGTTGCCCGAGATCGTGACGTTGGAACCGGCCACAGGCAGCCAGTTGTCGATGCCCACGGTGATGTCGTTGCTCTGCGATCCGCGTACTCGGTTCCCGGTGACCGCGACCGTCGCGACCTTGTTGATGAAGGCGACCGTGCCGTGGAAGCCCCCGCCGGGGCGCAGGATCCGGTTGTCCGGCCGCATCTCCATCGTCGCGCGGATGAGGTCGTTGTCGTGCACAACGGCGTTCATCAGCGTGGCCGGGTTGGCCGTGGTGGTGATGTCGCTGAAGACGCTCGGCCCCATCGTGCTCTCGATCCAGTTGTACGCGATGGTCTGTCGCGCACCGCCGAGCGTCATCCCCCGGCCGTAGCAGGCGTTGATGATCGTGTTGTGGACGTAGCGGACGTCGGCGATCGCCGTGCTGTCGGGGTAGCGGGTGCTGTCGTGCCAGTTCGCGATGCCGTCGTCGCCGATGAACTCCGCCCAGTTGTACGCGGCCACGCAGTTGTTCGCGCCGCCGTAGTTGAACGCGTCGGAGCCGCTGTTGCGGATCACGTTGCCGACCATCCAGCAGTCCCGGGCGTTGGGCAGGATGATGCCAGGCTGGCAGTGGTCGACGGTGACCCGCAGAATCTGCACCGCCTGCGGCGCGCGGATGATCAGTGCGGTGGCGGTCGCGTTGTGCCGCAACAGGTTCAGCGGCGCCCACTGGATGGCGAGGTCGCGCAGCGAGACGTCGACGGCCGTCTGGAACTGCCAGGCCGCGCCGCTGGGGTACGGCGGCGCCTCCTTGCCGTTCTGGGTCATCACCGGGCGATGGAAGAGCAGGACGCTGGATTCGCCCTCACCGACGAAGTGGACGTTGCGGATGTCGGCCTGGTACCACCAGTTGTTGCTGGGCAGGGCCGGTGCCGGAAACAGGTAGCGGCCGGGCGGGAAGTAGATGACGCCGCCGCCCTGCGCCCGCAGTGCGGCCACGGATGCGTTGAGTGCGGGGACGACGGAGGTGCGGCCGTCACCGACCGCGCCGTAATCGACGACGTTGGCCCGGGGCATGCTCGCGTAGTCGATGCGCGGCATGCCTTCTAGGCCGGGGCGCTCGTAGAAGGAGGCGGGCAGGTTCGTCACCGTCCCGCCGGGGGTCAGGTTCTCCACCGGCTCCATGGCCGCGACCGGATCGGCGAAGGCGGGGTGGCTGCCCAGGGCGGTCAGGCCGGCCAGGCTGACGGCGGTCGCGGCGGTGGCGCCGAGGAGCGTACGCCGCGAAATGTCTCGGGGTATGTCGTACTGCATGTGGTTGCTACCTTCCGCGGGGCATGGCCAGGTCAGATGATCGTGAGGTGGCTGATCTTGGCCTGCTGGTTGGCGTCGATGAGGACGGTGGTGCCGCCGAGGCCGCTGTAGGTGTTGCCGCTGATGGTCAGGGTGTCCAGTTCGGACAGGTAGCGCAGCCCGGTCGGCCACACGACCCGGGTGACGGGGCACTGGCCGCCGACCCAGATGCCGGCCCACGGCGCGGTGGTGATGGTGTTGCCGGTGATGGTGATGGTCGATCCGTCGGTCTGGCCGGACCCCTCGCGGATGCTGTGGATGGCAATCGCGCCTGGGCAGAAGTTCAGCGGTGAGGAGCACGCGTTGGTCACCGTGTTGCCGGTGATGTCGACGCTGTAGATGGGGAACGCGCCGACGCGGCCCACCAGGTAGATTCCGGCCAGCGCGGTGTTGCTGATCTGGTTGTTGCTGACCGTGACGTTGGCGCCGCTGCTGACGCTGATTCCGGCGTGCTCGGCGCTGCCGTCAACCGTGTTGTCGTGGACGCGGACGTATTGCGCCTCGCGGTAGATGACACCGTTCCATCCGATGTGGATGCCGCTGTCGCGGCTGCCGGTGACCGTGCTGCCCGACACCTCCACCTGGCGGCTGGACTCGATCTGGATGCCGTGGTTGCCGGCCGCCTGGCTGTTCATGTTGGTGATCAGAGTCCGGCGGCTGGAGTCGAGCAGGAAGTTCGAGCCGCTGGAGTCGACCAGTGTCGTGTTGGTGATCGAGCAGGTGTCGGTGCCGGAGAAGTTCAGCAGCGCCCGGACGCGGCGCAGCGCCGGCTTGCTGGCCATGCGCAGCTTCACGCGGTCGACCGAACTGTTGGTGCAGTTGACGAAGCGGATGCCGTGGTAGTCGGGGTTGGTGAAGATCAGCTCGCTGGTGTCACCCTGGCCCTTGATGAACAGTTTGTTCCGGTCGAGGATCCCGAAGTGGTGCTGGAGCTTCGTGTTCGGGTATGTCGTGTGGCCGGCGATCGGGTTGATCAGGTATTGGCCGGACGGAATCCAGAGGATGCCGCCGTTGGCCGCGCCGATCGCGTCGAGCGTGGCCTGGAAGGCGGGGCCGTCGTCGGTGACGCCGTCACCGACCGCGCCGTGGTCGCGTACGTTGAAGGATGACAGGCCGGTCGTGGACGGGACGAAAGGTTGGTCCCATGCCGTTTCGTTGCCTGCGGCGCGGATCGTGGCGTAGGTGTCCGCGAAGTCGGGCTGGGTGGCCACGACCGTGAAGCCGGTGAACTGCCCGGAGACCGAGCCCCCGGAGTCGACCACGGCCGCGTTCGTGACGGTATTGTTGCTGGTCCATACGGCTGTGGCCGAGCCGCCGATCTTGACCGCCGGGCCGCCGTTGCCCAGGATCTCGTTGCAGTGAATCTTGAGGTCGTCGATGGTGGAGGTGGGCCGCATGCGGATGCCGGTGCTGCCGGCGTGGCTGAGGACGTTGTCGCCGATGTCGATCTTCGTGGCGGCGATCGTGCTCCAGGAGTCGATGCCGAGCGTGATGTCGAACTCCTGTGAACCGAGGATGGTGTTGTTGAGGATCTTCAGGTCGTCGACGAGGTCGTGCACTGCGATGGCGCCGTGGAAGCCGCTGTTGCCGGTTCGGACCCGGTTGTCCGGGCGCATCTCGAAGTTGCAGCGCATGAGGGTGTTGCCCAGGACGCGTGCCCCGCGCAGAACGGCGTTGGGCCGGGTTGCGATGTTGGTCGTGGAGATGTCGCTGAAGATGCCTGAGGCGAGGGCGGTCTCCACCCAGTTGCCGACGACGGAGTGGTTCGTGCCGCCGAGGGTCATGCCGCGCCCGCCGGCCACGCCGATCACGGTGTTGGACTGGAACAGCACGTTGCTGAAGGCGGCGCTGTTCGGGTTCGTATCGGTGTTCATAAAATTGGCGAAGCCGTCGTCGGTGATGTTCTCGGCCCAGTTGTACGCCGCGACGCAGCCGTTGGCATCGCCGAGGTTGAAGGCGTCCGAGGCGCTGTTGCGGATGACGCTGTCAACGATGTAGCAGTTCGTGCCGTCGGGCATGATGATGCCGGGCTGGCAGTGGTCGACGCTCACCCGAAGCACCTGCACGCTGGTTGGCCGGCGCGTGAGCAACGCGGTCGCGGTGACGCAGTGGCGGGTCATGAGGAACGGCGTCCACTGGAACGCCACGTCGCGGACGGATACGTTGATTGCGTCGTCGAACTCCCAGCCCTGCCCGGAGTCGCGGGGGTTGGTGGTGGAAGCGTTGGCGGGCATGGCGTCGCGCTGGAAGACCAGGACGGAGGCGTCGCCCTCGCCCACGAAGTGGATGTTGTTCAGCTTGGCGGTGCCGCCACGGATCCACCAGCTGGTGGCGCTGCCGGCGGGTGCGGGGAACGTGTAGCGGCCCGGCGGGATGTAGACGATACCGCCGGCGGTGCCCAGCGCGGTGATGGCCGCGTTGAAGGCGGCGACGGTGTTCTGCGGGTGGCTGCTGTCGGCGTATGCGCCGTAGGCCGTCACATCTTTGACAGCCATGGTCGAGTACGGGATGTGCGGCATGTTCTCCAGGCCGGGCCGGTTGTAGAAGCTTGCCGGCAGGTCCTGGATGACGCCGCCGACGAGGTTGCCGAGCGGGGCATCGGCGAAGGCGGGACGAGATCGCGCGGCGGCGGCGATCCCGGCGGCGGCGAGACCGGCCGCGGCGAGGAACGTGCGGCGGCTGAGCCGGTGTGACATCACTGACCTCCAGAAACGAGCGGACGGCGGCACGCTCGGCGTCCGGGCGGACGTCGATCACAAAGGGAGGGCGCGGGATGTGGAAGGGGTGCGATCTCTATGCGGGACTGAAGCGGGCCGCCCAGCCGAGCAGGGCGTGGGCGCGTCCGCAGTCCACCAGGGATGGGTTGGCTCCGCGTCGCGGTATGTCCGGGAACTCGGCCGCGGCACGGATGGTACCGGCGCCGTCCCAGGGGTCGGGCGCCGCGAGGAGGAAGGCGTGGAAGCCTTCGAGATCGGCCGCCAGTGCGGCGTTGACCGCGCTGGTCACGTCACGGAGGTCGATGTATGCGAACAGGTCCGTGCGGCCGGGCCCGGCGGGACGCGTACCGTCCTTGGCACCGGGCTGGATGACGTAGCAGGGGCGCAGGCTAATGACGGTCAGCCCGTGCTGGTGGGCGTACTGGCGGCAGGCTTCCTCGGACAGATGCTTCGACATCTGGTATGCCGAGACCGGCCGGTGCGGGTGGTCGTCGTCCACCGGCAGGTACTCGGGCCGGCCGGGGCCGACGCAGCCGAGCGCGTTGATGCTCGACATGTATACGACCCGGCGTATGCCCGCCTGCACCGCGGCCTGCAGGAGCGTGCAGGTCCCGGCGACGTTGACCGAGAACGTCTCGTCTTCGTGACCGGTCCGGTCACTGGCCAGACCACCGCAGTGCACGACATCGTCGACGTCCTTCAGGGCGTCGAGCAGCCCGTGCAGGTCCCGTACGTCGCAGCGGACATGCGCGGGCAGCGGCCCGGTGGCCGTCATGTCCAGCGTGGTCACGTTGTATCCGGCCGCGGCCAGCGCAAGCGCGGTGGCGGCGCCGATCATCCCGCTGCCGCCCGTGACGAGAACCCGGCTCATGGCACGACCTCGGCGACGGCGGCAATCATCGGGGAGCCCGAGCGCAGGAAGAAGGCGGCCCGCTGCGGCGGAACGTCGATCGTGACCAACTGGCCGCCCTTGTACTTTTGGCCGGTCCACGGGTCGAGCCACGTCTCGTCGCCGGGAAGCCAGACCTCGCACGTACGCGCCTGGTAGTCCAGGATCGGCACGGCAAGGATGTCCGGGCCGAAGAGGAACTCGTCGTCGACCTCCCATGACGGGGCCTGGTCCAGGTAAGCCAGAAACAGCGGCCGCATCAGCGGAATACCCCGCGCCGTCGAGTCGGCCACCGCCATGACGCAGTACTCGGCAATCGCCTGGCCGTGATGCGTGGTGTTCGCGACAACTGCGCCGGGACGCAGGCCGGACAGATCGATTCCCTCGAACCCCGCCCCCGCAACCTGCACCAGCCGCAGGGCCGAGGCGTCGACGGCCGCGACGGCGGGTAGCTTCGAGCCGACGTAGACGTCCGCTCCGGCCAGCCCCTCGGCCAGGACGTCAGGGCGATACGAGCCGACGAAGTCCCAGGAGACGCCCTCGCCCACCGCCGTCGCGAGATCTCGCGACAGCCGAATCCGCATGGGATCGGCCACGACCAGGTGCACCTTCGCGTCCCCTTCCTGTGACCAGCTCCGTACGCTCGCGTTAAAGTCAGATTAAACTGTCTAGCGCGGAGGCGTGTCAAGGGATCAAACGCTGTCGGACTACGCCGCGAAGAGGCCGCAGTGCACTGTTTGATCAGACTATTACTGGGGAGAAGGGCGAAGCGTGCGCGACACCGATGCACCCTCCGGTGACCGGCTGTCCGCGATGGGCCTCCAGCCAAGATCGACGCTTGTGCCTTGACGAGGACCTGATCCTTGATCGGGCGCACTGATCTCGGCAGAAGCGCGCATCGACCCATCGTTGGTCATCGCGGTGGACGCCTACAGAGAGTGACTCAATGACCATGTTCTGACCTCATCACTTCCCCAGCCATGGTCAACAAGTGGTGCTCGTTCTCACGAACGAAATCACGGACGCCGTTCCTGACCCGTGCGGTGACGCGTCAGCAGGGACATCGGCAACGACGCGCCCTCGCCGCCGCGGCCGGCACCAGCTCCTCGGCGACGGCGGCGCCGACCCGGTCGAAAACCGGGGCCGCGCTCCGGCCGTTGCATCCGGGGCCGGTCGTTGCCGAGGGCATTACGTCGAACCGGCCCGCAAGGTGGCAGCCCGGCCGCATAGGCAGCGACGTCGGTGCCCGCGTCGCCGGCCTCAGCAATGATCTCGGCCAAGCGACGTGGATTCCCGACCAGCGGTGAGCGGCCAGTCAGTACGCGCAGGCCAGCGGTAGGGTCACGGGCCGGCCCGCGCGTCGATGCACAACACGCACAGGGCGCGTCGGCGTCGACGCTAACGTGTGGTACCCCAGGCGGGCTGGGCTTCCCCCCGGGATGTGGACACCGGGTTATGCCGCAATCTGTTGCAGGGTAGCGGATGTGAGAGTTCGTTCGTAGTCGGCTGGGCTGTGGTAGCCGAGGGCTGAGTGGCGTCGGCGGTGGTTGTAGAAGGCGATCCAGCGGAATACGTCGCGGCGGGCGTCGGCTTCGCGTGCCCAGGTGCGGCGATCGACGTCGAGTTCGCGTTTCAGGGTGGCGAAGAACGCCTCGGCGAGGGCGTTGTCATACGACGTGCCGGTCCGGCCGGTCGAGCGGCGCACCCCGTGCCGGTCGCAGACCGCGGCGAAGGCGGTGCTGCCGTACTGCGATCCCTTGTCCGTGTGGAAGATGACGCCGTCGACCTGGCCGCCGCGGGCGGCGACCGCGGCCTTGAGGGCGTCGATGACGAGGCTGGTGCGCATGTGGGTGTTGATTGACCAGCCGATGAGCCGGCGGGTGGCGATGTCGATGACCGTGGCCAGGAACAGCCAACCGGTCCCGACGCGCAGGTAGGTGATGTCGCCGCACCAGCGTTGATCCGGGGCGGTGGCGGTGAAGTCTCGGCGCAGCAGATCCGTGACCGGCGCTGCGGCCGGGTCCGGGATCGTCGTGCGCCGGCGGCGCCGTAGATGCTTCCCGGCGATGCCACGCTGGCGCATGACCCGCTCGACCCGCTTGCGGTTGACCCGCACGCCCTGAGCGTGCAGCTCGGCGGTGACCCGCGGCGATCCGTAGGTGCCACCGGACTCGGTGTGCACTGCGGTGATCTGGTCTGCGAGCTCGTCCTCGGCTGCGGCCCGGGCGCGGCGGTCCGGTTCGGCGGCGATCCAGCGGTAGAACCCGGACCGGGACACCGCCAAAAGCCGGCACAGCCGCTTCACGCCGTAGACGACGCGGTGTGTGGAGATGAACTGGAAGCGGCTGGTCACCGATCCATCTGACTCGAAAATATCGCCGACCACCCGCTCAGGCTGCGGCGATAGGGTCCAGGCGAACGGCGTAGCCGAGCTGGTTGAGTTGAGTGACGAGTCGCCGGGTCTGTCTCGTGGTGCCGGCACGTTCGGTGAGGTAGCCGGCGCCCAGGTCGTGGTAGGCGACGTCATGGGTGAGCATGTGCCAGATCGCGATGAGCATGGCGTGCTGCACCGCGACGATCGCGCGTTTCTTGCCGCGCCGGGCCGCCACGCGCTTGTATCGGGCTGCGAGGTAGGTGTCCTTGGTCCGGGTGACCGCCAGCGCGGCTTCGCCGAGCGCTGCTCGCAGCGAGGCGTTGCCGTGGCGGGTTTTCCCGGACAGTTGCTTGCCGGCGGACTCGTTGTTGCCCGGACACACGGCCGCCCAGGAGGCGAGATGGCCAGCAGACGGAAATACCGACATCGTGACACCGATCTCGGCGATCACCACCTCGGCGACGCGGATGCTGATTCCAGGGATCGTGGCGAGCAGGTCGGCTTGACGGCGCATCGGCATGATGTGCTCGCTGATCCGAGCCGAGATCCGCTCCGCGGTGAGGGCCGCGGCGTCGATACGGTCCAGCATCTGCCGGACCAAGAACGCGTGATGGTCGGTGAACCGTCCGGTCAACGCCTCGACCAGTTGCGCCCGTTTGGACTTCATGCGCCGCAGCGCCATGTCGGCCAGCACCTGCGGGTCGCGTTGCCCGGCGATCATCGCTTCCAGCATCGCCCGGGCCGACTTACCGAGCAGATCGGTCACCACCGCGGACAACTTGATTCCCGCGTCCTCAAGGAGTTTCTCCAAGCGTTGGACATCACGCGCCCGTTCCCGCACGACCTCGGTGCGATAGCGGGTCAGGTCCCGCAACTGCCGGATCGGCGCCGGCGGCACGAAACTCGGCCGGACCAGGCCGTGTTGCACCATCCGGCAGATCCATTCCGCGTCGATGACATCGGTCTTGCGTCCCGGCACGTTGTGCAGATGCCGGGCATTGAGCAACTGGGTGTCGAACGCGTCCTCCAACGCGTAGTACACCGGCTTCCAATACGCCCCAGTCGCCTCCATCCCGACGGTCGTGACGCTCTCAGCAGCCAGCCAGTCCCGCAGCCGCAACAGGTCCCCGGTCATCGTGGTGAAGGTGCGCACCTCGACCCGCCAACGGCCGTGCGCGTCCGGAACCCGGATACACGCCTTGACGTCACGCTTCCCAACGTCGATGCCCGCGCACCGCGCGACGATGACCTCCACCAGCACCCTCCGACTCGCGAATCATCCGAGCCGCCCAGGAGCGCCCGACAGGCCGAAGAATCTGACTCACGTGCTCGAAGCAACACTACGGGGAGCCTGTCACGCGGGCACCCAGCGTCATACTCCTTGACGGGCGCGCAGCACCACGATGGAACGACGTCGCCGGGCGGACCACCATTTTCTCCCCACGGGGAGGCGCGCAGCGCCCGGACTACTCCTTGGCGAAATAGGCGGCTGCCTTGCGCAGGATCTCCTTCTCCACCCGCAGCTCAGCGACCTCGGCACGCAGCCGGGCGATCTCGACGTCCTTGTCCGCCACCGACAATCCGGCACCCGCCGGCGCCGCCTCCGGCCGTGCTGGCTGGTCCTGCCGCCGGCCCCAGTTCCGCAACGTCTCGTGGCTCATGCCCAGTTCACGAGCGACCTCGTTGATCGGCCGGCCCGACGAGCGAACCAACTCGACCGCATCACGCCGGAACTCTTCCGTGTACTTCGATGGACGCCCCAACGGGGACACCCCTTCCTCTGGATCAACATCCAGTCTCAGGGTGTCCACACCTCAGGGGGAAGCCCAGGCGGCGGCTCAGCGGGCGTGGACATGCCGACGCCCGGTACCCCAGTCGCAACGAACGCGTGCGCCGCCCTACCCTGGCCCACCGATACGCCGCCCGGGGCAGGAGGCGGACCGCCGCCGGTATCGGTGGCCCGGGGGCTGGTACCGGCGCGGCGGGCATGCGCAACCGGTGCGATACCCGGCGGCCATCCGCAGCGGCACCGGTGGTGCCCGGTGCGGTATCGGTGACCGGTACAGGGCAGTGGATGGGCGCGCCGGCCGGTACCGGCGATCAGTGTCCGGTGCGCTACCGGCGGCCGCCGCCGTGTACCGGCCTCGGGCCGGTCGCGCCAGGCAACGCCGACACCGAGGCCTGACACGCACGGCGACCGTCGTGGTCAACGAAGCGCGGTGCTGGTGCGATGTGTCAGCCAGCTTCGGCCGCCGGTGTGCTGATGTCGGCACGCGGTGTCTGCCCTGGCTACGACGGGGCCGGGACCGCCACGGCAAGGTGACCGGTCTCGCCGGCCGTGGCGATGTGCGTGGCTGCCGCTGACCAGATGCCGCAGCCAAGACGGCGTATTCGTGACTGCCAGTGGTCGCTGTCCCGGTGCGAAGACCTCGGGTTGGCACACGGTTTGATCGCCGACCGGTCCGGTACCACCGGGCGTGACCGGGCCTGCGCCCGGCGCCGGCGGTGGGCACCGCGCGCGATACCGGACGGTGAGGGGGCCGGTCATCGGTGCCGGTTGGCGACTCCCGGCATCGGTGCGACCGGTGACGGGGTGGCGAGCGGTACCGGCGGGCACCGCACCGCTCCTGGCCTGGTACCGGTATGCCGAGGGCGCGCGTCGCCGCAATCCGCCGGGTGCTCGTTGAGGCTGACGGCCCACCGCGGGCGGGCCGACGCCTTCGACCGGACCGCCTCGGGCGCGCCCGGCCGACCGGTGGCCACCCAACTGGACCGGACGCCGTTGGGTGGGCGTCGAGCCCGGGGCTGGCTGGTTGGGTACCCAACCAGCACCCAGTTGGGCACCGGACTGCGTAGGTGGTTCGCGGTCGCCGTTCTCGCCCAACCTCGTTCGGTGTCGGCACCCCGCGTAGTTGGATGCTGCGAGGGTTAGTTGGCTGCCGGTTGGGTGCCTTTCCCGGCCGAGGGCTGCGGGCCGGTGTTCAGTTGTGCCTTGGGTGGGCGTGAACACAAGCCGCCCGGCGCGGGTCCCGCACCCGCCCATCACTGACGACGACGACCGCTTCGACCACGAAGGTCCTGACCCGAACGCCCCGCATCGCCCTGCTACCCCGCCCGGCCGTGCCCCGAATACCGGCGACGGCGCGGGCGCCGTGGGTGATCCGCTTGCGTTGTCCGAACTGATCGCGAGCGGGGACATCGAGGTTGTCCCCGGTGACCCGCCGGTACCGATCGCGGTGTGGCGCGTCGCCGACGTCGACGTCCGCTGGGGCCACCGCCGTGCCGACGCCTTGAGTCCGCGGCTGGCCGCGCTGCTGGTCGGCGTGCACACTCGCACCGGCGACACGATCGTGTCGGTTGGCCACGACCTGGCCCTGGCCGGCGCGGCCGGCGCCGGCGGGCGCAGCTACCGCAGCGTGGCCCACCCGGACCAGCTCGCCGGCCTCGACCAGGCCGCCGGCACGGTCGCGCTGATCGTGCTGCCCTGGCCCCTGGCCGACCAGCCAGGCGGGATGCGCCGGGAGAGCCTGATCGCCATGTTCGGCGCCTGCCGCCGGCTGATGAGCCCGGATGGCTGCACCATCGTCGCACTGGCCGGGCTACCGCCCGACCAGACGTTCGTCGAGCACAGCAGCGCACTCATCCCGGCGGCGCACCAGGCCGGCCTGGGCTGGCTGCAGCACATCGTCGCGATCACCGCCCCGATCGTCGGCCAGCGCATCACCTGGCGGACGGCACCGGCCGACCCGGCGATGCTGCGCACCGCCGCACACCTCACGGTCCACCTCGATCTGTTCGTGTTCGTCGCTCGGGGTGGCCGCCATGGCTGAGCGCACCGACCCGCATGTCGCAGCCCCCGCCACGACCGGTGCCGGCGTGTCGCCCTGCTACGGCAACACGCCACCACCTGGAAGCCCGTCACCGTTGCTGTCGGTGATCCTGGTCGGGCAGCGCAGCCTGGCCCGGCAGCGCCACGGCCGGTTCGTCGCCGGGTCCGGGGCACACCCGGCCCGGATGGCACCGGACCTGGCCGCCACCCTGATCCGCGACTACACCCAGCCCGGCGAACTCGTCTTCGACCCCCTCGCGGGGACCGGCACCACCCTGGTCGAGGCCATCCACGCCGGCCGCAACGCCCTCGGCATGGAGTACGAGCCCGGCTGGGCGGCCCTGGCCCAAGCCAACATCGACCTGGCCCGCCGCCAGGGCGGCACCGGCCACGGCCGGATCCTGCGCGGCGACGCTACCGGCCTGCCCCGCGGCGTGCCCGGCGAACTGCGTGGCCAGATCAGCCTGGTACTCACCTCACCGCCGTACGGCAAGACCATGCACGGACGGGTCGAGCACCGCCGCGGGCCGCTAACCCGCTTCCACAACACCTACAGCAAGTACTCCCCCGGCCTGCACCGTGACGGCAAGACCACCGCACACGAGGAGCCGGACCCGGCCAACCTGGCCCACCGTGGACGCGCCGCCCTCCTCGACGGCATCACCGCCGTCCTGGCCGGTTGCATCCCGCTACTCAAACCCGGCGGAGTCATCGCTGTGGTCGCCCGGCCCTGGCGACGCGACCACTTCCTGGTCGACCTGCCCGGCCAGACCATCCAGGCCGGTCTGGCCGCTGGCCTGGAGCTCATCGCGTGCCGCCGCGCGGTCCACGCCGCAGTCCGCGACGGCCGACTCGTCGCGCACCACTCGTTCTTCCAGCTGCACGTAGCCCGGGCCAGCCGCCGCAAAGGCTCCCCGGTTAGCCTCATCCAGCACGACGACATCGCACTGTTCAAGGCACCTTACTAACCTTCGGCGGCCGGAATGAAAGCGCCGTACCACAGCCGCCGCACCGCGGCACCGCCCGAAAAGCCACGGCGGCCCGCGCCGGTGAGAGGCATAAGCGGCACCGCTCGAAGTCGACCGCGCCACGCGAGTCGCGCTACCATCGCCGCCCGCCCGTGCCGACCGCGGACCAGCCAAGCCCCGGAAGCCATCCGGTGCTGCGGCTGACGCTGACCCAACCGGATGCCAGGCCTGAATGCCGAGCAGCAACGCCGGCAGGCGGTCCAGTCGCTGTTCGCTATGATCTTTGACGGGCTTCAGCGGCAGGCGTAGCACGGCCGACCGGCTTACCAGACGCGAGGCTCGGCCGACGAGGCTTTAGCCCCAGTCGGTTGGGTTCGTTGGGTCTGATTGGGCGTCTTTCAAGCGGTGCATACCAAGTTTGGCGCCCAGTTGGGTCATGGGTAAGCGTGAATAGAGCTCCCGATCGCGACGCCGCAACTACCGACGACGACACGACCGAACCGCGTCAGCACATCGACACTCGTAACGACAGCTCGATATCTCGCCCACGGCATCTCACGCTCATCCCCCCCAGATGAGCCGCCCGTGATCACGCCATCCGCCGCGCGCGCAATGCTCAACATCCTCAGCGCAGCACCCGACCGGGCCCCACGACCGTCGGTACATGGCGATACGTCCTCACCGCCCAATCGTCCGAAGTGCGAGGCGGATTCCTGACGCCGCCCCCACGTAAGCACCTGGCCTGGGGGCGACAACCACAACCGGACCGCGAACGTGAAGCTCGAGCACGAACGGTTTGCGATCCCCGATGGGGGGGCGATCAGCTGGTAGACCGGCACGGTCCGGTTGGCGTTGACGAGCAGGATGGCCAGCAGCGCCCGCTGCTTCGCGGCCCGGATCGGCGCCCACCGCGTCCCGTCGAAGAACTCGAGCGGCCCGAGGAACCGGATCTTGAACTGCGCCGACGCGGCCATCATGGTGTTGTAGCCCGCCGTGCCCGGCGAGCCCACTGTGCAACCGCGCCCGCAGTCGCACACGCGCCCCGGCGGGCGGGGCAGTGACGCCGGACGATCACTGCTAGGTTGGCCTGGCATCGACAGTCGCCGTCACGGGGAGCCAGCCCATGTCTCGCACGTCCCGACTCGGATTCGTCGCCGCCGCGGCAGCGCTCCTGCTCGGCCTCAGTGCCGGCCCCGCCGCCGCACAGAACGGCTGGTTCTACAACCACGTGGACATCGCCGGCGCCGGCGTCCACACCTGCGCGCAGGCCACGTGCCCGGCGCTGACGGTCAACGGGCTGGGCGAGCAGGTCTCCGACTTCTGCTGGCACGTCGGCCAGAGCCTCGGCGGCACGGTCTACTGGGACCTGGTGTACGACTGGAACACGAAGTTCGCCGGCTGGACCAACGAGCACTGGCTCACCGACGAGAGCCAGGCGGCCCGCTGCGGCGACCCGAACCACTACCAGATGGCCACGGCGGACGAGGGGGCGGGCATGCACACCTGCACCAAGCCCATCTGCGCGGTGGTCGGCATGGCCGCCACCCACCGGGTCCAGGTGTACTGCAACATCGACGGCGAGCGGATGACCAACCCGAACGGTGAGCTCAACTCCGACTGGCTCCTGGTCTACGACACCGAGACTGGCCTGGCCGGCTGGACGAACCGCGGCTGGGTGTCCTACCTGCCGCTTCTCCCCGGCCCATGCTGAGCTGTCCGTTGGACATCGACGGTTTCGTGCGCGACGGCTACGTCGTGGTCCGCGGCGCGTTCGACGCCGACACCGCGGCTGCCTGCCGCCGGGCGGCGTGGGCGGTGCTGGCCGGGCACGGCGTGCGCGAGGACGACCGAGCCGGCTCCGTCACGCTGTCGCAGCGCACTGGTGAGTTCTACCTGGGTAGCGCGATGTCGTGCACCACGACCGCAACGTTGAACGGCGACGGAAGCTGCTGCGCTTGAGCTGCGAGGTCTTCGAGCAGTCCCGTAGTGGTGTGCCGCGCAACTTTCGAGCGGTTGTCACCGGCTACCTGCTCGGGCTGGAAGCAGGCGACGAGGTACACGCCGTGGGTATGCCCGGCCGGCTCGAGGTACTGCCTGAAGAGCTGCTTGGTCAACGCGGTCGTGGTGGAGTCGTTCCAGCAGCCCTTGACCTCGATGACGACGCAGATCGTGTCGCCAGCGCTATCGGTCGCGTCCACACGGATGTCGTGCCGCTGGCCGATGCCTGCGGAGTTTCCACCGGTAAGCCACTTGTTGATCGTGTCCAAAGCCTCCAGGACGGCCGCCTGGAGGTCGGCTGCGTCGGTGATCAGGCGTCGCCGTCGGTCCTGCAGTAGTTGGTGCAGGTGGTCGAGAGCCGGCGGGGTCCATGTCTGCTGGCGGGTGACTTCGCCTGCGAAGAGGACGGCACGGTCCAGTGGCAGCTGAGGTTGACGGCGCCGCAGGTGTTCGAGTGCTGCGAGGCTGCTCTCGGTGCCGCGTTGCACCAGAGCGTGGAGCAGCTCGTCTCTCCAGAAGCCGAGCTGTTCCCGCCGTGAAACGAAGTGCGCCTCCCTGTCCGCCCGCTCAGCTCGCGGTGGGAACTGGACGGCGAGCCATTCGTAGAGCTCTTCGATGGCTCGTCGAAGCCCACGACGGTCAGTGGTCGATTCCGGAGGTGTTGGCCGAGTTCGAGCGCGACCTCTCTGCCGACCGCCGGCATGGTCGTCACCAGCCACGGTTCCATCGACGTTCTGACTATTCGTACCCACATCCTTCAGGTCCTCGAAGGCGGCGAAGAAGCATTCATGCGACACTTCCAAAAATACGGCGGCATGCGATCCGAACTGCCGGCCCCCCCCGCCGAGCCGAATAGCACCGGAGCACCGAGCGAATCACCAAACGAGTAGGTCGTAGGCTAAGCGGAAGAGAGGCTGCCAAGCCTGTTGACCGCCGCCGGACGCTGACTGCATCCATGGCATCGCACAGCCATCCGGAGCCACGCCGACGGATCGTCCCTGGTCCCATCGGCGTGGCTACCATCCGAGCAGCCCACTCACGGCGCAGAATTCGGCTGCGGAAGGTGCCATTTGAGCTATTCGGAGCGCGACCCGGGGTGACGGGTTAGCCACTTGAAGAAGCAGTCTTCTGCCGATAGGCTCAACACATGAATCCCTGTTTCGGGCAGGGATGCTATGAGTGGGGGTTGATGTCCCCCCTTCGACACCAGAATCCGGCATGCATGCCGACTTTGAGGGCCGCGTGTTCGAACGCAATCGAGCACGCGGCCGCGGTGTTTCCACCGCACATCCCTGACATGCCGGTCATGGGCCGGTGGTCGCCAGCGCCTTCGGCAAGCTGAATCGGGTGATTCGCCGGATGGCCGTGAGTAAGGCCGGCTCGCACCCTGTGCTGCCGCACGCCGCGCAGTTCATCGCAGACGTCGGCTTCTGATACGAGTACGGCATGGGCATCCACGCCACTGCGTTCTATGGGTAAGCGGGTGAGCTGCCCAAGAGCCTACAGTTGGAAGACGGTGTCAGGGTCGTCCATGGCGCGCCGCAGGTCGGCGAGGTCGCCGATCTGGGCCAGCGGCGAGACCCGGGCCACTTCGACGATCCCGCCGACGAAGGTCTGCATCGCGGCGACGTCACCGGTCTCTCTGGCTTGCCGTAGGCCGTCGAACAGCACCTGGTTCTGCTCGCGCCGTTCGACGAAGATGCGATCAAAGTAGTCGCGCAGCACCCGCTCGGATGCCTTGATCCGCTCGACTTCGGTCTCCCGGTACGCCCGGAGCCTCTCGCGTTTGGTGCGCTCGATCTCGTGGATCTCGATCACCTCGCGGCTCGCTGTGATCAACTGCCTCAGCGCACTCAACGCGTCCGCCGCGCTGATCCCCCGCGACGCGCCGCGGTCGCTTTTCGATTCGGCTGGCAGCGTGGTGCCAATGAGTACCGTCTTGTCGTCAGGCATCCGGTGTCTCCTTGCGTGCGGTGCGGTACTTGAACACGAGTTTCTCGGTCTGGGGATCAAGATCGCCGTTCCGGTCGATGATGGGAGCGCGGCGTACCTCGCCGACGGCGGCGGCTATCTTCAACGCCGCGTGCAGCCGCGTGTCGTGGGTGCCGCGGTCGAACGGTTCGGATTCGAGCAGGTCAAGCGCAACGGTCGCCTGCCCGGTCAGCCAGGTGAGAGTCTCGTCGAGTTCCTGTGCCCGCATGCCTACCCCGCGCAGGACCTCGTCGCACAGGTCAAGATCGGCGATGGCGGTAGTCACCTGGGTGTGGTGCCGGTCGGCGTCGGTGCGGGTCTGGGTAGCCTGCTTCACCGCCGCGACGCTGGCCGCGGCGACGGTCGTCCCAGCGACGATGGCGATCCGAACCTTCGCGCCGAGGTCTCGTCCGCCGCCGCCGAGACTCTTGGGTCCGCCGCCGAGGAACGCGTCCTCCGCGGATTTCTGCGCGGCCCCGTACAGCTCCGAGATCGGTCTGCCGGTGCCGGCACGGGCCAGTTGGGTGACCGCCTGGTGGACGAGGTTCTTGGTGGTGGCGCCGGCCCGAGCCGCGTTGACGAGCCCCTGTACCCAGCCCTCGACGTCCAGGTTGAGCTTCGGCTCCTCCGCGACCCTCACGGGAGGCGGATCCACCCCGTCGAGGAACCGATCGTCGTATGCCTGCGAGTTCAGGTTGATCCGCGTCAGGAAATCTCGCATCCGGTCGGTGACCTCGTGTCGTGACCGTTCCTGCGTCCGTCCGTAGGTGCGCAGGTGCTCGTTCGCTTCGGTGGCCCTGGCCAGGTGACCGTCGTAGCGCAGGTCGTAGCGGGCCCGGTCGTCACGGATCTGCGTCACCGCCCCGATGATCACCCGGCCGGCGTAGGTGAACGCCGCAGCGCCAGCGCCTCCGACGACGGCGGCACCGACGAACCCGACGACAGGTGCAGGCCGCAAGCCCATCGTCACAAACCTCCTCAGGAGACCGTCAGGCGGTACGCGACCTGCCGTTGTTTCGTGTGCGAATGGTAGTCGCCGCCATCCCCGTCGGTCACCCGCCCTGTCAGGCTCGGTCAAGGCGGTGACACCGAGCACCAGGCGGGCCGGCTGAGCGTGGTGGCGTCGGCACCACGAGCCTGGACATGCCGATGGAACGGGAGCCACGCTGTTGCAACGCGACGCCGACCCGGCCGCGGTCGGTGCCGTGCTCGGCGCGGTGATGAGTGCGACGTTCATCGCCGACGCAATCGGCTCGGGCATCGGCGGCGTGCTCGTCGACAGGCTCGGCGCGCGCCCCGTCTTCGTGATCTCTGCCGTGCTGATGGCCGTCTGCGCCCTCACCGGCCGACGCCTCGCCTCGCGCGCTCAGACTGAGTCGATGCGGATGCAGGCTCAGCCCTGAGCCGCGCGCTCCATCAGCCGCCCGATGTCGGCGACCGTGGCGCCGTCCATCAGCTCGTCGTCCAACGCGGTGGACGAGAGCGCGGCACGTTCAGGACTCGTTCACCCACCCGGAGCGCACGTTTCCGAGCTACGTCGGCGAGTCGGTGCCGAACGAGCTGCACCGGCTCGTCGACGACACCGAACAGGACCTCAACCGGGCGTCGCCCATCGCGACCGGCGCGGACGTGTGGGCATCTGGAGCGAGACGAACTGCACTGCGACGAATACCCGTTCGCGGCCACACGCGAGGGGTCGCTCACCCAGTCGGAGTACTACGGCACCACGAACCGCTACTCGGCACGCCTCACCGACGGCCCCGACAACACCACCGCCGGCGGCCGGCTCGGCGGGCAGTACCGGCCAGGCCCGTATCCTCGACGGTGACGCGTTCAAGGTCAGGATCGATCCCTGACCCCGCGGAAGGCGGCCGGTCCAGCCGCCCTTCCAACCTCACGCACACGGAGGACGACCGGCAGATGCCGATCACCGCCCGGCACAAGACGCTCACCATGGCCCGGCACAAGGTGTTCACCGTGCAGGACGGTGACCTGCCCTACGACGAGACCGCGGAGGACGCGCTCCGCCGCGCGGCGGCCACGAGCGTCGTCGCCGCGGACGCGCACCGGGTGTGCGTCGCCGCGGCGCAGACCCTCACCAAGATCGCCGTCAACGTCGAGGTCTGGGACGGCTCGCCGGCCGTCCCGCCCGGCACGTGGGACGCCGTGCACGAGGCGACCTTCGACTGCCCGTCCGGCACCGTCGTCGTCGACAACACGACCAGCGGCCCGATCGAGTTCGGCCCCGGCGGTACCAGCCGGATCGCGGTGCCACCCGGCGCCATCCACGCGACGGTGTACGTCGCCGGCCACGAAGACACCGCCGACGCGGCCATGGAGGCACTCACGGCTCCGGATGACGATCGGGCCACCCGGCTCGCCGAAGGCGCTCGCGGCCGGCACGGCGCCGAACGGCAGGACCGCGATCACCCGGCGGGCGCTGGCTAGGTCCGCGGCCTTGGCCGGCGCCGTTCGCTGGCTCAGACAACCAGGCGTCCTCCAGGCCGGATCACATGAGGCCGGTGTCCGTGGCGTGGCCGGTCGTGGCGGCTCCTCAGCCGCCGTTCGCGGCAGCAGACCCGGCGGCGAGGGTGAGCGCGATGTCGATGATCATGTCTTCCTGGCCGCCGACGAGGGTTCTGGCGCCGCATTCCATGAGGATGTCGCGGACGTCGACGCCGTACTGCCGGGAGGCGTTCTCGGCGTGGCGGAGGAAGGAGGAGTAGACGCCGGCGTAGCCGAGTGTCAGGGTTTCGCGGTCCACTCGTACCGGGCGGTCCTGCAGTGGCCGGACGATGTCGTCGGCGGCGTCCTGTAGCTTGAACAGGTCGCATCCGTGCTTGATGCCGGACAGGTTGGCGACTGCGATGAACGCCTCGATCGGACAGTTGCCCGCGCCCGCGCCGTGCCCGGCGAGGGACGCATCGACCCGGTAGACGCCGTTCTCGACGGCGACGAGCGAGTTCGCGACCGAGAGTGAGAGGTTCTCGTGGGCGTGGATGCCGATTTCTGTGGTTGGTTCGAGCACGTCGCGGTACGCGCGCACGCGCGCGGCGACGTCGTGCATGGTGAGCCTGCCGCCGGAGTCGGTGATGTAGACGCAGTGGGCGCCGTAGGACTCCATCAGTTTCGCCTGTTTGGCCAGCTCCTGCGGCGGCGCCATGTGCGACAGCATGAGGAATCCGGAGACGTCCATCCCGATCTCGCGGGCCGCTGCGATGTGCTGGGCGGAGATGTCGGCTTCGGTGCAGTGGGTGGCCACCCGCACCGAGCGGACACCGAGGTCCCATGCGGTCTTCAGCTCGTGGATGGTGCCGACGCCGGGCAGCAGCAGTGTGGTGAGGCGGGCGTTGCGCAGCACGTCGGCGGCGGCCTCGATCCAGGCCCAGTCGGTGTGGGATCCGGGTCCGTAGTTGATCGAGGAGCCGGCCAGGCCGTCTCCGTGGGCGATCTCGATGGCGTCGACGCCGGCCGCGTCGAGCGCGGTGACGATGCGTCGCACGTCGTCGGTGCCGATGCGGTGGCGTACGGCATGCATGCCATCGCGAAGGGTGACGTCCTGGATGAAGGTCGAGGTGCTCACGCGCTTGCCTCCTGGGCGCGACGGGCGGCGATCTGCTCGGCCACTTGCAGGCCGGCGGACGTCATGATGTCGAGGTTGCCGGCGTAGGCCGGGAGGTAGTGCGCGGCACCCTCGACCTCGAGGAACACCGACACCTGGTGCGTCGGCCGCCGCGCGCCGGGCTCGATGAGGGTTTCGAGCGGCATGTCGTGCGGGATCCCGGAGATCTGCACCTGCTGCTTGAGCCGGTAACCGGGCACATAGGCCGCCACGTCGGCGACCATCTTCTGGACCGAGCGCCGGATCTCGGCGTGAACCTCCTGGTCGGCGGCGTCGACCAGGGCGAAGACCGTGTCCCGCATGATCAGCGGCGGGTCGGCGGGGTTGAGAATGATGATCGCTTTCCCTCGCCGGGCCCCGCCGACCGTCATGACCGCCGCCGCGGTGGTCTCGGTGAACTCGTCGACGTTGGCCCGGGTGCCCGGACCGGCGCTCTTCGACGCGATCGAGGCGACGATCTCGGCGTACGGCACGGGGGCGACTCGGCTGATGGCCGCGACGATCGGGATCGTCGCCTGGCCGCCGCAGGTCACCATGTTGACGTTGGGCGCGTCGAGGTGCTCGGCGAGGTTGACCGCCGGAACGACGTAGGGCCCGATCGCGGCCGGTGTGAGGTCGATGAGTCGCTTACCCAGGGGCTGCAGCTTGCCGGCGTTGTACTTGTGTGCCTTGGCCGACGTCGCGTCGAAGACGATCTCGATGTCGTCGAACTCGGGGAGCTTGACGAGTCCGTCGACGCCCTCGTGTGTCGTGGCGAACCCGAACCGCCTTGCTCTCGCGAGCCCGTCGGAGTCGGGGTCGATGCCGACCATTGCGCCCATCTCGAGGTGCCGGCTGGTCCGCATCACTTTGATCATCAGGTCGGTCCCGATGTTGCCCGATCCGATGATGGCGACCTTCATCTTGCTCATGATTGTCCTCACTGGTTGCCGCGGACGCAGCCCTCATAGCCGAACGTGACCGAGACCTTGCCCAGGCCCGTGATCGTGGCGGTGACGGAGTCGCCGGGCCTGACCGGCCGCATCGGCCCCAGCGCCCCGGACAGGATGACCTGCCCACCGCGCAGCGGCTCGCCGAGCTCGCGAGCCTGACGCGCCAGCCAGACGACCGCAGTGATCGGGTCGCCCAGGCAGGCCGCGCCGTTGCCGGTGGAGACCACGTTCTCGTTGATTACCATCTGCATCTCGACCGATTTCGGCTCGACCTGATCGAGCTTCCTGCGCACCGGGCCGAGCACGAATGCCCCGGCCGAGGCGTTGTCGGCGACGGTGTCGCCGAAGGCGATGTCCCAGTCCTGGATGCGGCTGCCGCAGATCTCGAGCGCGGGTGTGGCGTAGTCGATCGCGCTGCGTACCTGAGCGGCGTCGAGCGGGCCGCCGGCCAGGTCTTCCTTGAGTACGAACGCGATCTCGGCCTCGATGCGAGGTTGCAGGACGGCGCTGTAGGGCACCGTGTCGCCGCCGTCGTAGGCCATGTCGTCGAAGAGCAGGCCGAAGTCCGGGCGGTCGACACCGAGCTGCTTCTGGACCGCTTCGGAGGTGAGCCCGATCTTGCGGCCGACGATGGTCGCGCCGGCGGCAACGCGTTCGGCCGCCAGTCTGCGTTGCACGGCGTAGGCCGCGACGATGTCATCGGATCCGATCAGGTCCCGCACAGGCAGGGTGGGCCGGCATTGCATGGCAGCCGCGCGAAGGCGGTCGGCCGCCGCGGTGACGGCGGCCGAATCGATGCGACTTGCGGGAGACTCGCTCATTTCCGCAAGAGTCAAGGGTTTTGCCGACGGGAGCAATCGGATCGTTCCACTCAGCGATACACTGGCGCCATGCCGGCAGACCTGAGCACCGTGCTGGGCAAGGCGATGGCGATCCTGCACTCGTTCACGGTGCATGACCCGGTACTGCCGCTGGCCGAGCTGGTGCGCAGGACTGGATTGCCGAAAGGCACGGTCCACCGCGTCGCCCGTGACCTTGTGGAGCATCGGCTGCTCGACAAGACCCCGGACGGCTACCGGCTCTCAGGAGGACTGTTCGAGCTCGGCATGCGGGCGTCGGTCGAGCGCAGCCTGCTGGAGGTGGCAATGCCGTTCCTGCAGGATCTCTACGAGCGCACCCACGAGACCGTCCATCTCGGCATCCGCGACGGCGCCGAGGTCGTCTACCTCGTGAAGATCGGCGGCCATCGGCAGGCCGCCTCGCCGTCTCGGACCGGCGGGCGGATGCCGTTGCACTGCACGGCGATCGGCAAGGTGCTGCTCGCCCACGGCGAGCCCGGTTTCCGCGCGGAGGTCCTGACCGGAGCGCTTGAGCGGCACACGCCGCACACCATCGTCGCTCCCGGGCTGCTGCATCGTCAGATGGGCAGGGCGCTGGAGACGGGGGTCGCGTTCGAGCGCGAGGAATCCCGCCTCGGGTTGCTGTGCGTCGCGTCAGCCGTCCTCGACGCCGACGGGACCCCGATAGCGGCCATCAGTGTCGCCGGGCCGGTGGGGCGCTTCCGGCCGGAGGCTCACGCAGTGGCCGTGAAGGCGGCGGCGGCCGGCGTCGGGAGCGTCCTGTCACGCCAGCGCGGACTGACGTGACCGCGAGGAGACCGTGGCGGACCGGCCTGCCGCTGGAGGCCCTGGAGACGGCGCCAACGAGCAGGGTTCTGTCCTATTTGGACCGTGAATAGTCCGAATAGGACAGTGGCCAACGACGCCCGCATAGCCCAGGGTCAGCGTTTCCCGGTCGACGCGTACCGGCCGGTCCTGCAGCGGCCGGACGATGTCGTCGGCCGCGTCCATGAGCGCGAAAGGATCGCAGTTGTGGTCCCAGCCGTTGAGGTCGGCGACCGCCACGAATGCCTCGATCGGGCAGTTGCCCGCGCCGGCCCCCCTGGCCGGCGAGGGACGCGTCGACCCGGTGCGCCCCCTCCTCGACCGCCACGGCCGAGTTGGCCACGCCGAGGCCCAGGTTGAGGTGGGCGCTCGCCGATGCCGCGTCGAACACGACCCGGATGTCGCCGAAGCCAGGGTGGTCGATGAGGACCCGCACCCCGGTCGACACGACCGGCACACGAACATGATCAGGCACAGCCAGCCCGTTCCAGCAGCCGACGATCAATGTCACTCAGATGTAGCGTCCCGCACAATGGCCACCACCCTACGGTTCCAGTGAATGGACATCAGACGGTGACGGCGTCGAGGATGTCGGCGAGCTGCCGCGTTCGGGACGCGAACGCCGCGTGGCCCGACTCGATGGTCTCCTGCGCGAAGCGGGTGTGAGGCGCGAGGTGGTCGGCGTCGCGGATCATCAGATCCTGCAACTCCAGCGGCAGTGCCCGGTCCAGCGTGCACCGCACGTAGGTACGCCGCAACCGGCCCCACCGCTGCGGGGTGGCACCGGCATCGGACGCCAGGAACGACACCGGCTGCTCCGGTGTCAGCGCCGCCGCGCAGGCGAGAAACTGCTCCGGCCCGAGACCCGTGAAGTATGTGGCGTGCAGCTCGTCCAGGTACGCCTCGTCGGTGGACCGCGGGTTGATGCGCACCGCGCCGGTGACCGCCGGGTCGCCCAGGTACAGTCCGGCACCGAGCGCCGACTTGGCCTCCGGCAGCGCGAGATACGCGCCGGCGGCCTTCAACCGCGTCGGCACGAAAGCCGTGACGTACACCAGGTGCTCGAACAGCTCTGGCGCCAGCTCGGCCGCCCGGGTCGCCACGGCACCGCCCATGCTGTGGGCGACCAGGACCGGCTTGCGGGGCAAGTCGCGAGCGGCGGCCACCACGGCTTGCGCCGCCGTCTCGAGCGTGACGTCCACGAGCGGCGATGGTTGCGACTGCAGGCCTGGCTGCCCGGCGGCGAAGTAGCCGACCGGGAAGCGCGCCGACATGCCGTGGCCCGGCAGGTCCAGGGCGAGGACCCGGTGGCCGCGGGCAGCGAGCAGTCGGGCCAGCGGCGCCCAATGTCCGGCCCCGTGCCATGCGCCATGGACCAACAGGTAATCTGCCACAGTTGTCCGCCTCCGGAATCGTTCGGACCCGCTCGGGAACGCGCCAGCGGCAAGCGGGGTGACGCCCAGTATGCCGAGCGCCGTTCGACGGTTCATGATCATGGCAGCTCCGCGATTGTCGTACCGATCAGCGATACCAGCTGTTCGGGCTGCTCCTCGGGGACGTAGTGCCCCGAGTCCTCAATCAGGTGACTCGATACGGCGGGTGCGGCCTCCCGCACCGAGTCCAGCCAGCCCAGGCCGATGCCGTACCGGGCGCCCACGACCGTGACCGGCATGGCCAGCGGAGCGTTGCGGCACAGCGCCCGGTTGTCCTCGATGTCCGCGGGCAGTGAACGGTAGTAGCCCATCGTGGCGCGCACGGCGCCCGGTCCGGCCAACGCGCGGGCATACACATCGAGGTCCGCATCGCCGATCGCCTCGGTGACGAACAAGCCGATCGTGTCACGGCGGAACAGATACTCCAGGTACGGGCGCTCCCGCCCGGCGAGCAGCAACTCCGGCAGGTCGTCGAGCATGTTGAAGCCGAAGTGCCACGAGCCGCCGAGCAGCGGGTTGGCCGCGCGTTCGCTGTGCCCGAGGCCGGGTATTCCGGCCTCGACGAAGATGAGGCTCGACACCGAGGCCGGGTAGCAGGCGGCGAGCGGGTAGGCGATCTGCCCGCCCACGTCGTGACCGACGACGTGGAACGTCGCGAACCCCAGGTGCGACATCAGCGCGTGCAGGATCGCGGCCACGCTCTTCTTGTCGTAGCCGCCAGGCAGTCGCGCGCTCGCGCCGAATCCGGGCAGATCCGGGACGACCACGGTGTAGTGCTGCTCGAGCAGCGGCTGGACGAAGCGCCAGGCGTACCGGGTCTGCGGCCACCCGTGCAGCAGCAGTACCGCTGGGCCGGCGCCGGTGACCGAGCAGTTGAGCACCGCGCCGGGCAACCGGTGCCGGCGCGGTTCGGCCGCGGCCGGCAGGTGTGCGTTCATGGCGCTCAGCGTGCGCCGCAGCCGGATCGGTGGGGAGAGCTGGTTTCCGCTCAACGGGAATTCGGGTTGGGTGCCGCCTCGGACCGGCTCCTACGGTGCTTGCAGCCATCCCTCGAACGGTCATCGGAGCCTTACATGATCGACGGTATGCGGGTCCTCAGCTTCTCCCACTTCGTCCAGGGGCCTTCCGCCTCGCAGTACCTGGCTGATCTCGGCGCCGACGTCGTCAAGGTCGAGCCCCCGTCCGGGTCGTGGGAACGCCGGGTCGGCAGCGCGGGAATCCGCCTCGACGGTAGGAGCGTCACGTTCCTGGCGGTCAACCGGAACAAGAGGTCCGTCGTCGTCGACCTCAAACACCCGGACGCCATGACCGTCCTGCGCCCCCTGATCGAGTGGGCCGACGTGCTCATCGAGAACTACCGCGGTGGCGCACTGGAGAAGCTGGGCCTCGGCTATGACGCGGTCAGGGCGATCAGGCCGGACATCATCTACGCGTCCGCGACCGGATGGGGGTCACGTGGTCCGATGTCCGGCCGGCCGGGTGTCGACCTGCTGGTACAGGCGCGCAGCGGCCTCATCTCGGTGACCGGGGACGCGGCAGGGACGCCGGTCGTCGACCAGCACGGGGCTGCCTTGCTCGCGATGGGCGTGCTGGCGGCCTACGCACGGAAGCTGACCACCGGAAAAGGGACGCGGGTCGAGTCGAGCCTGCTCGCCGCCGGGCTCGATCTTCAGGCGGAGTCGCTGGCGCTGTACTTCTCCGGGCGCAAGTCACAAGCTGACATCACGCGGGCGTCGGAGCTGGCGTGCTGGTCGATCGACGCGCCGTACGGTGTGTACCGGTTGAAGGACGCATGCGTCGCCATTGCCGTGAGCGGAACGATGGACGACTTTGGGGCCGCCCTGGGCTCGGAGGAACTGGCCGCCTTCGACCAGGACGAGCGGCGGCGCCGGCGCGACGAGTACGCCGGGATCCTCGGGCGGGTGCTTGCCGGTTGGACGTACCAGCAGCTCGCGGATGTCCTCGAGCCGCGCGGTTTCTGGATCGAGCGGGTGGCGACGTACGACGACGTGCGGAGCGATCCGCAGGTGCGCGACGAGCAGTTGCTGATGGAGTTGCCGGCCGGCGCGGCGCGCGCGACCGTGCTCGCCCACCCGGTCCGCTACGATGGTGAGCTGCCGGCGCTGCGTGCCGCGCCGCCGGAGCTCGGCGAGCACACGCGCGGCACGCTGTGCGAGGTCGGCTTCTCCGCCGCGGACGTCGACGCATTCGCCGCGTCCGGTGTGGTCCGTGTCGGCGAGCACCGGTGAAGGCGCTGATCTGCCCGCGGCTCGGGACCCCGGACGTCCTCGACGTGGTGGAGCTGCCGGAGCCGGTCGCGGGGCCGGGTGAGGTCCTGGTGGCCGTCAGCCATGTCGGGCTGAACTTCCATGACACCCTCGTGATCGCCGGCACGCACGTGGTCCGGCCGGAGCCCCCGTTCTCACCCGGCAGCGAGTACGCCGGCGTGGTGGTGGCGCTCGGCCCCGGTGTGGAATCGGTGGGGGTGGGCGACCGGGTCGTGGGCAACGAGGAGTACGGCTGCGCCCGGCAACTGATCGCCGTCCGCGCCGACCGGGTCACGATACTGCCCGAGCACGTGGCCGAGCGTGATGCCGCCGCCCTGCTCGTGGCTTCGGCCACGGCCTGTCATGCGCTGGTCCAGCGTGCCGGGCTGCGGGCCGGGGACACGCTGGTCGTGCTCGGCGCCGCCGGAGGTACCGGCTCCGCTGCCGTCACGATCGGACAGCTGCTGGGGGCCCGGGTGATTGCGGCCGCGTCGACGCCCGAACGGGCCGAGGCCGCGCTGGCCTACGGCGCCGAGGCAGCTTTCGCCTACGGCGACGACCGCGCTGCGGTCAAGGACGCGATCCGGTCGCTGACCGGTGGCGAGGGCGCGGACGTGATCTTCGACCCCGTCGGCGGCACAGTCGCCGAGTCCGCCGTCCGCGCGCTGCGCTGGGGCGGACGGCACCTGGTCGTTGGGTTCGCCTCCGGGGACATTCCGCGGTTGGCGTTCAACCTCCCGCTCGTCAAGGGCGCCGCCGTGGTGGGCGTCTTCCTCGGCGAGTTCGTCCGCCGGGAGCGCCCGGTCCACGAACAGAACCTGCGGCGGATCTTCGACTGGGTCGCCGAAGGGCGGCTCAAGCCGCGGCTGCACGATGTCGTACCGATCGAGGAGGGCGCACGGGCACTGGCCGTGCTCGCGTCCGGTCAGGTCGCCGGGAAACTCGTGCTGACGTGCTGAGTCGATCGCCGGTGCGGGTCAGGGTGGGATTCGCGGCGTTGATGACGGGCACGCTGCTGGCCCCACTGAACTCGTCGATGATCGTGGTGGCGCTGCCTGCGGTGCAGCAGCACTACCGGGCCTCCCTGACGACGGTGAGCTGGGTGGTCAGCGTCTTCTACCTCACCGCCTGTGTCACGCAGCCAGTGCTGGGCCGGCTCGCGGACGCGTTCGGGCCGCGCCGGGTCTTCGTCGCGGGCATGCTGACCGCGACGGTCGCGGCCGCAGTCGCCCCGTTCTGCCCGGATGTCGGTCTCCTCGTGGGGTGCCGCGCGCTGCAAGCGGTCGGTGTGTCGGCCGCGTACCCATGCGCGTTGCTTTTCCTGCGCCGGGTGGGTGCCACCGACCGGCTCGCGCACGTCGCGAGCGTGAACACCGCGAGCGGCGCCATCGGCCCGGTGCTCGGTGGCCTGCTCACCAGCACCGTCGGCTGGCCGGCCATCTTCTGGGTGAACCTGCCCCTGACCGTCGCCGCCATGGTCACCGGCCTGGCGGTACTGGGCCCCGACCAGGACCAGGCGATGCCGAACCTACGAGCAACCGTGGCAAGGATGGACGTGCCCGGCATCCTCGCCTTCGCGTTCGGTGTGGCGGCGCTGCTCGACCTGACACTCGGCCATGTCATCCGGGGCGGCATCGGGCTGGCCCTCGGCGCGATCGCATTCGTATGGCGGGAACGCCGAGCGGCCCACCCGTTCATTGACGCCGCCGCGTTGCGGGCGGTCAAGGGCCTGCCCGCGGTCCTGTTCGCCTTCCTGCTGTTCAACCTGGCGTACTACGGCGCCTTCTACGGCCTGCCGCAATGGTTCCAGGCGCGGGAGTTCAGCGCCGGCGAGGCAGGCCTGCTCATGCTGCCCATCGCCGCGACCGGAGCCCTGGCGACGGTCACGGCCTCGCGTGTGGTGATGCGGGTGAGCGCCCGGCTGACCGTGGTGTCGAGCGCGATCCTGCTCGTGGTCGGCCTTGCCGGTATCGCGGCCTTCGGGCCGGCGACGCCGGTTTGGCTGATCGCGCTCGACGGCGTCGTGCTCGGCCTGCCGTACGGTCTGGGCAACCTCGGGCTGCAGCGACTGATGTACGAGCGCTCGCCGCGGCACATGACCGGAGTCGTGGGAGGGTTGTTCCAGTCCTGCCGGTATACCGGGGCCATTCTGGCGATCGGGGTCGTCGGATCCTTGCTGGGCGCGCCGCCCGGTGCGGTCCCGGACCTGAGCGTCTTCGCGGGCGCGATGGCTGCGGTAGCGGTCGTGATGCTGGTCGTGACGGTCCGTGACCTGGGCGTTCGCCCACCCGCGGGACTTCCGGACGAAGCGGCCCGGCGCGTAAGATCACTGCCGGTGGGTCCCGTCGACCTGCCCGGGAGGTGACGACCGGCGTGTTCCAGCCGGCGACAACGACACCAAAATCCACGGCCACACCGGCACGATCAGTGTCCAGCCGGGTGTTCTCCTTGCTGAACGCGTTCACCCCGGACACGCCGTGCCTGCGGCTCGTCGACCTCGCGGCCGCGACCGGCCTTCCGGTGTCCACTGTGCACCGCATGGCAACGGAGCTCGTCGCGCTCAACGCGCTGGCCAAGGGCGCCGACGGCGGCTACCGGATCGGTCTTCGGATGTGGGAGCTCGGCGCGCTCTGTCCGCAGCCGCGCACACTTCGCGACGTCTCGCTGCCGTTCATGCACGACCTGCACGACGCCACCGGCGAGAACGTCCACCTCGCCGTCCTCGCCGGTGACGACGTGCTGTACGTGCAGCGGTTGTGGGGGCGGCGGTCGGTGGGCGTCGTGTCGCACATCGGCGGGCGGTACCCGCTGCACGCCACCGGGGTCGGCAAGGTCCTGCTCAGCCATTCGGCCCGAGAGTTCCAGGAGCGGGTCCTGCAGGCCGGCCTGAAGCGCTACACGCCGTACACGATCGTCATGCCGGGCATGCTGATGCGCTCGCTGCAGGACGTGCGCCGCACCGGCATCGCCCGGTGCGTGGAGGAGCTCAAGCTCGGCACGGTCTCGGTCGCGACACCGGTCTTCGACCACGACCAGCGGGTGGTCGCCGCGCTGTCGGTCGTGATGCACTCCAACTCTCGCTCGTCGTCGTCGATCGAACCCGCGCTGCGGATGGCGGCCCGATCAATCTCCCGCGAGCTGGCCAAGGGCTATGAGGCTGTGGGCTAGCCTCGTAGCCCCGGGATCAGCGTGGTCACGGTGGCACCCTCGATAGCGCGGCGCTGGTCGTCGTCGAGACCCAGTGCCGCGACGGTGCCTCTCGGGTCGAGGTCGGCGAGGTCGAACGGGTAGTCCGTGCCGACCAGGACATGGCTGGCGCCGAAGTCCTCGACCAGGCGCCGCAACAGCGTCGTGGAGAAGGTCGCCGTGTCGTAGTACAGCCGCCGCAGGTAGTCGCTCGGCGGCCGCGGCGTGGTCCGGGCGACCTGCTTACGGCGCCACCCGAGGTCCAGGCGGCCTTGCAATGCCGGCAGGCAGCCGCCGCCGTGCGCCAGGCACAGCGTGAGGTCGTGGCGCTCCAGGACACCGCCCAGCACGAGCCGGCTCACGGCGAGTGCGGTCTCCATCGGGAAGCCGGCCAGTTGGGGAAGCCAGTAGGCGTCCAGGCGGCTTTCGCCCGGCGTCGCGTTGGGATGCAGGAACGCGAACGTACCCCGGTGGGCCAACAGGTCCCAGAGTGGTTCGTGGACCGGATCATCCAACTCGGCGCCGAGTCCCTGTGTCCCGATCGCCAGGCCGGCACAGGACAGCTCGTCGAGGCAACGAACCGCTTCGGCGACCGCACCCGCCGTGCCGAGCGGGACGAATCCGAGCGCGGCGAAGTGGTCCTCGTGGCCGGTCAGCATCTCGACGAGGGCGTCGTTGCCGCGCCGGGCGACCTGGAGCACCTCACGCTCGTCGTTGCCGGCCGCGCAGGTGACGAACGGCGGCAGCGACACGAGTTGCCGGTCGACGCCGCTGGCCTGCA
The DNA here is from genome assembly GCF_040300725.1 of Dactylosporangium sp. NPDC000244. Taxonomy (NCBI): domain Bacteria; kingdom Bacillati; phylum Actinomycetota; class Actinomycetes; order Micromonosporales; family Micromonosporaceae; genus Dactylosporangium; species Dactylosporangium sp. NPDC000244. The sequence continues at coordinate 38,908 of NZ_JBEPEH010000053.1, forward strand.
GGTCGGCGAGCCGAAGATCGACGTCGTACTGCTGCGGCGGCAGCGGAATCGGCACGCCGGCGGCGAGCCCGGACACCGCAGGAGCGATACGCACAACGCCATCGTCCAACTGGTCGAGGTCGGCGAGCCCGTTACCGGACAACCAGCGCAAGAGGGGCATCGGCATCGCATGGCTGTGCACGTCGATGACCTGGTCACTCATGCCCGCCTCCGGACCCGCCACCGGGGGCCATACGCAGGGCGGCACGGTCGACCCGGCCCATGGCATCCATGGGAAGGCGGTCCACGCCGGTGACACCGGCCATGCGGACCCGGCTACCCGCGAGGGCGTCCCGTGCCTGTCGCAGCACCGCGTCGCCCGGCGCACCCGCCACGAACACCGTCACAGCGTCCGGACCGACCTTGACCACCGCGGCGGGATGACCCACCGTGGACCGCACGAGGTCTTCCAGGTCTGCGGGGCACACCAGCTCGGCCCCGACCGTGAGCACGTCTTCGAGCCGGTTCCGGTAGTGCAGGTAACCGTCCTCGTCCATCCGGCACACGTCACCCGTGCGCAGCCATCCGTGCCGGAACGGGTCGGCGACCGCGGCGGTCGTGGCGTACCCGGTCATGAGCGTCGGTCCGCGCACGCACAGCTCGCCCGCGACGCCGCGGGCGACCGCGCGGCCTTGACCGTCCTGAATCTCCACTGACATGCCGGGATAGGGCAGTCCGAGGGAGGTGCGCCGCCGCGGGTCGGTGGACAGGTGGTCCGACGGTGTCGCCATCGCGATCGTCTTCGGCGCCTCGACCTGGCCGAAGATGCCGCATAGCACGGGCCCGAAGACGTCGTGGGCACGGTCGATCTCGTCGGGCCGGAGCACGGCTCCGCTGTAGCAGACCAGGCGAAGACTCGACCAGTCCGCTTCGCGCGCGTCGGGATGGGACAGGAGCGCGCGAAGCGACGGCGGCATCAGCAGCAGGACGTCCGGTCGCTCGCGGCGCACGACGTCGAGCAGCGCGCCGACGTCGAACCGTTCGAGCATGATGAACGTCCCGCCGCGGACCAGCGTCGGCACGACCATGTTGCCGAAACCGCCCGACACCTGCTCAGGGCACAGCACGCGTGGCGCCGGCGGCCAGTCGAGCTGGGCGAGCGTCAGGGTGGACACCGCGCACAGCGCGCCGCTCGACAGTTCCACGGGCTTGACCCCCCGGGAGGTGTAGGCCAACCGCACGACCGACTCCGCCGGGGCGCTCATCGGCACGCGCGCCTCGACCCGGCGGTCCAGCTCCGCGTGCAGGTCGCGCCAGCCGGGGACGTCGCCGTCGCACCACCATCGCACGGACGGGTCCGCGTCACGGGCCTCGGCGAGCTGCGCCGTCAGCGCGGCGCCGACGAGCACGGCCGCGGGCCGGGCTGCGCGCAGCCTGGCCGTGTCCGGCGGTAGCGAGGTGGACCGGAACCCCGCGACGAAGCAGGCGGCGGCGACCAGCCACTGCAACGGGTCGTTGCACCGGACCTGGACCACCGTGTCACCTGCGTGGACGCCGTTGTCCCGGAGCAGGCCGATGACCCGTGCGATCAGCGACTCCGCTTCGGCGTAGCTGAGCTCCTGCGACCCGCAGACGAACGCCCGCCGGTCGGGATACCTGCGCAGTGCCGTTCGGATGACGTCGCCGATCGGGCCGAAGCCCCCGGTCACAACCGCTCGTCCGGCATCACGGTGCCGCACGATGCGCAGGTACGTGCCTCGAGGTTGCCGAAGAACCGCTGGTAGGCGCCGGCGACCGGGTCGAGCCGGTAGTCGCTGATGTGGACGCTCTCCTCGTGCAGGAAGGTGTCGCATCCCGGGCAGTACCAGCGGAACCGGTCCAGCTCACCGGGCCGCCGCAGCCGCTCGAGCACCAGAACGAACGCGTCGGGCGCGAACCGCGGTGAGTGCGGGATCCCGGTCGGGGTGAAGATCGACGACCCCTCCGGGATGACGGCGACGCCCTCGGTGTGGTCCGCGTTGCGGTAGTGCAGGTTCATCGACCCGCGGATCATGAGCATGACCTCGTCGCTCGGGTTGATGTGGAACTCGCTGCGGTACTCGCGGCCGCGGGCGACGAACGCCAGCGACTCGCTCTCCTGCCACAGTACTTTGACCCGCTTGCCGCTGGCTTCGAGTTCGGCGGCCGCCGTGGCCAGGCCGACGATGGGCATCTGGCTCCCAATCATGCGCGTGCTCCCTTCCTGGGTGGTCTAGCTGAGCTCGTGGCCGACGTCGAAGACGACCCGGCCACCGGCGATCGTGACCAGCGGCCGGGTCTTGAGCAGGGCCGCGTCGTCGGCCGTCAGCGGGTCGGTGTCGAGCACGACGAGGTCGGCGAGGCGTCCCGGCGTGATCGCCCCTTTGCGTCTCTGCTCCCCGGTGTGCGCCGCACCCGACACGGTGTACAGGCGCAGCGCCTCGGATCGGCTGACCGCCTGTTCCGCGCCCGTCGATCCGCCATGGAGATCCCGGCGGGTGGTCATGGCGTACAGGTTCTGGAACGGGTTCAGGCCGTTGATCGGGTAATCTGTTCCGACCGCGACGCCATCCATGCCGAGCGCATCGACCAGGGTGCGCAACGGTACCGCGCGCTCGGCGCGCTGCCGGCCGAGGTGCCCGGCGATGACGCCGGAGTTCTTCCACAGAAACGGTGTCTGGGCCGCCACCATCACCCCGAGCGCGGCTGCCCGCTTCGCCTGATCGGGCTGGATCAGGCTGGCGTGGATCAGGACGGCCGGCTGGGCGGCGGCCGGGATCCGCTCGAACGTGTCGAGCGCCAGGTCGATGGCGGCGTCACCGACGGCGTGGACGCCGACCGGCCAGTCATGCCCGTGCGCGATGCGGACCAGGTCGGTGAACCGCCGCGGATCCGCGATCAGCTCGCCGCGGTAGTCCGGCCGGCCGTCGTAGGCCTCGCGCGTGGCGGCCGTCCCGAGGGTCATGCCACCGTCGAGTTGCAGCTTGACCCCGCGCTCGATCAGCCAGTCCGACGCCGAGGCGCGCTTGCGCCCGTGCAACAGGGCAGACCACTCGTCGAGGTCGACCGACGGGTTCAGCTCGCCGGTCGGCATCAGCATGGCCGCGACGCGCACCGACGACCGGCCGTGTCGGGCCAGTTCCGCCAACAGGTCGACGTCGCGTGGCGTCATCGCGCCGCCGACCACCGACGTGATGCCCCAGGAGTTGAGCACGGCCATGGCGTCGAGAAGCTGGCGCGACCGCTGCTCGTCCGTCCAGGGCGGCACGACCCGCGCCACAAGCGCCACGCCGTCCTCGATCAGCAGGCCACTGGGGTGTCCCGACGGCTCCCGCGCGACGATGTCCTCGCCGTGCCGGCTGTGCTCGTCGAGCCCGGCGCGCGCCAGTGCCGCGGTGCTCACGGCGGCGCTGTGTCCCATCGGCAGGAAGACCGGCCGGCCCGAGGCGGCGACATCGAGCTCCTGCCGGGTCGGCGCGCGCCGCTCGGCGAGCTGCAGTACCGGGTTCCAGATCTGGCCGCGGACCCAGGCGCCGGGCCCGAGCGCGCTTGCCTTGGCCGCGATGCGGCGCAGCGCCTCGGCCATCGTCGTGACACCGTCGAAGGGGACGGTGTCACGGTCCGTCCCGGCGTCCTCGAAGTGGCAGTGCGAGTCGATGAGGCCGGGGATCACCGTCCGGCCGGCGAGGTCGACGATCCGGGTGGCCGGGCCGGCGAGCGCCGCGAGGTCCTCGCTCGACCCGACCGCCCGGATCGTGGCACCGCTGACCGCCACGGCCTGCGCGACCGTGCCGGCCCGGTCGAGCGTGACCACGCGGCCGCCGGTCAGCAGCAGGTCAGCCGGCTGGTTGCTCACGCCGTCACCGTTCCACCGCAGCGATGCACTCAACCTCGACCAGGACACCGGCGCGGTGCGGGCTGGCGATCACCGTGGTACGGGCGGGAAAGTGCGGATTGTCCGCGAAGAACTGCCGGTAGGCGGCGTTGAACGACTCGAAGTGCTCGACGTGGCGCAGGTAGCAGGTGCATTTCAGGATGCTCGCCCTGGTCCCGCCGGCGGCCTCGACGACCGCCACCAGGTTGGTCAGCGTCTGCGCGACCTGCTCTGCGAAGTCGTCGGAGACGATCGTTCGGGTCTCGGGGTCCAGCGGTCCGGTGCCGGAGCAGTAGATGGTGTCGCCGTGCACCACCGCCTGCGACAGTGGCGCCGCGGTCGTCGCCGAGAAGCCCACGGTCGGCGCCTTGCGGGTCTGCACCGCACGGATGGTCATATCGTCTCCTGATCCGTTCCTGGCTGGCTGGAACTGCTCGAACGTAATCTTGGCTCAGGCGTCGGCGATCTCCATGACGACCGCCTTCGGCTCGGTGAAGAAGTCGCGGCTGAAGACGCCGCCCTCGCGGCCGACACCGGAGTTCTTCGCGCCGCCGAACGGTGCCCGCAGGTCGCGCACGAAGAAGCAGTTGGTCCACACCGTTCCGACCCGCAGGGCCCGGGAGACCCGGTGGGCCCGGGACAGGTCCCGCGTGAACAGCATCGCGTTCAGGCCGTACGGCGTGTCGTTGGCGGCGGCGACCGCCTCCTGCTCGTCGTCGAAGGGCAGGACGACGACCACCGGCCCGAACACCTCCTCCTGGGTGATGCGGGCGCGCTGGCCTGCGCCGACCACGATCGTCGGGCGGATCGTCCAGCCGTCACCGACGCCGCCGGTGTGCACCCGGGCTCCGTCGGCGGCGGCGATGTCGAGGTAGCCGGCGACCTTCCGGAAGTGCTCTTCCGACGACAAGGGGCCGAGCTCGGTCGAGCGCTCCTTGGGGTTGCCGATCACCAGGCGTTGCGCTGCTTCGGTGAAGCGCCGCAGGAAGGTGTCCAGCACGCCACGCTGCACGTAGAGCCGGCTACCGGCGAGGCACACCTGGCCGCTGTTGCTGAAGATCGCTCTGATCGACCAGTGCACCGCACGGTCGATATCGCAGTCGTCGAACACGATGTTCGCACCCTTGCCGCCGAGCTCCAGGCTGACCGGAGTCAGGTTCTCGGCGGCGGCACGGGAGATGGCGCGCCCGGTAGTGGTCTCGCCGGTGAACGTGATCCGGTCGACCTGGGGCGACTCGGTGAGGGCCTGACCGACCGACCCGGGACCGTAGCCGTGGACGACATTGAGCACGCCCGGCGGCAGCCCGGCGGCGAGGGCCAGCCGGGCCAGCAGGGTCGCTGAGGCCGGCGACTGCTCGGCCGGCTTGAGCACCACGGTGTTGCCCCACGCGAGCGCCGGCGCGACCTTCCACGTCGCCATCATGAGTGGAAAGTTCCACGGCACGATCGCCGCCACGACACCGGCCGGGTCGTACTGCGTGTAGGCATGATGACCGGTGGCCATCGGGAAGCTCTCAGCGGCCGTCACCGTCGAGTGGTCCGCGAAGAATCTGAGGTTCTGCGCGGCACGCGGAACGTCATGGCCGAGCGTCTCCCTGATCGGCTTGCCCATGTCCGTCGTGTCGGCCGTGGCCAGCTCGACCGCGTTCGCCTCGACCAGATCGGCGAGCCGATGCAGGATCCGCCCGCGCTCGGCGAGGCTCAGCCGAGGCCACGGCCCGTTGTCGAACGCCGCACGCGCCGCGGCGACCGCACGGTCCGCGTCCGCCGGGGAGCCGAGCGCCACCGTGGCCCATCCGGTCCGCTCCCACGGATCGACCGACTCGAACGTCGCGCCGTCCCGCGACTCGACCTCCTCGCCGCCGATGACATGGCCAAACGACTCCATGGTCGTGTCTCCTCCGTTGACAGCTCGCCTCGTTGAATGACGCAACCTTCGGCGACCCGTCGGCGCCGCAGCAACCGTCGGCTTCCATTGACCGGAAACGGGCAGAGGTTCCCGGTCAGTGGAAGCCAGGCGTAGCCGAGCGGCGGAGCAGGACCGCAGCATGCGACCATGCGTCGCTCAGGAAGCCAACGATGAACGAAGCCCTCGATCAGGTGCCGGTCCGCTCCGCGGCGGGCTATCTCGTCGACGGTAGGACCGTGCCGAGCCGCCTCGCCGGGTCCGCGTTCCACCCGGAATGGTCCCAGGTGAGTGTCGACGGGTACGGCACGCCAACAGTCGCACCGTACCTCGCCCTGGTGCTGGGTCGGCGTCTGGCCGGTCCGGACACCCACGTCGCCGACGTCGCCGCCGCGGTCGCCTTCGGGCTGCCTGCGCTCGTGGTGCTCGACGCCCGGCCCGCCACGGCCGGCCCGGCCGCGGACGGCGGCCCCGCGGTGGTTCTCGGTTCGCGCCTGGTGCCGCTGCGCTCCTGGGACACCCGGCTGGAAGGCGCCGTGATGTATCTGGGCGGGCGTCTCACCGGCACGGGCGTGGCGGCGGCCGTCGGCCCGCCGCTGGCACTGGTCGCCCAGCTCGCCCGCGAGCTGAGCCGCGGGGGCGGTGCGCTCGAACCCGGCGTGGTCGCACTGGTCGGTCCCCTGACGCCGCCTGCGGCCGTCGCCGGCCGTGCCACGGTGACCGCGTCGTTCACCACGCTGGGCAGTCTTACGACGACGTTGACCAGCCGGGTGGGTACCCGCAACAGAGCGGAAGGATCAGCATGACCGTCAGGTGGACCGTGCCCAGCGCGGCACAGGCCCTCATCGACGCCGAGAACCGGCGCGAGGAGCTCGACCGCTTCAGCAAGGTGTGGCCGGAGCTGGACCTCGAGATCGCCTATCAGGTCCAGGACAAGACGCTGGCGATCCGTCAGATGCGTGGCGAGCACATCTGCGGCATCAAGCTGGGTCTCACCTCGAAGGCCAAGCAGGAACGGATGGGCGTGCGTTCACCCCTCACCGCCTGGCTCACCGATGCCATGGCGCTGCCGCAGGACACCCCGGTCGTCCTCGGCGACATGATCCACCCCAGGGTCGAGCCGGAGATCGTCTTCATCCTGGACTCGGCGGTCGAAGCGCCGGGCGCCACGGCCGCGACCGCGCTCGCGGCGGTCCGCTCGGTCCACGCCGGCATCGAGGTGATCGACAGCCGCTTCCGGAACTTCGACTTCCGCCTCGGCGACGTCGTGGCGGACAACGCGTCGTCCGGAAGGCTCGTCACCGGCGCGCTCGGCATCCCGCCGTCGGCGCTCGACCTCGCCGTAGAGCCGTGCGTCCTGCACGTCAACGGAGAGATCGTGCATACCGCCACCGGCGCCGCCGTACAGGGCCACCCGGCCGAGGCGCTCGCGTTCGCCGCCAACGCCTTGGCCGAGCGTGGCATCGCGCTGCAGCCGGGCTGGCTGGTCTACACCGGTGGTCTCACCGACGCCGTCGAGTTGCACGCCGGCGACCACGTGGTGGCCGAGTTCGGCCGGCTGGGATCGGTCACCCTCACCGCCGCCTGACCGGATCGCCTGATTCGCCTGGTCACCGGCGGCGGATCTGCTCGGACCAGGCGCGCCACCGGCGGTCGAACTCCTCGTGGCGGAGGGCGAGGATCTGCTCGTCGATCTCGAGGTCGATAGCCTCGTCCAGGCTGCGGCCCCGGGCTGCGCGGATGAGCCGCTTGGTCGCCCTGCAAACGTGCGGCGGGGCGGCCGCGAGCAGCTCGCCCTTCGCGACCGCGGCGGCCACGGGGTCGTCGACGATCGAATCGAGCAGTCCGATGCGCAGCGCCTCCGCGGCGAGGATCGTCCGTCCGGTCAGGGCGATCTCGGCCGCGCGCCCGGCGCCCACCGCCTGCGCCAGCAACCACGAGACCCCGAAGTCGGGGACGAGCGCCATCTTGACGAAGGGGCTGGAGAAGCGGGTGGTCCCGCTGCCCAGCCGCACGTCACAGGCCAGGGCGAGGCCCATCCCGGCGCCCACCGCGGCACCCTCGATCGCGGCGATCGTCGGCTTGTCCGACGACGCGAGCACGCTCGTCGAGGAGAACTCACGCGCCATGCGCTGCCTGGCCTGCTGTGGTGACTCCCCGACCAGGTCGCCGATGACGTCCAGGTCGCCGCCCGCACAGAACGAGCCTCCCGCGCCGGTGAGCACGATCACCCGGACCTCGTCGTCGGCGTCCAGCCGGCGCAGTACGAGTGGCAGCCCGTCGAGCATCGCGCGGTCCAGGGCGTTGCGGCGCGCCGGCCGGTCCAGCTCGATCATCGCCACGCCCGCCGCCGGAACCGACACGCGCAGGCCTGCCACTCCGGGGTCGATGGACCGGTCCATGCTGGTTCCTCCCTCATCGGTCACGCCTCACCGTGCCACCGTCGTCCGGGGTGCGACCATCGCTCGTTCTCGGACAATGGGAACCGATCCTGTCCTCTTGGTCACCGCGGCCGCATGCTGCGTTCGTGCACACTGCACTCGCAGCGATGGGAGCAACCATGAGCAGTCAGCAACTTGCGGGCAAGACGGCGATCGTGACCGGGGCCGCCTCCGGTATCGGCCGGGAGACCGCGTTGGTGTTCGCCGCCCGCGGCGCCGCTGTGCTCGCCGTCGACCTCGACGGTGCCGGGCTGGCGTCGTTGCGCGCCGAGGCGGGATCGCGCGACCTGGACATCCGGGTGTTCGCGCAGGACCTGACCGTCTCGGGTGCGGCGGAGCGGGTGTTCGCGCACTGCGCCGGCGAGCTCGGGACGCCCAGCGTGCTCGCCAACGTCGCCGGCAAGGCCGGTGACGCGTCGGCGACCGCGACCACCGACGACGACTTCGAGTTCTTCCTGCGGATGAACCTGACGACGACGTTCACGATGAGCCGGCAGGCGATGTCGGTGTTCGGCGACGCGGGCGGCTCGATCGTCAACACCTCCTCGACATTCGCTCTGGTCGGCGTGCGGGGCTCGGCGCCGTACTCGGCGGCGAAGGGTGCCGTGAGCAGTCTGACCCGGCAGATGGCGGCGGACGGCGGCCGGCACAACGTCAGGGTGAACGCGGTGGCGCCGGGCCTGATCGCCACACCGGCGACCCAGGGCAAGATCACCGACGGTCTCTTCGACGATCTGGTGACGAGGTCGCGACCACTGCCACGCGTTGGTGTGCCCGCCGACGTGGCGCATGTGATCGCGTTCCTCGCCTCCGACGACGCCGCGTTCGTCACCGGCGTCACGATCCCGGTCTGCGGCGGCTGGAGCACCACGCGGTTCCGGGACTGAGCCCCGGTCACTGACCTGGGTTCGCCCGCCGCTCGGCGATGGTCGTACCGCCGGATCCCCACATCCGCGGGTCGACCTCGCGCACCAGGATGCGGACCGACTCGGGCGGGACCGCCAGCGTGTCCACGACCGCGTCGTGCAGTGCTTGGATGAGCTGCCGAAGCTGCGCGTCCGAGCGGCCGCGCAGCAACGACACGTCGATGATCGGCACCGGACCCCCGTCAGTGCCGGGTTACCGGTACGTTGCCGGCCCGATCGGGCTCGTCCAGCTTGACCTCGCTGAGCGCGACACCCTTGGTCTCGGGCAGCGTGAACAGCAGGATCACCAGGCCGATGCCCATGGCGACCACCGGGTACCACAGCGCGGTGGTGAGACTGCCGGACTGCGAGCCGATCGCCACCATCGTCGCCGGCAGCAGGCCGCCGAAGACACCGACGCCGAGCTGGTACGGGACCGCCAGAGCGGTTGCGCGAATCCGGGTCGGGAACACCTCGGCCATCGCGACGGACGCGGGTCCCTGCGCCAACTGCGCACAGGCGACCAGGACCAGCAGCAGGAGGGACACCTTGACCACGGGCCAGCTGAAGTAGTCGAGCACGCTGCTGACCTTGATCGTGGTGGCCGAACCGTCGATCGGATAGCCGGCCGCGCCGATCGCCTTGACGAGGTCTTTCTCCAGCGTCGGGCCGCCCGCCACCTCGGTCTGGTCGACGAGCACGCTGGTCGGCCCGTCGACGTCGGCGCGGCTGAACTCCACCGAGTACGCCTGCAGCACCTTGCGGGCGCGGTCGCAGTCGCTGGTGAACTTCGTCGTGCCGGTCGGGTCGAACTGGAACGAGCAGTCCTGCGGGTTGGCGTGGATCACGACCGTGACGTTGCTCCGGGCGTGCTCGAGCGCCGGGTTGGTGGCACCGGTGATCGCGCTGGTGATGGGGAACACCGTCAGCGCGGCCAGGCCGAGCCCCGCGAACAGGACGGGGCGGCGGCCGACCCGGTCAGACAGCCAGCTGGCAAACACGCAGAGGAAGAAGCCGAACAGCATGGCGCCCATGAAGATGCAGTTCACTGTGAACGAGTCGACCTTCAGGTTGACCTTCATCGTGGTGAGCAGGTACACCGTCGAGAGGTAGCCGATGAATGACTGGGCCGACGCCATCACGAACACGATCGCGATCATCCGGACCCGTTGCCATGAGCCGAAGGCCTCGCGCAGGGGCGCCTTGGAGCGCGTGCCGTCCGCCTTCATCTGCATGAACAACGGGCTCTCGTCCAACTTCGAGCGGATCCACACCGACAGCGCCAGCGGGACGACGGAGATGAGGAACGGCACCCGCCAGCCCCATTCGCTGTACGCCGCGGAGCCGACGATCGCCTCGACGCCGATCTGCACCGCGAGAGACAAGCTCAAGGCCAGCGCGGTCGTCCCGGTCAGCCAGCCGACGAAGAACCCACGCTGGTTCCTCGGCGCGTACTCCGATACGTAGGTGACAGCCGCGCCGAACTCGCCACTGACGGCGAGGCCCTGCAGGATCCGGCACGTCAGCAGCAGGATCGGCGCGAGGACGCCGATCTGCTCCGACGTGGGCAGCAGGCCGACCAGCAGCGTCGACACTCCCATCAGTACGAGCGTGATCATGAAGACGACCTTGCGGCCGATGAGGTCGGTGAGCCGGGCGAAGATGAGCGCGCCAACAGGTCGGAAGACAAACCCGACGGCGAACGTTAGCAGCGCGAACACGGTCTGCGCCGCGGTGCCGTACTGCCCGAAGAACTTCGCACCGATGATCGGTACGAGTGCCCCGTACAAGAAGAAGTCGTACCACTCGAAGGCCGTGCCGACGGCCGAGGCGCCGAGAATCTTGAGTTCTTGTCGCTTCACGTTGGGCTCTCCACTTCTCCAGGACCGCGCCCCCCAAAGCCGGTCGATCATGCGTCTCGAGCGGGGCCCGTCCGAGATGCCTGTGGCAGACGGTAGGCCCGGCTGTGAGGGAAGCCACGCAACGATTCCCGCTCGGTGGAAACGGCAGGGCAGGCCGTGCCAGCAGGACCAATTCGGCTCTGACGCAAAGACGGTGGCTGGTCGGTGGGATCGAAGTTCGCCGATTGTGATGCGACAGGGTGTCGCCGGTGCGGATCGATCTGATCAAAACCGAAGTAGTGTTATCCGTGTGCAGGTCCCGTGGTTGCAGGCTGCCGACGCGGAGGCGATCCTGCGGCCGGTCCTGCCGGGCTGCCGCGTGGCCGAGGTGGTGGCGCGGCCCGGCGGGGAGGTGATCCGGGTCTTCGAGGTGCGCCTGGACGGGCAGGTCCGCCCGGTCATCGTCAAGGTCTACGCGGAGCGGTGGCGGTGGAAGCTCGCCAAGGAGGTGTACGTCTACCGGCAGCTGGCCCGGCGCGGCGTCACCGGCATTCCCCGGGTGCTGCATGCGGAACCGGCCGGCGTCCCGGCGCTGCCGATGCCGTTCGTCGTGCTGACCCTGCTCGACGGTGAGCCGCTCTCCGCGGTTGCCGGGCGGCTGTCTGGGGCCGCCATCGGCCGTGTCTACGAGCAGATGGGTGCGCTGCTGGCGGTCCTGCACCGGGTCCGGTGCGGCCGTTGGGGGTACATCGTGACCGGCATTTACGATCCGAAGCCGACGAATGTCGCCTACGTGGAGGCCGAGTTCGCCGAGAAGCTGCAGCGTTTCGCCGACCTCGGCGGTGATCCTGCGCTGCGCGAGGCGGTCGCCGCGTATGCGCTGCGGCATGTGGACGTGCTGGCGGCGTGCCGAGCTCCGGTGTTGTGTCATAACGATTTCCACGAGGGCAACGTGCTCGTGTCGGCAGTGGGCGGTCGGTGCACGCTCACGGGCTGCATCGACGTGGAGAATGCGGTCGCCGCGGACCCGCTGCTCGATCTTGCGAAGACCGAGTACTACGCGGTCCGCGACGACGACAGCCGTCGCGACGCACTACTGCGCGGCTACGGGCCGTTGCCGGCCGGTTGGGCCGAGCGCGTCGCGGTGTACCGCATCCTGCACGCCGTCGACTTCTGGAACCACTGCTCGGCGTCGGGCCGCCGGGGCCAACTATCGGCCGTGGCCGCCGACATCGACAGGATGCTGCGCGGCGAGCCCCTCGGTCCGTGGCCGTCGGGTTAGCCTGCGATCAGGCGCCGAGCGTCCGCGTGAAGTCCGGCGGGATGACGAGGTCCTCGGGCCGTAGCTCGCTGATCGAGGCGCGGCCGAGGCCCATCAGGCCGGAGTCGAGGCCGCTGCGCAGGATGTCCAGGACGTTCTGCACGCCTTTCTGGCCGTTGGCGGCCAGGCCCCACAGGTAGGCGCGGCCGATCATCACCGCACGGGCGCCAAGGGCTAGGGCCTTGAGCACGTCGCTGCCGCGGCGTATGCCGCCGTCGAGCAGGATCTCGATCTGGTCGCCGACGGCGGCGGCGATCGAGGGAAGGACGCGGATCGTCGCCGGTGTGCCGTCGAGGTTGTTGCCGCCGTGGTTGGACACCGAGATCGCGGTGACGCCGGCGTCGACGGCGCGCCGGGCGTCGTCGACGCGGGTGACGCCCTTGAGCATGAACGGGCCGCCCCACTGTTCCCGCAGCCAGGCCACGTCCTCCCAGCTCGGCGGCGCGGACTGCATCCACTCGAAGTACGCGCCGAAGAAGGTCGGTGGCTGCTTGCCCTCGTCGGCCATGTTCGGCACGCGCAGGTCCGGGACGTGTCCGGTCTTGACGAATGCGGCGAGCCACCGGGGGTGGGTCAGCGCCTCAGGCGCGAAGCGTAGTGCCTCGCGGAAGGTGAGCTGCTCCGGGATGTGCGGGCTCCCCCAGTCGCGGCCGTTGGAGAAGGACCAGTCGAGCGTGGCGATGAGGCCGACCGCGCCGGCCCGTCGCGCCCGGTCCATGCGCGCGGCCATCTGCTCGCGGGTGCCGACCCAGTACATCTGGAAGAACGTCTGCGGGTTGGCTTTGACGACCTCCTCGATCGGCTTGCTCGCGAACGAGCTGAGGCCGATCGCGGTGCCGCGCGCGGCGGCGGCGCGGGCCACGGCGACCTCGCCGTCGGGGTGCACGGCCTGGACACCGGTGGGCGAGATAATCACGGGAAGGGAGATCGACTGGCCCATGACGGTGGTGGCGAGGTCGCGCTTGGCGGGCAGGCCGGCGACATGGGGTGCGAGGCCCAGCGCGTCGAACGCGGTCTGGTTGTCCTCCAGTGTCAGGCCCTTCTCGGAGCCGGCGACCAGCGCGTCATACACCGACTTTGGCAGGTGCTTGCGGGCCCGGCGCTGAGCGACGGCCACCGTCTCGAACCATCCGCTGCTCATGTTGTACTCCGATCGGAAGGACGGCCGCCCACAATGACCGGACGGATTGCGGAAAGCGTGCGGTGGCGAACGGAGCCGAACCACACGCCGCTGCCGTAAGCGATGTCGTCGGCGATCGACGCCGCCGTGAAGCGGGCCGGGTCCAGCCGGGGACGGTGCCGGCACCAGCCGGCGAGGCCGGGGCCGAGCAGCAGCGAGGCGGCGGCGAGCCGTCGGGTCCACGGGCGCCGCTCGTGGGGGACCGCGGGCGCGAGGACCGCTGCAAGCAGTAGCGGCGAGGCGAACTGCACGCTGTAGCGGCCGAGGTTGAGCCAGGTCCGATAGGTGGCGCCGAGCATGGCGGGCACGGCGTCGCGGACCGGATCGCCGGGCACGTGAGCCCGGTGCAGTGTCCGAGCAGCCGAGGCGACCGTGGCGGTGAACGCGGCGCCGGCGGCCAGCGGCCGGCGGGCGAGCAGAGCGGCGACGGTCGCCGCCGGCAGCGGCGACACGATCAGCGGTGGCATCTCGGCGGGGTGCCGCTGGGCCAGGTGCGGGGCGGAGGTGCCGTATCGGAATCGCCGGGATAGCAGTGCCGGCCAGGTCTTTGGCTCGTCGTGCTGCACCTGTACCGCGGGGTCGTACCGGACCCGCCAGCCCGCGTGGTGCAGCCGCCAGATCAGGTCGACGTCCTCGCCGACGGGCATCGCCGGGTCGAACACGTCGCCGCCGCGGGCCACGTGGAGCAGCGCGGCCCGCCGCACCACCAGCGCGGCCGTCGGGACGTAGGCGACCCGGGTCAGCGGCACAACCCGGGCCTCGCGCTCGCCGAGGTCCAGGCTGCCGCACGCCCGGTTATATCGGCCGATGGCAGTCGCCGGCGCGGCGGTGGGCAGCGGGACGATGCGCGGCGCGGCGACCGCGACCAGCGGGTCGGCGAGGTGCGCGGCGAGCCGCTCGATCCAGCCGGGCACGGGGATGCAGTCGCTGTCAACCATGACAACGATTTCGGTGCTGACGTGCCGCACGCCGGTGTTGCGGGCGGCACCCGCGCCGCCGTTGTGCGGCCTGTGTACGACCGTGGCGCCGTGCCGGGCGGCGACCGCGGCGACCGCGCGTGGGTCCCGGGAGCCGTCGTCGACGACGATCACCGGGTAGTCGCGGCCGAGCCCGGCGAGGCAACGGTCAAGCTGTGGCACACGGTCGCGGACCGGGATGACCACGGTCGCGTCGGGCCGCTCGCGCAGCGCCGGCGGCCGCGGATGCAGCAGGCCGGCGTCGGTGAGCTTGCGGGCGAGGGCGCCGCCGACGGCAGTGCTAACCGGACCGCACTGCAGCTCGCGTAGGGCGCGGCGCCCGGCCGGTGCCAGCCGCAGGATGCGCGGCGGCGCACCGCCCGACAGCGTCGCATCGTCCAGCAGCCGTGCGCCGGCATCGAATCCCACCCCGAACCCGATTGGCAGCGGTGTCACAATGCCAGCCCTCCGTCGACCGGGACGACCGCGCCGGTCATGCCGCTGCCGCCCGGGCCGGCGAGGAACGCCAGCACGGCGGCGACCTCAGCCGGGTCGAGCAGGCGGCGCATCGGCTGCTGCGCGGCGAACATTTCGGCGTCGGCGAGGCCGTAGAGTCGGGCGCTCTCGTCGAGGATCGGCGTCGCGGTGGAGCCGGGGCTCACCGCGTTGGCCGTCACCCCGGTGTCGCCGAGCTCGACGGCAAGCGCGCGGATCAGTCCGGTGACGCCGGCCTTCGCGGCGCAGTACGCGGCGAGCATCGGCAGGCCGCGGGTCGCGGCGGCGGAGGCGACCGCGAGGAACCGGCCGGACCGGGGCTCGGGCCGACGCAACAGCGCGGGCACGGCGGCGCGGGCCAGCGACACGACACCGCCGAGGTCGACGTCCAGGACCGCCCGCTGGTGGGCCGCCGGCACCTGCCACAGCGGCGCGCCGCCGGCGATCACCCCAGCGACCGCGAGCGCGGCGTCCAGGCCGCCCCAGATGCGTTCTGCCGCGAGTACCGCCGCATCCACCGCCGCCGGATCACGCACGTCCGCGACGAACGCGCGGACCCGGCCCGCGCTTCCGGCCCGCCGGTTGCCCTCGGCGACCACCGCCTCCAGCTCGTCCCGCGTGCCCATCGGGTACGGCAGGTCGGGGTTGTCCGCCGCGACGTCCACCGCGAGCACCGACCAGCCGTCGTCGGCCAGTGCCAGCACTGTGGCCGCGCCGATCCCGCGGGCGGCGCCGGTTACTAGCGCCACCCGGCCCGCCATGCCGCCACCTCCTCGATCAGGCTCGATGCGAGCGTGTCGAGCAGCCGCGATCCCTCCGCCGAGGTCGCGCCGGCGGGATCGCCGAGGACCCCGACCGGGCTGACCGACCGGACGCCGCCGGCCCGCAGCAGCGGCATGAGTTCGCCGATCGGTCGCGTGTCCCCGGCCACCGCGTCGGCCATCGACACGCGTTGCGGTGTCAGGGACAGCAGCATGGCCGTCTCGGTGCGCCCGGCATGGGGTTCGCCTTCCCAATGTGGCATGTGTACCAGCACGTCGTGCGACTCCGCGCGCAGCCGGTCGACCGCACGCGTTACCGCCTCGGCGTTGCCCCCATGGGCGGAGACGAGCAGGACCCGGCCGAACGTCTCGCAGGCGGAGCGGACGAGCCGGGTCACCAGACGTTCCAGCACGTTCTGCCCAATTGAGAGCGTTCCGGCGAAACCGGCGTGCTCGTCGCTGGCGCCGTACGGCACGGGCGGTGCGATCAGGATGTCGTCGCGGGCCGCGGCGAGCCGGCGGCACAGTGCGACGGCGACGTCGGTGTCGGTGGACAGCGGCAGGTGCGGGCCGTGCTGCTCGGTCGAGCCGAGCGGGACGGCGAGGATCGCCCCGGCGGCGGCACGCTCCCGCACGACCGGCCACGGCAGGTCGGCCACCCAGACCTCGCTCACGGTGCCGCCGAGGCAAATCCCGCCAGCGGGTTCTCGTCGCACGCCCGATCGGGGCGCCGCCGGTTCAGCGTGATCGGGACGGGACGGCCGCGATGTGAGTGGTCGCCCGACGGCCGGGGCGCGCCGCCGGGTGCGGTCGCGTCCAGCGCGGCCTCGCCGTGTCCCTTGACGCACTCCGGATCCGGACCGTCCAGCGGCAGACCGGTGAAGAACTTGGCGGCCATGCAGCCGCCCCGGCAGGCGTCGAACGCCGAGCACGACTGGCACGCGCCGCCGGTCTGCGGGCGGCGCAGATCGGCGAAGAGGGCGGATTCGCGCCAGACGCGGGTGAACCCGCCATCGGCGCGGACGTTGCCGGCGAGGAAGTTGTCGTGGATCGCGAACGGGCAGGCGTAGACGTCGCCGACCGGGTCGATCAGGCAGACGACCCGGCCTGCCCCGCACAGGTTGAGCCCGGGCAGCGCCTCGCCGTACCCCGACAGGTGGAAGAACGAGTCGCCGGTCAGCACTCCTTCGCCCTTGGCGACCAGCCAGTCGTACAGCACCCGCTGCTGGGCGGCGGTCGGATGCAGCTCGTCCCAGACGTCGGCGCCGCGGCCAGACGGGCGAAGCCGGGTGATCCGCAGCTGGGCACCGAAGCGATCGGCGATCGCCTTGAACGCGTCGAGTTGGTCGACGTTGTGCCGGGTCGTCACCACGGAGATCTTGAACCCGCGGAACCCGGCGTCGGCGAGGTATTGCATGGCGCGCATCGCCGTGTCGTAGGAGCCGGCGCCGCGCACCGCGTCGTTGACCTCGGCCGTTGCTCCGTCCAGAGAGATCTGCACGTCGACGTAGTCGCTGGCGGCGAGGCGCCGAGCCACCTCGGGCGTGATCTTCACGCCGTTGGTGGAGAACTTCACGCCCACATGGTGGGCGGTCGCGTAGTCGACCAGCTCCCAAAAGTCGGCCCTGACCGTCGGCTCGCCACCGCCGATGTTGACGTAGAAGACCTGCATCCGCTCGAGCTCGTCGATCACGGCCTTGCACTCGGCGGTACTCAGCTCGCGCGGGTCGCGCCGCCCCGAGCTGGACAGGCAGTGCACGCACGACAGGTTGCAGGCGTAGGTCAGCTCCCAGGTCAGGCAGATCGGCGCGTCAAGCCCGAACTGGAACTGCTCGACCAACGGCAGCGCGGTGACACTCATGCGTCCTCACCCCTCTCACAGATCATGTGTGACCCCGCGAGCGTCGCCAGGGCCCGGCGGTACGCGGGCAGCTCCTCCGGGCAGACCCCCGCCGATCGGCAGGCGTCGTCGGCCGTCGGGGCGTCCGCCAGCCCCTTGACCACCGTGAGCAGCGTCGGGCTCTTCAGGAACGACAGACGGCGAGTGCCGAAGTGGTACAGCAGCGCGCCGAAGCGTTCGGGCCGGACGGAGACCTGGGGGTGCAGGCGCCATGGGGCACGCGGATCGAAGCCGGCCGGAATCGGCGCCGCCACGGGCTCAGTAGACACCGCACATGCCGTCGATCGACACCTCCTCGACGAGGAAGTCCTCCTCGACGAGCGCCTCGACGAGCTCCGAACCGTCCTCGCCCGCGGCTGCCGCCTTGTGTCGGTCGGTGACGATAATGGCCGGTTCCAGGGGTGGATTCATCGGGGACTCCTTGCGGTGTTGGGGCGTTCCGCTCCTTATATTCGTCACCAACTGACGAATATAAGGACGGTAGCCTGCGGACGCGTCCGCTACAAGAGGTCGCCGGTGCCGGGCGTGCACCGGCCTCGGCCGGTGCGGGAGACTGCATCCATGACCGAGTCTGTTTCCCGCCGTGGGCGACCCCCGGGCACGAGCCGGCGCCAGCTGGAGCGCATTGCACTGCGGCTGTTCGCTGAGCACGGCTTCGACGAGACCACGGTCGACCAGATCGCCACCGAGGCAGGGATCAACAAGCGCTCGTTCTTCCGGTACTTCGACTCGAAGGCCGCGGTGCTGTGGGGCTCCTTCGACGCGGAGGTCGACGCGCTGCGCAAGGAACTCGCCTCGGCGCCGCCCGGCACCCCGGTCATGGAGGCCATCCGCAAAGCGGTGGTCGCCGTCAACCACTACCGCGCCGAGGACGTGCCCGAGCTGCGCGCCCGGATGAAACTGATCGGGTCGCTCCCCGGCCTCAACCTCGGCGCGGCGAAGCACTACGACGCCTGGGAGCGGGTGGTGAGCGAATACGTCGCGCAGCGGGTCGGCCAGCCGGCCGACTCGCTCTACCCACTCGCTGTCGGGCGAGTGACACTGGCGGCGTGCCGGGCCGCCTACGAGCGATGGGTCGCACGCGCCGACGCGAACCTCACCGTGTACCTCGACGCCGCGCTGCTCGCGCTGGCCGCGGGCTTCGCCGAACACACCTTCACCGAGGAGCCGATGCCGCGCCGCCACCACGCGACCCCGTGACGAACGCTATGTCTTCTTCAGCCCCGTCTTTGGTCGTGGGAGTGCGGCGAGCCGGGTGAAGGCGTGACCAGTTCTGCCGCCCAGGGCCAGTTGTCGGCCATGCGGAGCCGGGGTTGGCGGCTGCTGCGGGCGATTTGGGCGGCGACGCGCAGGAGCCGGCAGCGCAGTCCTTCGGCTCGGTGGTGGCCATTTCGAAGTACTGGATCGGACCCCGCCCATTGCGCCGTTACACAACTTCCCGGTTGACCACGTTGTGTGATATGCCGCCCGGACGAGGCGTGGGGCGCCGACGGTCCACATCGCCGCAACCGCTCGCCTCGTCCGAGTTACGCCGGAGAGCGCACTGCCCCGTTTTGCGGTGCATGTCGTGCTCGCAGAGGATGTCGCCCCCGGCAGACCCCGGCACTATCGGGGCGCAGCCGGACCAGCCGGCCGTGGCGATCGCCACCGAGGATGCCGGGGCGTACTTCGGTTGGACGAGCCGGTTCCTCGGACTGGACGTACCGGCATCCGGCACCCGCACGCAGCAACTGCCCAGACTTGAGCCCCTCCAGCCCGACGCCGCTGGAGGACATGACTGCCGACGCCTACACCTGAGTCGCTATCGGTTGTATCGGTTCACCGCCCCGGAGTCTCGCCGGCAGCCTGTTCCACCCAGCGTGCGGTGGCGTCGATCGAGGTGCGGATGTGCGCCGCCATCAGGCGCCGGGCCCGCGGGCCGTCCTGGGAGAGGATCGCGTCAGCGATGGCCTCATGCTCCTTGAGGTTGCGAGTGATCAGCCGTGAGTTTCCCGCGTAGGCGGCGAAGGACAGGTTGTGTGGCAGACGGCGACGCAGTTCGTTGATGGTCAGCGAAAGGTAGGGGTTTCGGGCCGCCTCGAGAATGACGGAATGGAACTCTTCGTTCGAGACCGCCCACTGCTCGGCCTGTTCCGACGGTGACCCGCCGAGCGATTCGCGGAAGGTCTCCCACGAGCCGGTCATGCGCTTGATCTGAGCATCGTCCATCCGGTCCGCGGCCAACTCCGAGGCGAACCCTTCCAATTCGGCGCGCACTTCGCCGATCTCACGGATGTCCTGCCCCGATTGTCCGTTGACCTGCGCACCCCGGTTCGGTGCGATCGTGACGAGGCCCTGCGCGGCAAGGATCCGCAAGGCCTCGCGGACCGGCGTCCGGCTGATCCCGAGTTCCTCGGCGAGCGCGCCGTGCCGCAGCCACGTGCCGATCGGGATCTCACCGGAGAGGATGCGACGCTGCAGGTTGGCAACGACCACGTCACTGAGGGACTCCCCGTTACCCGAATCGCGGATCAGGATTGCACCATCGGACACCAAATCCCACCCTACCAGTTCCAGATCTTCGAGAACACGAACACAACACATGTTAATGCATTCAATTCATGCACGATTGAATGCACCGCCGACCTTGTGCGCCGACTGCGAAGACTTGGCTCAGTCGCGCGCCGGCCAAGGGTTGAATCCGGGCAGCGTGAGATGGCCCGCGTCGACCGGAAGCTCGATCCCGGTCACGTAGCGGGCTTCGTCAGAGCTGAGCCAGACTGCGGCGAGGGCGGGCGCGCTCACTGGGATCACCCCAGTGTTCCGAAGCACGGTCCACTTGTGGAGGGCCTCGAGGTAGTCCTCGCGGGTCCCGTGCGGCTTCCCGCTGGCCCTGCTCCAGCCCGTTTGGTGGTCATTGATCTTGGTGTCGGTCGTGCTCGGCAGGAGCGCGTTCACCCTGATCCCGTATGCGCCCAGCTCCAGCGCCGCGGTCCGCATCAAGCCGATGACACCGTGCTTGGCGGCCACATAGGGGGCGCTGAACGAAGCTCCTTCCTTGCCCAGGTTGGAGGACGTGAAGACCATCGATCCGCCCTCACCCTGACGGATGAGGTGAGGGGCAACGGCCTTGGCGCTTCGCCACACACCCTCCAGACACACCGCGATCTGGTCCGTCCAGGCCTGGTCCGAGGTCTCCCAGAGTGGGCTGGACGACCAGTCGTAGATCCCGGCGTTCGCCACGAGGATGTCGATACGGCCGAGTTCGGCCACGGTGGCGTCCACCGCCGAGTCCAGGGCCTGCTGGTTGCGCACGTCGGCGATGCGGGCGATGCAGCGTCGGCCCTGAGCCTCGACGAGCGACTTGGTTTCTTCCAGGTCATCCTTGGTGGCGAGCGGGTAGGGGACGGACGCGATGTCGGTCCCGATGTCGACCACGGTGACGTCTGCGCCCCGCCGGGCGAATTCGACCGCGATTTCCCTTCCCTGCCCGCGGCCTCCGCCGGTGACGAACGCGACCTTGCCTTCGAAGTTGCTCATTGGATCTCCTTTACCAAGGCGGATTTAGTTGATGTCGAGTACGGCCTTGCCGCTGATACGACGGTTCAGCAGGGCCGTGTACGCCTCCTCGGCCCGCGACCAGTCACCCCTCCAGCCGATCTGCGGGTCTAGCTCGCCGGCGGCGACTCGGGCGGCCAGCCAGTGCAGGTCGGGACCCAGGCCGCGCAGGTCTCCCAAGAAGAAGGTGACGATGGCGCGATCGTGCCGGCCCTCGTCTCCGAACAGGTCTCCGAAGTCAAAGGTCTCCCCCTGCCTCGATGAATGTCCGATAGCAACAAGAGTTCCGTGTGGGGCGAGCCTGCGGAACGCGTCGACCAACTGGCTGCCGCCGACCTGGTCGAGAACACCGTGAACGGGTCGGACCACCTCGGCCGGGGTGGCGACGATCTCGTTGGCGCCGAGCCGGCGGAGGGTCTCGCCGTGGGCATCGGGGTTGCTGGTCGATGCCACGACCACTGCGCCCGCGTGGCGGGCCAACTGTACGGCGAATGTGCCGACCCCGCCGCTGGCGCCGGTGACGAGAACGCGCTTGCCGAGGATGGAGCCCAGTCGCGCCAAGCCGTGCAGGGCGCTCAGACCGGCGACGGGCAGTGTGCTCAGCACGCCGAAGTCCGCGCCTGCGGGCGCCTCGGCCAGGAAGTCGGTGTTGACGGCGCGGAGTTCGGCCCAGGCGCCTCCGATGCCTAGAGTCACGACGGTCGCGCCTGCGGCCGGGCCGGACCCGTCGGCGGCCGCCTCGACGACCACGCCGGCGGCGTCGTTGCCCATGACGGTGCCGTCCGGGATCTGCCGCAGATGGCTCCCCATGGTGCCGAACGCGTGGGCGACCTCACCGAAGTTCAACGCGGCAGCGCTGATCCGCACGAGAGCTTCGTGCGGCCCCGGCGTCGGATCAGGAACGTTCCGCACCTGCAGGATGGGGGCGGTGGCCCGGTTCAGGACGATCGCGCGCATGCTACTCCTCTCAGCGGGCCGCTGCGGCGGCGTCCGACTCCGGCACCGCCGGGGTGATGAGCCGCGCCGCCAGCCAGTCGGCGGCGCGGGAAAGCCACTCCCACCGGGCGTTGGCCACGTTGTGGTCGCCTGCGGGCACCAGCCGGTACTCGGCGTTCGGTGCGGTCGAGGCGATCCAGCGGCCGGTGAAGTCGCCTTGGACGAGAGCGTCCTGGCCTCCGTCGACGAGCAGAAGAGACTGCGTGATCGCGGGGATCGCCGCGGTGATGTCGAGCGAGTCGGCGAATTCGCGGGCGACCTGCTCGCTTCCCGCTCGGAAGGTCATCAGACTCTGCACGTACGGGTGCATGGCGGCCCAGGAGGCGGTGGCGAAGCCGCTGACCACGACCGCCGCCCGGATCCGAGGCTCGGCGGCCAGGCTGCGCAGCGCGTAGTGGCCCCCCAGGCTGGTGCCGAGCACGCCCACCGCGGCCGGGCTCCATCCCGGCACAGTCCCTGCGAAGGTAGCGTCCAGGGCCGCGCTGACCACCGCGGCGAAGTCCTGCGTCGGCGGGCGGCTGCCCGCCAGCTCGCCCTGGCCTGGCCCGTCCAGGGCGAGGGTGGCCAGTCCGCGTCGGATGAGCTCGTCCGAGACGGCGAGCGACTCCTCCTTCGCCCCATCGGCGCCTCCGAGAAGGATGACCAGGGGCACAGTGTCCCCATACCCTGGAGGCAGCCGCAGCACGCCGACGAACTCTTGGCCGACGACCCGGGCGCTGCGAGCATCCTGCAGATCGAGGGCCGCCTGCTGGGTTTCTGCGGCGTCCCGGTAGCTCGCGAAATCCGGTGAGGGGAACGCACCGGCGAAGTAGAACCACAGCGACGCAAGGCGATAGTTGTCTGCGGCGGTGATCACCCGACCGTCGTCCTGTGCCTCGCGCGCCGCCGACCGGTGTCGTTCGGCCGCCCCTCGGAAAGCCGCAGGCCACTCGGTCAGGTCCTGCAGCGATCCGGTTACCTGGTCGTACTCGTAGACGTCGATTCCAGCCGCGACTGCTCGCGATTTGGTGGCCGCAGCGAGTTCGGCGGCTGCGTTTTCTGTCATTTCGTCCCTTGAAGGTTGGACTAGCTCGGACATCGCCATTCGGGCGGTCTGTTTGGGAGACGGGCTAACCTCTGCTCGCCGCGAGCCGCTGACGGACGCGGTCGAAGTACACGGCCATCAGCAGGATCACGCCCGTCACGAGCATCTGCCAGCTGTTGTTGAAGCCCCGCAGAGCCAGTGCGTTGGATAGCACCTGCAGGAATGCGGTGCCGATCAAGGCGCCGTACACCGATCCGGCACCGCCGGCGACCGCGACGCCGGACAGCAGCGTCGCTGCTACCACATACAGCACGATCGAAGAGTTGCCGGCGGTGGGATCGGCGATGGTCTGTCGACCGATCGTCATGACCCCGGCCGCGGCGGCGCATGCGCCGCTGATCCCGTAGACGCAGGGAACGATCCATTCCCGGCGCAGCCCGGACAGTTCCGCCGCCTCGGCGTTGCCTCCGACCGCGTAGACGGAGCGCCCGAACACGGTGTAGCGCAGGGCAAGCCCCGCGACCAGGACCGCGCCGAGGGCGATGACGGCGCCGTAGGGAAGCACGGTCCCGATGACGCTGTTGCCGATCGCTGTGGCCAGGGCGTCCTGAGACATGTCGATCTGTTTGTCCTGCGCCCAGAGCAGGGCGATCCCGCCCAGAGCGGAGGCCGAGGCGAGCGTGACGACGAAGAAGGACATGCGCAGGCGGCCGATGAGGATACCGTTGATCCCGAAGCCGACAGCCGCGCCGAACAGCACCGTGAGCAGCAGGGCGAGCGGGGCCGCAACGCCAGCCAAGCGCAGCTTCGCGTAGACGATACCGCTGATGCTCAGGATCCCTCCCATGGAAAGGTCGATGCCGCCCGTCAGGATCACCATCGTCATTCCCACTACGAGCAGAGCCGGGACGGCGCTGGTTCTGAGCAGATTCGTGATGTTCGAAGTGGAGGCGAAGTTCGGCTCGGTCAGGACCTCCACGATGATCAGTAGGACGAGCAGAGCGCTGACGGCGATCATCGGGGCTGACGAGCCGGTGATCGATCGCTGCAGCCATGTGGCTGACCGACCGGTGACCGGTGAACGTGACTCGACTCGCGCACCAGCCTCGTCGCTCGCGGCGGATTGTCGCTGCACGGGACGGCTCATCGTGCTACCTCCGAGGCCGGCGCGGCGAACGCCATCGCGGTGATCGATTCTTCGCTCGCCTCAGTCCCGCGCTGCTCGCCGACGATGCGTCCACCCGCCATGACCAGGATGCGGTCTGCGAGCCGCAGGACCTCCAGCAGCTCCGAGGAGACGACGATGACGGCACCGCCGTCATCGGCGAGGGCCTCGATCAACGCGTAGATCTCAGCCTTGGCCCCGACGTCGACCCCGCGCGTCGGCTCGTCGAGGATGAGGATCGCCGGTCTGCGGGCGAGCCACTTCCCGATGGCGATCTTCTGCTGGTTGCCGCCGCTGAGTGTGCCCACCTCCACGTCCAGCCCGGCCGCCCGTAGCGCCAGTCGGCCGGCGATGTGCTTGGCGGCGCGACGCTCTCGCCCGGGACGCCGGATTCCACCGACGGCCATCCGGGACCAGGTCGCCATGGTGAGGTTCTCCTGGACGGTCATCGACAGCACGAGCCCGGATCGCTTGCGGTCCTCCGGAACAAGCGCAACCCCCGCTGCGACGGCCGCGCGCGGCGATCGCAGCTTGACCTGGCGACCATGAACCAGGACTTGGCCGCGGTAGGGCCAGCGCCCGAACAGCGTCTCGGCGAGGCTGGTTCGTCCCGACCCCGCTTGGCCCGCGATTCCCAGGATCTCTCCCGGCCGCACCGTCAGGTCGACGTTCTGCAGATTTTGGGTGTGCAATGCGGTCACCTGCAGAGCGGCTGGGGGTGCTGCGTTGGTGTGCCGGTGCTCGGGTCGATGGTTCCGGGTAGCGGGCCGCTGGAACAGCCCCGTCTGCTGTCGCCCGACCATCAGCTGGACCAGACCGTGTTCATCGATGTCCCGGGTCTGCTCGGTGGCGACGTTCCTGCCATCCCGCAGCACCGCCACTCTGTCGGTGATCTCGAAATAGTCCTGGAGCCGGTGCGTGATGTAGACGGCGGCCGTCCCGCTGGCCCGCAACTGCCGGATCATGGCGTGGACGGTGCTCGCCTCCTGCGCCGTCAGAGAGCTGGTTGGCTCGTCGAACAACGCCAGGCGGGGCCGGCGGCGCACCACCCGGGCGATGGCCAACATCTGCTGCTGATGCAGGGGCAGCCGCCCGGTGACTCCTGCCGGGTCGAGAGCGAGCCCGAGTGACTCCAGTTCCTCCCGAGCCAGCCGATAGGTTTCGCGCCACCTGACCAGACCGGCCCGCCGTGGCATCCGGCCGTCGAGGAGGTTCTCGGCAACCGTCAGCTCGGGCTGGATGAGCACCTCCTGCGCCACCAGCGCGATCCCGAGGCGGAGGGCGTGGGCCGGGTTGGCGATGGAGACGCGCTGCCCGTCGACGTACACCTCCCCGCTGTCGGGCGAGTACCGGCCGGCAAGGATCTTGAGCAGGGTGGACTTGCCGGATCCGTTCTCCCCTACCAGGCCGAGGACCTCGCCGGGCCTGACCGTCAGTCGGACGTTCTCGAGCGCCTGGACCCCGGGGAATCGCATGCAAATTCCCTCGACGTGCAGCAGGTCGTTCGACGTGCTCGCCGTATCCATTTCCATCAACCCTCCACCGGGCACGCCACGGACCCGCGTACGTCGTCGGGAACCTCCAGAACGGGCGTGTCGTCGCTGCGCAACATCGGCTGCAGTCCGGTCTTAGACATGTCCCGCCCCTCGGCGATCCCCACGGTACGGACCGCGACCGACGGCACCCGGGCCACGGTCTTCTTGCTGACGCACTTCGGGTAGAGCGTGATGTACTTCGGCGCCTTCTGCCCGGTCGCCAGGGCGATCATCACGTTGACGGTTTCCTGCAACTGCTCGGGCTGTCCCCAGAGGAAGGAATAGTCGATGGTGCCCTTCTGCAGCGCGTCGAGGCCGACCGCGTCGACGTTGTAGCCCACGATCGTGAGCCGGTCACGGATGCCGAGGTTCGACGCGGCCCGCGATGCGGCCACCGCATCGGTGTCGTTGTAGGCGGCTACACCGATGACCTTGGGGTGTTGCTGCATGGCGGCCTGGGCGGTGCTGAGGCCGCCGGCGATGTCGTCGGTCTGGTTCTGGTAGGTCGCCACGACCTTCAGCTTGTTCGCGCTGCACGACGCGAGTTCCTGGGTGAACCGCTTTTGCATGTCCAGCAGGTCCTGCTGAGGCTGTCCGTAGGCGCCGTAGATGACTTCTCCGCCGTCCGGGTACTTTGCGCAGAACAGCTTGGCGGCGTTCACCGCCGCGGTGAGGCGGTCCTGGTGGAACGTCGTAGCGGCGCCGGTGAGGTTCGTCATCTCCCCGGCGACGACCGGGATACCAGCGGCAGCCGCCCGCTTGCTCGGGGCTGTCATCACATCAGCGGTGAGCGGGTAGAACGTCACCGCGTCGGCCTTCTTGGAGGTGATCAGGTCCATCGCACTGATCATCGTGTTGAGTGGGTCATCGGCCTTGGCCTCGACGACGAGCGGTGTCGCGCCGCAGGCCTTGGCGGCCGCATTGAAGGCATCACTGGAAGCCTTCCCGGCAGCGTTGGAACTCCACACCGCGGCAAAGCCGAGTGTCAGGCCCTTGCCGCTGGTGCACGCGGTGGGCGGGCCGGCGTGGATCTCGTCGAGGATCTTGTCCGCCCCCGACTGCGTCACCGTGCTGTTGATGGCGTCGTCGGTGCCCGGCTTCGACCCGCCGGAACTGCAGGCAGACAGGATGGTCGCGGTCGCGACAGCGATCGCTGGCAGAAGGCGGCCGGTGAAGTGGTTCATGGTGCCCTCGGTTCTCTGCTCATTTGGCGTGGAGTGCTCTGTTCACGGGGTGTTGAGCGCTGATGGGGTGTGCAACGCTCATTGGGGTGTGGCGTGGACGTCGCGCTTGCCACGACGGTGAGCTGCTCCCCGACGGTCGCCGTCGCCTTGGCGACGACTGGGCTGCTCATATGGAATGCCACCTAGCTTCGATTGCGTTCGATCAGGCGGCGTTGGGTTTCAGTACACAACGATCGGGGGACTCTGCGCCGGCTACTGACGCAACGCGCGCTTGAGGATTTTGCCGGTCGGACCCTTGGGAAGGGCGGCGACGATGTGGATCTCGCGGGGGTTCTTGTAGCCAGCCAGGCGTTCACGGCAGTGAACGTGCAGGTCCCGGCTGTCGGCCGTAACTCCGGGCCGCAGCACGACGTGGGCGGTGACTTCCTCGCCCAATCGGGCATCAGGCCGACCGACGACAGCGGCCTCGGCCACCGCGGGATGTTCGTACAGGACCTCTTCGACCTCTCGCGGATACACGTTGTACCCGCCCCGGATGATCAGGTCCTTCAGCCGGTCCACGATGAAGAAGTAGCCCTCCTCGTCGCGGTAGCCGAGGTCGCCGGTGTGGAACCAGCCGTCGCGTATCGCGCGAGCCGTCTCCTCGGGCCGGTTGTGGTATCCCTTCATCACATTGTGGCCGCGGATCACGATCTCACCGACCTGCCGGGGCCCAGGCGGCAGCTCGGCGCCATCCGGGCCTACGATGCGCACCTCCACGCCCCAGATGGCTCTGCCTATGGAGAGCACCTTGCGCTGTTCGGCACTGACATTGAACGTCGCCACGCTGGCCGTCTCGGAGAGCCCATACCCCTCCAGGACGATGGCACCGGAGAACTTTTCCTCGAACTGCCGGATGACCTCGCCGGGGATGGCCGCGCCACCGGAGACAGCGGCGCGCAGGCTCGAGAGGTTGCGCCCTGCCGCGTCGGCGCGGAGGAGGGCGACGTACATCGTCGGAACGCCCCAGAAGACGGTGCACCGCAGTCGTTCGATGATGTCCAGGACCTCGTCGGGTTGGAAGCGGGGCACCAGAGCGAGGCCGGCGCCGTAACGCACCGCGAGGTTGAGGACCATGGACAGGCCGAAGACGTGGAACAGCGGCAGCACAGCCACGGACACGTCGTCGGGTCTGATACCGAACAGTTCGCCGGCGACCGTGCAGTTCATGAACAGCTGGAAATGTGTCAGCTCGGCGCCCTTGGGTTTGCCCGTGGTCCCGCTGCTGTAGAGCAGCACCGCGGTGTCCTCCGGCGCTGTCGGGTGGAGATCGGACTCGTCGTCTCCCGTGAGCAGGTCATCGAAGTGGGCGACGCCATCCGGCGCAGCATCGCTTGCGACGACGTGGACGGGCACGTCGCCGATGTCGCGTGCCGCTTCGGATGCCTGCTCAACGGAAAGCTCGTGGGTGATGATGAGCCTGGCCTGACTGTCGATGAGGTGATACCGCAGCTCGTGGGCGGTCAGCTGCGGGCTCAACGGGACCATGACCAGGCCGGCCCGGAGCGCCCCGAAGTACGCGATGACGAACTCGGGCACATTGGGCAGCTGCACGGCGATCCGATCCCCGGGGCGCAGCCCGAGCCGACGCAGAGCTGCGGCCAGCCGTCCCGATGCCGTGTCGACGGCGCGATAGCTCCATGAATCTGCGCCTGAATGCAGCAGAAGCCGGTCGGGGTTTCTGGCGGCCTGCTCGCGCAGTATCAAAGCCAGGTTGAACGACACTGCCCTCACGTCCCCTCGAAGCGTCGCAACTTAAGGTTTGTGCGGTCCGATACCAGCCAGCCTTCAGGCAGGCAGAGATCCGAGGAATCCGATCAGCGCGTGGTTGACGTCGCCCGGTCGTTCCTGCTGGATCCAATGCCCGGCGCCATCCACCACGATGTTGGCCCGCAGGTCGGTGAGCATGTCGCTGATACGCGTGGCCGGCATGAAGGACCGCACCGGGTCCTCCGAGCCGGTCAGAAACAGCGACGGCTGGTCGATGGTGAGCCCGGTGAGCTCGGCGCTCTGCGCCCAGTTGCGGTCGATGTTGCGGTAGTAGTTCAGACCGCCGGTGAATCCGGTGGTCTCGAAGGTTTGAACGAAGACGTCGAGTTCACGATCCGTGAGCCAGGGCGGACGTCTGGAAGCCGCGCTCAGCCAGGCCTGTGGCCCGCCGGTGACCGGCCAGCCGTCGAGGCTGAGCGACGTACGGACCGACCGCTCGAGCACCGCCTCGGCCACTGCCGGGTCTTGGAACCAGCACATGTAGAAGTCCTCGCCGAAGCGTGACCGCAGCACCTGCATGGGCGGGAGGGGTGGCCGAGCCGCCGGTGGCACGCTCAGGCCGGCGACGGCGCGAACGCGGTCGGGATACTGCAGCGCGAGATGCCAGACGACGTTGGCGCCCCAGTCGTGGCCGACGAAGACGGCATCGTCTGCGCCGGCCGCGTCGAGCAACCCGACCAGGTCGGCGCTGATCGTTCGCAAGTCGTACGCAGCCGGTGCGTCGGGGCGGGAGCTGCCGCCGTAGCCGCGCAGGTCCGGCGTGAGGGTGCGGTACCCGGCAGCAGCCAACGCGAAAACCTGGTGCCGCCAGGAGAATCCAAGTTCGGGAAAGCCGTGGCAGAGCACGACCAGTGGGCCAGTGCCGTGCTCGACCACGCGCAACTCGATGCCGTTGGTGGAGACCTGACGTGCACCCAGCCCGGCCCATGCCGTGACGGCGTCCACGGTGTCGTTCATGGTTATCGGCACCTCCGACATCTGTCTCTTCGCTCGTTCGACGCTTGGCTTCGGCCTACGCAGACCATAATCACTTGAGATGCAGCTTGTCTACAATCGGATGCAATATCGTGCTGGAATCTGATCCAGGCGCGGCAGCTACCGCAGTGTGGAGCGCATTCCTGTGGATCACGGCGAGGGCTGGCTGCGGGTTCCCATCTGGACCGACACGAACTGGAAATGCGTGCCCAGTGGCCGACGACCCGCGCGGGCCGTGGCCGAGGGACGCGCAAATCCGCAAGGCGATCCGCGGCTCGTTCGGCCGCTCGGGCATCGGTGGTGCGACAGCCACCGCCGACGCGGTCACGACGCTCGTGGAGGCCGTCGAGCCGCTGCTCCGCCTGCCACTCGGCGACTGAGTGCTCGAGCGGGCGTGAACGTGTCGGCCGACCGCCCACGACCCGGGTGCAATGGCCGGCGGTTTCGAACGCCGCCCAGAGGCTGGCCGGGGAATCACTGCGGCGCAGCCCCTACGGCGCAGGGATGGCCTATCATACGCGGGAAATCCGGCCACCCAGCACTGCTACCGCCGCAACGATCAGGCCGGCGACGAGCAGGCCCGCACTCGCATGCCAGTGCAGCAACGCCGCTCCGACCGCCGCTCCGCCCAGGATCAGCACGACCGCTGTCACCCGCCGGGTACCCAGGCCCTGGTCCGCGTGCGCCGCGGGTGGCAGCGTCAGTCCGGCCGCCCAGGCAGTGATCGTGGAGGTGACAACGACGGTGGTGACGTCTTTGACGGCGATATGCCGCGCGGTGGCCGCCTGGACGCCCATCGCCGCGCCGAGCACCGTGGCCACAGTGACCTGCATGCTCTTGGCCGGATCCGTTACGCCAAGCAGTACGGCACCACATGCCAACAGGAGGCCGGCCGTCAGCGTGAGCAACCCGGTGGTTCGCCACGACCAGCCGGCGCTGCGCCCGCGTAGGGTCCAGCCGGCCAGGGCTGCTCCGATAATGAAGCCGCCCAGCGCCAGCAGCGGACCGACTACCGAGAGCTCCTCCGCCCCGGCAAGCGCCATCCCGAGGATGACGACGTTGCCCGTCATGTTCCCGGTGAAGACCCGGTCCAGCCCGAGGTAGCCCACCGCGTCAACCACACCGGTGGAAAATGTCAGGGCGAGCATCAAGGCCAGGTGGACGCGGCTTGATATCACTGCTCCACCCGCGTTGTGCGTCACGTGATCGCCGAGGCGAGGTCGTGGACCTCGATGCCAAGGGCCTCCCCGACCGCGGGGTTTATCAGGTTGCCACCATAGGTATTCAGGCCCAGCGCCAGGGACCGGTCTGCTCCCAGGGCCGCCTTCCAGCCATGGTCCGCCAACTCAGTAACATAGGGCAGAGTCACGTTCGTGAGCGCGTAGGTCGATGTATTCCCGACCGCCCCAGGCATGTTCGCCACACAGTAGAACACGGTTTCGTGGACCGGATAGGTCGGCTCGGCGTGCGTCGTGGGGCGCGAATCCTCGAAGCAACCCCCTTGGTCGATCGCGATGTCGACGAGGACCGCGCCCGGCTTCATCCGGGCTACGAGCGCGTTGGACACCAGTTTCGGAGCGGCAGCACCCGGGACCAGGACAGCCCCGATGACGAGATCTGCGTCGAGACACTCCCGCTCGATGGCATATTCGCTTGCGACGATGGTCCGCACGCGGCTTGCGAAGAGCTGGTCGGCCCGCTGCAATGCAGCGAGGCTGCGGTCAATCACCGACACGTCGGCGCCCATCCCGACGGCGATCCGCGTCGCGTTGAGCCCGGCGACACCGGCGCCGATGACCACAACCTTGGCCGCGGGCACACCAGTGACCCCGCCCAGCAGCATGCCCCGGCCGCCATACGGGCGTTGCAGGGCCGCGGCGCCGACCTGGGGCGCCAAACGTCCGGCAACTTCGGACATCGGTGCCAGAAGAGGCAGCGTGCGATCCGCCGACTGGACGGTCTCGTACGCAATGCCGGTCACACCCCGGTCGAGGAGCTCCCGCGCAAGAGCCCGGTCCGCGGCCAGGTGCAAGTACGTGAATAGGACCAGTCCGTCGCGGAGGCGGTGGTACTCCGGTTTGATCGGTTCCTTCACCTTGAGGACCATCTCGCTGTCGCTCCACACGCGGTCCGCGTCGTGCTCGACAGCCGCACCGGCGTCCATGTACTCCTTATCGGCGATGAAGGAGCCTTGGCCCGCCTGGGCCTCGACAACGACGGAGTGCCCGCGCAGCACCAGCTCGCGCACGCCGGCCGGGGTGATGGCCACGCGGTACTCGTGGTTCTTGATCTCTTTCGGGACGCCTATTTTCATGGCTTACTACAACTCACCTTCTGTCTGGCGGCATCACGGCGGAGCCGCGGCGCAGCCATACGCCGCGGCTGGCAATTCGCCTCGCCGAAGTGCTCAGTCCTGCCCGGTCGTCACCGACAGCAGCGGATTGGTCGTGTAACCCCGGTCGTTCGACTCCGTCGCGAGGGTGGACGGGCTGGGCGACGGCTCGCTGATCAGCTCGATGATGTAATGCGTGACGGGGTGGTCCTCGAGGTTCTGGATGCGGTGCGGGACCATCGGGCCGCCGCTGCCGACCGTCTTGAACATCACAAAGCCCGCCTCGGCCACCTGCGAGACGGTCCAGTCGTCGTCGCCGTACTGCATTGCCCGGGCGCGCCCGGCATCGGGCCAGATGATGACGTGGTCGTGCTCGTGTTGATGGAAGTCGTAGATTCCGCCGTTCGCGGCCAGGGTCATCGTCCAGACGCGCACCCGCTCGTTCTCGAAGATCAGTGTGTCGCCCGGGGCGGTCGGGAACGTCTGGTTGCCGTGGTCATGGGTCATACCCGTCATCCTCCTCGTCGATCATCCGCCGCCACACTGTAACTGATTGCATCCAACTTTTGCACCATCAGATGCAATACTTCCTCACATGACCACTGACCCCCCGCTCCTGGCCCGACCGAACCTCCACGGGACGTTCGGAGCGTGCGCCTCCACGCACTGGATCGCCTCGGCCGTCGGTCTGGGGGTGCTGGAACGTGGCGGCAACGCCTTCGATGCCGCCACGGCAGCGGCGTTCGTGCTCCATGTCGTCGAGCCACACTTGAACGGGCCCGGCGGTGACCTCGTCGCGATCGTGGCCCCCGCCGGCGGCGAGCCGGCCGTGCTGTGCGGGCAGGGACCCGCGCCGGCCTGCGCCACGATCAGCCATTACACGCGAGAAGGCCTCACGGCTGTACCCGGCTCCGGGGCACTGGCCGCAGCGGTGCCCGGTGCCGTGGACGGTTGGCTGCTGCTCCTGCGCGACTACGGCACCTGGGGCCTCGGCGACATCCTCGAATACGCGATCCACTACGCCGAGAACGGACATCCCGTGCTCGGCCGGGTCGTGGATGTCATCGCCGCTGTCCGCGACCTCTTCGTCGACCACTGGCGCACATCGGCTGACCTATGGTTGCAGCACGGCGCGCCGCCCCGTACCGGGGAACTGTTCACCAATCGCTCCTACGCCCGTACGCTGCGCCGCCTACGCGACGAGGCAATCCTTGCTGCAGGCCGTGGTGCCGACCGGCGCGCGGTCATCGACGCGGCGCGCCGGACCTGGGCGAGGGGATTCGTCGCGCAGTCCATCCATCGTTTCGTGGCCGACACCCCGCATCTACACTCGACCGGCGGGGTGCATCGGGGCGTCCTCGATTCGGTGGACCTGGCCCGCTACCAGGCGCACTTCGAGGCTCCGGTCAGCATCGAATTCCGAGGCCATCGAATCCTGAAGGCCGGTGCCTGGAGCCAAGGTCCCGTGCTTTTACAAACGCTAGCGATCCTGGATGCCTACAGCAACGCGGAACTGGACGTCGATACGGCCGACGGGGTGCACCTCGCAGTCGAAGCGATGAAACTCGCATTCGCCGACCGCGACGCCTATTACGGCGACGGCCTCAACCCGCAGATTCTGGACACCCTGCTCTCCCCCGCGTATGCGGCGACCCGCCGACAGCTGATCGGCAAGCTCGCATCCGTCGTGGTGCGCCCGGGTCACTTCCCCGGACTGCCGGCACCGTTCTCCGCGCTGCTCGAACGGGCGGACGGACCGACGTCCGAGGCGACCGGCGAGCCGACCGTCCGGCCCACCGGAGAGGTCCGGGGAGACACGTGTCACGTGGACGTCATCGATCGCTGGGGCAATGCCATCTCGGCCACGCCGTCGGGCGGATGGCTGCAGTCCTCCCCCACCATCCCGGAGTTGGGTTTCTGCCTCGGTACCCGGCTGCAGATGACCCATCTCGATGCGGCGAGTCCGTCCGCGCTCAGGCCGGGCATGCGGCCGCGCACGACGCTGTCCCCGACCATTGTCACGACCACCGACACGATCACCGCGCTCGGGACGCCCGGCGGGGACCAGCAGGACCAGTGGCAGCTGCTCTACCTGCTACGTACGCTCACCGCCGGCTACGGGGCGCAGGAGGCGATCGAGGCGCCCGCATTCCACACTACGAGCTTCCCAGGCAGCTTCTGGCCGCGAACCTGGGAGCCCGGCGGGCTCGTGATCGAGAACCGCGTCATGCCGGAACTACTGGCCGACCTGGACGGTCGCGGCCATCTCATCAACCGATCGGGAGCCTGGTCGCTGGGCCGGCTGTCGTCCGTACGGCTGGACAGGTCGACCGGGCTCATTACCGCCGCCGCCAACCCGCGCGGTGCCCAGGGATACGCGGTCGGCCGGTGAGCGCGACCAGCCACGTACGCCCGAGGGTGCCGCTGTGGGCGATGCTGGCGACGCCATTCGTCGGCTGGGACGCACGGGTTGACGAGGGTTCCATGCGGCGGTACTGCCACGCAGTCGTCGAACGCGGATGCGGTGCCCTGGTAGTCCTGGGCGTCATCGGCGAGCCCGACACGCTCGACGCCGCAGAGAAGCATCAGGTCGTCCGCACGGCGCTGGAATCCGGCGATGTGCCGGTGTACGCCGGGCTGATGACCGCGGACCCGCGCCGTCGCCTGGCGGATGCGGCAGCACTGAACCGCGCCTTCGGCCGGGACATCGCCGGCTACCTGGTACCTGTCGACACACCGAACGCGGCGATGCTCGCCGGTCGCCTGTGTGAGCTGCAGCGGGTGGTTCAGCGCCCCCTGGTGGTTCAGGACTACCCTGCCTCGACCGGCGTCTCTATCGCGGTACCCGACCTCGTCCGCGCGGTCCGGGATTGCCCGGAGGTCACGGCGATCAAGTGCGAGGCGGCACCAACATTCGACCGAATCCGTGCGCTGGGGGCACTCGTACCGGATGTCGCACTGATATCCGGGCTCGGCGGCCTGAGCCTACTGGATGATCTTGCGCAGGGAGCGACTATCGCGGCGTGTGGAATCTCCCGCCCCGAGGTGATCGCCCGCGCTGTGCAGCGGTGGTGTCGAGGCGACGACGCCGGCGCGCGGCAGCTCGTCAATTCGATCGGGACCACAATCGGCTTCGAGATCCAGGCAGGGACGAGCATCGCCATCCGGAAGGAGCACTGGCGCCGCCAAGGGGTACTTTCCACCGCGGTCGTGCGCCCGCCGACCAGACCCTACGAGGCCTACCTGCAGTCGCTGAGCGAGGCACACGGGTTTGTGGACAGCGGGCAGCGTACGCTGCCCGGTCCGACCGACCGCTCTCAGTGAGCGCCGGACAGAGCGGCGAACGCCTGCTCGGCGAGCCGTTCCGCCCATACCGGCCTACGCCTCTGATGCCGTCACTCACATCCCGAAAGATTTGTAATAGATGCCTGGTTCGTTCGACCCGAGTGGGTTTGGTGGCGCCGATGATGGTGACGATCGGTTCAGGTGCGTGGTGGGGTTCGTAGTGCTGGGCCCGTTTGAGGGGCCAGCCGGCGACTTTTCGTTTGATGACCCGGGGGTTGGATCGTCGTCGTTCGGGTAGGAGGCGGTGGCTGAGCTCAGCGAGCGTGACGGTGAGAGCGCGGGCGAGTTTGCCGGGGGGAAAACGCCGCCTGGTCGGTGACCTGGCGGCGTGCGACTCGCAGTGAGCGGATGAAGGAGATCCGGTAGGCGGCGGGGCTGCGGTAGCCGAGGCTGGAGTTCGGCGCTGGGTGTTGTACCAGCCTTCGATGTACTCGAATACCGGCAGCCCTGGCCCACCCGTCAAGCCGCCTACCACGCTCTGCCATGAACGTACAGACTCGCTCACGCAGCTCGTCGCGGGTCACCGGCCCTCACCTCGTCTTTTGCTCTGTCGCCGCAGCTCGGCTTTCGCCAGCGCGTTCTTGTGCACTTCGTCCGGTCCATCGGCGAACCGGAGCGTGCGGATGCCTGCGTACGCCGAGGCCAGTGGAAAGTCCTGCGAGAGGCCACCGGCACCATGGACCTGGATGGCCTTGTCGAGGATCCACTGCACCGTGGACGGCGTGGCGATCTTGATCGCCTGGATCTCGGTGTGGGCGCCCTTGTTGCCAACCGTGTCCATCAGCCACGCGGTCTTGAGCACCAGCAGGCGCAGCTGCTCGATGCGGACACGGGACTCCGCGATCCAGTCCCGGATGACGCCCTGCTCCGCCAGTGGCTTGCCGAACGCGACCCGCTCGTCTGCGCGGGCGCACATCAGCTCAATGGCCCGCTCGGCGACGCCGATGGAGCGCATGCAGTGGTGGATCCGGCCAGGGCCAAGCCGGGCCTGGGCGATGCCGAACCCATCGCCTTCTCCGGCGATCAGGTTCGATACCGGGACGTGCACATCCTCGAAGGTCAGCTCGGCGTGCCCGCCGTGGTCATGATCGTCGTACCCGAAGACCTCCATGCCGCGCTCGACCGTGAGCCCGGGAGTGTCCCGCGGCACCAGTAGCATCGACTGTTGCCGGTGCCGCTCCGCGCTCGGGTCGGTCTTGCCCATGACGATGAAGATCTGCGCGTTCGGGTTCATCGCGCCGGTGATCCACCACTTTCGGCCGTTAACGACGTATTCGTCTCCGTCGCGCTCGATGCGGGTGGCGATGTTGGTGGCGTCGGAGGAGGCGACAGCGGGCTCGGTCATCGCGAATGCCGACCGGATCTCGCCGGCCAGCAGCGGGTCCAGCCACTCCTTGCGCTGCGACTCGTTGCCGAAGAGGGCGAGCACCTCCATGTTGCCGGTGTCGGGAGCCGAGCAGTTGAGGGCCGCCGGCGCCAGGTGCCCGCTGCGGCCGGTGATCTCGGCCAGTGGTGCGTACTGCAGGTTGGTCAGCCCCGCACCGTGCTCACCGGGCAGGAAGAGGTTCCAGAGCCCTCGCGCGCGGGCTTCGGTGCGGAGCTCCTGCAGCACCGGCACGGAGTCCCAGGCCCACCTGTGGTCGAGAGCTGCCAGCTGCTCGCGGAATACCGTCTCGGCGGGGTGGACCTGCGTGTCCATGAAGTCGAGAAGCTTCTCGCGTAGCTTTTCGGTCGTGCGGTCGAATCCGAAGTCCATCAGGACTGCTCCTTCAATGCCGAAAGACCACCGTCGAGCAACGGGTGAATCGCGTCGCCGATGTGGTCGAAGCCCTCGCCAACGGTCTGACCGTGGACGTAGCGGTAGTGGATGCCCTCGATGATTCCCGCGAGTTTCAATGACGCGAGCCCGAGGTAGAACCCGAACCGGGAGAGGTCACGGTCGCTGGATGCCGAGTAGCGCTCGATGGTCTCGGCCTCGGACAGGAACCCGGGCGCGGAGGCGTAGTCCACCATCTTGCCGGGGAGAGTCTCACCGAGACGGCCGTAGACGAGCATCAGCGCCAGGTCGGTGAGCGGGTCGCCGAGCGTCGCCATCTCCCAGTCGATGACGGCGGCCGGCTGATCCTCGGCGTCGGTGATGACGTTGTCGAGTCGGAAGTCCCCGTGCACGATGCCGGTCGCCGACTCCGCCGGGATGTCGGCGACCAGGCGCGCGTAGAGCTCGTCGGCGGCCGGCAGGTCGCGCGTGTACGACGCGTTCAGCTGCTTCTTCCATCGGTGCACCTGACGGGTGAGGAATCCCTCGGGTTGGCCGAAGTCGCTCAGCCCCACGGCAGCCGGATCGACCTTGTGCAGGCCGGCGAGCGTGTCGATGAGATCGACGGCGATCGCCCGCGTCCGGTCGACACCCAGTGCCGCCAGCTCGCTCGCGTAGCGGTAGGTGCTGCCCTCGACGCGCTCCATCACGTAGAAGGGAGCGCCGAGGACGGTGGCCTCCTCGCAGAACGCGTACGTCGTGGGCACCGGGACGCTCGTGTCTTGAAGTGCCGACATCACGCGGTATTCGCGCGCCATGTCGTGGGCTGTTGCTAGCACGTGGCCGAGCGGTGGCCGGCGGAGGATCCAGGTGCTGGTGCCATCGGTGACCTCGTAGGTCAGGTTCGACTTGCCACCGACGATCAGCGTCGCAGTCAGGTCGCTCCCGGCGCCTGGCACGGCAGCGGGCAGCCAGGCCCCGAGCCTGGTGAGGTCGAGCCCCGGTGGGTCGGTTACCTCGATGGCGGACATCAGGGCACCAGCACGGTGACGGTTTCGACGACGCACGCCGGCTTGTCGCCGTCCTCGCGCTCGATGGTGACTCGGGCGACGGCCTGGTACCCACCCCCGCCCGGGGTGACCGAGAGCAGCTCGACGCCTGCACGCACACGAGAGCCCACAGTCACCGGGGAGGGGAAGCGCAACTTGTTGGCGCCGTAGTTGATGCCCATCGTCAGGCCTTCGATCCTGTAGACCTGCCAGACCAGCATCGGCACGAGGCTGACCGTGAGGTACCCGTGCGCGATGGTTGCGCCGAACGGCCCCTGGGCGGCCTTCTCCTGGTCGACGTGGATCCACTGGTGGTCACCCGTCGCCTCGGCGAACAGGTCGATCTGTTCCTGGGTGATCGTATGCCACTCGGAGTAGCCAAGGTGGGAACCGACCGCCTGCTCGAGCTCTTCGATCCCCTCGAAAATCCTCACGCCTTCGGCCCTCCAGCGACGTACAGGACCTGGCCGGACACGAAGCCGGCGCCCTCGCTGACGAAGAACGACACCGCGTGCGCGACGTCCGCCGGCGTGCCAGTGCGCGCTACCGGGATCTGCTGCGCCGCGCCGGCCTTGAAGTCCTCGAACGGGATCCCCATGCGCTCGGCGGTCGCCGCCGTCATCTCGCTCTCGATGAAGCCCGGCGCGATCGCGTTGGCGGTCACGCCGAACTTGCCCAGTTCCAGGGCCAGGGTCTTGGTAAAGCCCTGCAGGCCGGCCTTGGCGGCCGCGTAGTTGACCTGACCGCGGTTGCCCAGCGCCGAGGTGCTGGACAGGTTCACGATCCGGCCGAAGCCGGCCTTGGTCATGTAGCCCTGGACGGCACGCGACATCAGGAACGAGCCACGCAGGTGCACGTTCATCACCGCGTCCCAGTCTGCGACCGTCATCTTGAACAGCAGGTTGTCGCGGATGATGCCTGCGTTGTTCACCAGGACGGTCGGCTCGCCGAGCTCAGCGGCGACCCGCTCGACCGCTGCGGCAACAGCCTCCTCGTCGGCGACGTCGACACCCACGGCCAGCGCACGACCCCCGGCCGCCTCGATCTGGTCGACGACCGGTTTGCAGACCCCCTCGTCGAGGTCGAGCACGGCGACGGGGAAGCCGTCGTCGGCCAGGCGGCGGGCAACGACGGCGCCGATGCCGCGCGCGGCTCCGGTCACGACCGCGGTGCGGGTGATGGTCATCAAGAGGCTCCTGTCGTTGAGGGGGTTCACTCGACGCCGGCGGTCAGCGTCACGCCACCGTCGATGACGACGGTCTGGCCGGTCAGCCACGCCGCGTCGTCGGACAGCAGGAAGGCCACGGCCCCACTGATGTCCTCCGGCACGCCGAGCCGCTTGAGCGGATACGCTTGACGCGCCTGCTCCTCGCGTCCGCGTACAGTGCTGTGGCGAACTTGGTCCTCGCCATGGCCGGAGCGACGCCGTTGACTCGGATGTCCGGACCGAGCTCGACGGCCAGCAGTTCGGTGATCGAGTTCAGCATCGCCTTGGTGGCACCGTAGAACCCGATGTTGGGCGCCGTGCGGATGCTCGACACCGACGACACGTTGACGATCGCGCCGCCGTGCTCACGAATCCACGCGACGACTTCGGGCATCAAGACCCTCCAGGTTACTAAGCGCTTGCTTAGCGCTAAGGTAGCCTCAGGAGCCCGATCACCGGAAGACGAGGCCGACGATTAGCGCCGTTGCACACGTCACAGGCTTGGCCGCACGAATGATGGACCCGCGATGACACACAACTCCGACCTTCCGCGGGCAGATGCGACCCGAGCACGCCTCCTCGATGCCGCCATCGAGGCGTTCGCGAACAAGGGCTTCCATGGCACGACCACGCGCGACATCGCCGCTGCCGCTGGGATGAGCCCGGCGGCTCTCTACGTGCACCACAAGTCGAAGGAGGAGCTGCTCTACCTGATCTCGCGCAACGGGCACGAGGACACCCTGCGTCTGGTGCGCGACGCTATCGCCTCCTCGGAGGTCCCGGTGGAGGCGCTCCGCCAGGTCATCCACGATTTCGCCGTCTACCATGCCGAGGGGCACACCCGAGCCCGCATCGTGAACTACGAGCTCGCCGCCCTGACACCGGAGCACTACGGCGAGATCCGCGAGATCCGTCGCGATATCGAAGGCGAGCTGCGCCAGCTCGTCGAGCGCGGCGTCGTTTCCGGCGCGTTCGATGTACCCGACACCCACCTGGCCGGCGTGGCTCTATTGTCGCTGGGCATCGACATTGCCCGCTGGTACCGCGAGGGTCAGCTCTGGAGTCCCGAGTGGATCGGGGAGAGCTACGCCAAGATCGCCCTCCGCATCGTGGGTGCCGACTGAGGCGTTTCCGGCGCAGCGATTCGGACGCAGCGCACTCAGCCCTGATCCACCGATGGGGTTGTGAACAACACTGCGCTGAATTTGATGCGATAACCCGCGAGCTGGAAAGATCGAGGTTCTTCAGGCTTCTTTCGTCCAGTCCGGTACGGCGCGGACAGGGTGAGGTTAGCGGACATGCCGGCGGACGAGACCACATGCACCTGGTGAGCGTGGGAAGGACACGAGGTGGCCTGGAGCAAACGCGAGCTCGCGGAACTCGCCGGCACCACCGTGAGCACCATCCGGCACTACCACCGGGTCGGCCTGCTCGACGAGCCCAAGCGCAGGTACAACGGGGTACAAGCAGTACGGAGTGCAGGATCTGGTACGCCCTGCTGCGCATCCGGCGGATCGCCGAGTTGGGCGTGCCGCTCTCACAGATCGCAGAGGTCGGCGCGGGCGGGGACAGCGCGGCGGAGGCACGGTGTAGGCGCTGATCGGTCCCGTGCTTTCGAGCGTGACCGTTACGGATGCACCGGTGCCGTCTGTGAACGCTTGCGTCATCTGTCTGTTCTTTCAAACGGTTTCCGGTTCAGGTTCGGTCCTCGAACGCGGCTGAGGCCGAGGCTGCGGTGAGGGTTCGCAGCTCGGCGGCCTCGATGTTCGCTCCGAATGCAGCAGTCCCGGGCTCGAGGCGGGCGCCGGCCGCGAGGGAGCCGATCGCAACGGCGTCGAATCCGAACGCGTTGATCAGCTGTGACACCGCGGCGACGTCCTCGGGAGAGTCGCCGGCTATCGCGATCGCCTTGCGCCCGGGACGCCCTGCGGGACGAGCCTCGTCCTCGAGGTCGTGATAGCCCATGTGGTTCAGGGCCTTCACGACACGCGCGCCCGTCAGGAACCGCTGCACGGCATCGCTCGAAGACACACCGGGCGGGGCGATCGTGTCGCGGGGGCCGTCGATCTCCCACCAGTGGTTCATCGCATCCACGACGAGCTTCCCCCTCAGCGCGTCTGCCGGGAGGTTGCGGTGCTTGCTGAGCGGGAGCGCAAGGATCACCACGTCGGCGGCCGCCGCGACCTCGGTCGGCCAAACGGCAGTCGCGCCGGGGGTCAGAACCTCAGTGGTCAGCGCGATCCTCGCAG
Organism: Dactylosporangium sp. NPDC000244; assembly: GCF_040300725.1. Lineage (NCBI taxonomy): Bacteria > Bacillati > Actinomycetota > Actinomycetes > Micromonosporales > Micromonosporaceae > Dactylosporangium > Dactylosporangium sp. NPDC000244. The sequence continues at coordinate 80,648 of NZ_JBEPEH010000053.1, forward strand.
GATCTCCGGAGCCGGCGATCAGGACACGGTAGCCTGCGGCGACGGCCAGGCGTGCCAGGACGGTGCCGACCTTCCCGGCACCCAGGATGCCGATGGTGGTGACATGAGAGGTCATCGTGTCACCCGCGCCGTGACCGCGGACTGCTCGGCCAGAAGCTCACGCACCCGCGGGATGACCTGCGTGCCGTACAGCTCGACCGACCGCATCCGCGCGGAGGCGGAGACCGTCCCGGCGGCCGAGTAGATCATGTCGAAACGGCCCACGTCCAGCACCCGGATCGCGCGGGCGATCTTCGCCGCGACGGTCTCGACCGAGCCGACGTACAGCGAGCCGTGCTCTACGTCGGCATCGAACTCCCGCCGCTGGATCGGCGGCCAACCGCGCAACGCGCCGATCCGATCGCGGATCTCCCGGTAGCCGGGGTAGAACAGCTCCCTGGCCTCCTCGTCGGTCGCGGCGACGAAGCCGGGCGAGTGCACCCCGACCGGCTGAGCGGTCGTGCCGAGCTGCTGGTGCGCGCGTCGGTACAGGTCCACGTACGGAGCGAAGCGATCGGGTGCGCCACCGATGATGGCGAGCATGAGCCGGAACCCATAGTGCGCGGTGCGGAGCACCGACTGCGGCGACCCGCCCACTCCCACCCAGGTGTTCAGACGTCCCGAGTCCGTCTTCGGGTAGACGTCCGCGTCCTGCAGGGAGGCGCGAGTGGTGCCCTCCCAGGTCACCGGCTTTTCGTCCAGGAGTCGGTGGAACAGGTCGATCTTCTCCTCGAACAGCACCTCGTAGTCCTTCAGGTCGTACCCGAACAGCGGGAACGATTCGGTGAACGAGCCTCGCCCGAGGATCACCTCGGCGCGACCGCTGGAGAGCGCGTCGACCGTGGCGAAGCGCTGGAACACTCGCACTGGATCATCCGAGGACAGCACCGTCACCCCCGACGCGAGCCGGATGCGCTTCGTGGCGGTCGCGATGCCGGCGAGCACCGTCTCCGGACTGGAGATCGCGTACTCCGGCCTGTGGTGCTCACCCAAGGCGACCACGTCGATGCCGATCTGGTCGGCCAGCACAGCCTCGGCCACTACCGCGCGGATCGCCTCCGCGTGCGAGACGATCGCCCCCTGGTCATCACGGGGGCGGTCTCCGAAACTGTCGATACCGAACTCGATCTGCGAGGCATCCATCGTATGCAGCTCCTTCAATGTTTCGTCTCTTCTGTGCCCGCCGATGCCTCTCAGGAGGCGCGAACGGGCCCTCCGTCCGGTGATCTGCGCCAGCTCGCGACCGGTCAGCTCCACGTGTCGTCGCCGTCTTCCAGCAACTCCCGGACCCGCGGGGCCGCCCGTTCACCGAACAGCGAACCGCGTTCAGAACTCCTGCCGGCCGGCCGCACCAGGACCTCATGCACCGCGAACCGCGGGTGCCTCGTCACCGCGAAGACGACGGCCTCTGCGACATCGGTGGCCGTGACCTCCACCTGCTGTTCCCGGACGCGTCGAGGATTGCACCGCGTGTCGTACCCGACCAGGGCCCGCGTTGGGCGGCGAAACATCGACGACGCGCAGCACCTCAGTGGTGCCGTACTCGGATGATTGCACGATGCGGAGCACCTGCTCGATTCTTGGCTCATCCGGGGAACCGACAGGCCGGGATGTCGGGTCAGCCCTGCGGTATCTGACCGCAAGGCCCCGCGTGATCGCAGTACGGCTGCTCGCGGCTCCGCCCGCAACCGCACAGGACGGCCCTGGTCTCAGCGCGCGCGCCTTGCGGCGTGCCCACCCTCAACTCACCGCGCACGATCAACTGTCCGATGGAGTTGCACGTGATCTGCGTGGGCCGGTCCGGGGTCTCCGCCCCGCCGTCCACGAGTTCGTACTGCAACGCTCCGGAGGGACAGCGCCGCACCACTTCGGCCAGTCGCTCGGCCTCGGCACCGTCGGGCCGGATCCACGGGCGCCGACCCGGGTCGAAGACCTCCGGCAAACCGCGGACGCACTCGGCGGCGTGCAGGCAACGCCTAGCCTCAAAGGTCACGGTGATCGACTGGCCCTCGTACGCCTTCTTCGCGGTTCCGCTGCTCATACCGACCTCCGTCGCTGCCATGCCCGTCTGTTCAGTCGCTGACCCTGCTGCGGGACTGGTACACCAGGTCCTGGTACTCGGGGTGCCGGGCGATCCACCCCGCGAAAAATGGGCAGGTGGGCAGGACCAGCAGGCTCGCGGCACGGGCCTCGTCGAGGGCGGCGCGGGCTAGGCCGCCCCAACTCCCCTGCCCTCGTACTCCGGCGAGACCTCGGTGTGTACGAACGCGATGAGTTCCGTGGTGCGGATGTACTGCGCGACGCCCGCGACCCTGGACGCTCCCTCGACCCGAGCCTCGTACCGCTTGGCTTCGGGAACATCGCTCACGTTCACTACCACGTGTCCTCCATCTCATGGGATTCCCTTCCAGAGCTTCGCGTCCGTGGGCCTCAGGCTGCACATCGAAACCTCGATGCCGGTAGCCGGCCAGGTGCGGCTGACCGGACGGCGACCCCCAAACCGACTTTGTTGACGCGTCCCCTACACTAGACGGAGATGGTTGATGCGCCAACTAGTTCCCCGAGTCGTCGGTTGCCTGCACTACCGGGCGGACTGCGGTAGCGCATGGGTGACCCCGCGCCGCGTCTCACCGGTCCGGCACTGCCGTCAAAACCGTGACCAAGTGCGATCCCCGCTCCGACGAGGATCACCGCAGCCCCATCACCTCGGCACCCGGAGGGGCGACGCCCGACCACGGGCCCCTTCCGCGCACGGCCGCAAGCCGTGGGGCGTCAAGCATGCCAACGCTCGCCACACACCGGATCTTGCGGACATTGATCCGTCGGGGTGTCCGACAGACATGAGCCGTGCACGATGTGGCTACGCTCCCCGCATGGACGCAACGCCCCGCTGGCTCACCTCGGAACAGCAGGCCGCCTGGGACAGTTTCATCCGCATGCAGGAGAAGCTCATCGGACGACTCTCCCGCCGAGTCCAGGCCGACTCCGGCATGTCCGCCGCCGACTACGTCGTGTTGGTCAAACTTACCGAAACCAGCGGCGGACGGATGCGCTTCATGGAGCTGGCAAAGCTGGTGGAGTGGGAGAAGAGCCGCATGTCCCACCAAGTCCGGCGGATGACAGAGCGCGGATTGGTGGCCAAGGAGGAATGTCCCGACGACGGACGCGGAGCGTTCATCGTCGCCACCCCAGCCGGCTTCAAGGCGATCGAAGACGCGGCACCCATGCATGTCGAACATGTCCGCCGACTGTTCATCGACGCCCTCAGCCAGGAAGAACTCGACATGCTCGCCAGGATCTCGGACCGCGTCCTTGCACATATGGAGAAGCAGCCCGACTGACCGGTCAAGCGACAAATAGATACGGACGCACTGGCTCCACTCCAACAACACCGCGTCCTACTCGGCCAACCAACTGGGCTACCGAACCATGATCAGAGACACGGAAACCGACGCCGGAGTCTTACCCCGTCGTCGTGTCGGGTAGGGCGGCGGCGATGCCGTTGAGTACATGGTTGAGGCCGTATTGGAAGCGTGCGTCGGGTGATAGGTGGGAAAGCCGTCCCTCGCGGATGGTGCGGTTGAACAACGGATACTGCTCGGACTCGACGACGTGTCTGACGTACGGTCCGACGTACTGGGCCATCCACTGCTTGCGGTTCATACCCGTGTGCCGGGCGTGGTCGAGCCAGCCGATCTCGTCGCGGACCGCGCTGGCGACGTAGTCGCCGACCATGCCGCAGAGGCTGGTCATCTCGTCGATGTGCAGGCCGAACCCGTCGAGTGCGCTGAGCGCGAAGTCGTAGACCCGCAGCGAGTTGGGGCCGAGGGTGGGGCGCCGGGTAAGCGTCGCCTGCCAGGGATGGCGCAGACCGACCGCGCGGGTCTGGTGTGCCACCAGCGAGAGGTCAGCGCGCCAGTCACCGCTGGGCCGCTCGGGCAGTTCGATCTCGCCGACCACCGCGTCGAGCATGAGGTCGATCAGGTCGTCGCGCTTGGGCACGTACCGGTACAGCGACATGGCGCCGGTGCCCAACTCCTGGGCGACCCGGCGCATGGTCGCGGCGTCCAGCCCCTCGCGGTCGGCGACGTCGACGGCGGCCTGGGTGATCTGGGCCCGGCTGTATCCGGGCCGGCGACCCGGCCCGGACCGCTCGACGTTCTCCGGGCGCATCCAGATGCTGACCTGAGCCTCGGCGGCGGACATCTCGGCGGCGGACATCACACCTTCCTTTCTTGCGTACATGGTACTCGAAAAGCTAGCGTCATTTCGAGTACAACGTACGCGATTGGAGCCGATCGTGAGTCGATCTTTATATGTGGGCATGGTCGGAGTGATCCTCGGCATGATCACGGCCCCACTGGACGGCATGATGCTCGGGCCCGCGCTGCCGGTCATCGTGGGTGACCTCGGCGGCCTGGAGCACTTCTCCTGGGTCGTGACGGCCTACCTGGTCGCCATGGCCACCTCGACACCGATCTGGGGCAAGCTCGGCGACCTGTACGGCCGCAAGTGGGCGTACCTGGCCGCGATCACCCTGTTCCTGCTCGGGTCCGGACTGTCCGGCGCGGCGCAGAACATGACCCAGCTCATCGGCTTCCGGGCAGTGCAGGGCCTTGGCGGTGGCGGCCTCATGGTCGGCGCCCTCGCACTCATCGCCGAACTGGTGCCGCCACGCCAGAGCGGCCGGCTCATGGGCCTGTTCGGCGCGATGATGCCCGTCGCCTTCATCGCCGGCCCCCTGCTCGGCGGCCTGTTCGCCGACCACCTGAGCTGGCGGTGGGCCTTCTACATCAACATCCCGCTCGGCGTCGCCGCCGTGCTGCTCATCGCCACCACCATTCCGGCCGCGCCCCGACGGACCAAGACCCGCATCGACGTCCTGGGCGTCGTCCTACTCGCCACCGCGCTGGTCGCGTTGAGCCTGCTGGCGAGTTGGGCCGGCAGCCAGTACGCCTGGATCTCGGCACCGATCGCCGCGCTCGCCGTGGTGAGCCTCGCCGCTCTGGCGGCCTTCGTTGCCGTCGAGCGACGCGTGGCCGAGCCGGTCGTCCCGCTGCGGCTGTACGGCAACCGCAACTTCACCCTTGCCCAGATCCTGCGGCTGCTCGCCGGCGCCGGGATGATGGTCTTCGCCACCTTCCTGCCGCAGTACCTGCAACTCGCCAAGGGCGTCTCCGCGACCGCGAGCGGCATGCTGATCCTGCCAGCGATGCTCGGCATGGTCCTCGTGCTGATCGTCAGCGGCCAGCTCATCAGCCGCACCGGCCGCTACCGCGCGTATCCGATCCTCGGCGGCACGCTGCTGGCCGGCGGGATGCTCGTGCTGCTCGCACTTGGGCCGGACACCGACGTCGCGCTCGCGTCGGCGCTGACGCTGTTCGCCGGCGCCGGCGTGGGCCTGCTGATGCAGAGCACCACGATCGTCACCATCAACAGCGCACCGCCGCGTGACATGGGCGCGGCCAGCGGCTCGGTCACGCTGTGGCACACCATGGGCGCCTCGCTCGGCGCCGCCGCGCTCGGCGCCCTCTACACCAACCGCCTGCACCACACGCTCGACGACCGGCTCGGCGCCGCCGACACCGGCCAGATCCTCTCCGGCGGCAAGCTGACCGCCAGCGTCGTCCGCCAGCTCCCGGCCGCCACCCAGGACGCGGTACACGCCGCGGTCACCAGCGGCGTCCACGCCATCGCCCTCGCCGGCGCGGCCCTCGGCGCGGTCGCGTTCGCGCTCGCCTGGCTCATCCGCGAAACACCGCTACGGAACGACCGTCCCACACCTACCCCCGTTCTGGAGAAGACTCATGTCTGACCACCGACTACAGCTGGCCGTCATCCTCGGCAGCATCCGAGACGGACGCATCGGCCCGACCGTCGCCAACTGGTTCGCCGGCGAGGCCGATCGCCGCGACGACGTCCTGGTCGACCGCGTCGACCTGGCCGACGTGCCGATCGGCTCGGCCGCACCGACAATGACACCCCCGCCCGAGGTGTTGGCGGCGCTGCGCGAGCTGACCCCGCGCTTCGACGCCGCCGACGCGTTCGTCGTGGTGACCCCGGAGTACAACCGCAGCTATCCAGCCGGGCTGAAGAACATCATCGACTGGCACAACACCCAGTTCCACGCCAAACCCGTGGCGTTCGTGTCCTACGGCGGGATCTCCGGCGGCCTGCGCGCGGTCGAGCACCTGCGTGCCGTCTTCACCGAGCTGCACGCTGTCACCACCCGAGACACGGTCAGCTTCCACAACGTGTGGGAACAATTCGACGGCGACGGCAGGCCCAAAGACCCGCAGCGACCCGCCGCCGCAGCCGAGACCCTCCTCGACCAGGTGGCCTGGTGGGCGCGGGCCCTCAAGCACGCCAGAGCTACCACCCCCTACCGGACGCTGAACACGGCGCGATGAGCAGGGAGGCGAACATGACGACACTCGCCGGGAAGACGGCGCTGGTCACCGGTGGCAGCCGAGGAATCGGCCGGGCCATCGCCAAACGCCTCGGACGTGACGGCGCCCGCGTCGCCGTGCACTACGGCAACAACGAAGTGGCGGCGAAGGAAACCGCCGCCGCGATCGAGGCCGCCGGCGGCCAGGCGTTCACCATCCAAGCCCGACTCGGCGTGCCGGGCGACGCCGAGACGCTGTGGGCCGCATTCGACGCCCAAGCCGACGGCCTTGACATCCTCATCAACAACGCCGGAATCCTTGGCGACCAAGCCGAAATCCAGGACATCACCGGCAGCAACTTCGACCACGTCTTCGCGGTCAACACCCGGGCGCCGTTCTTCATCAGCCAACACGGGCTGCGACGACTGCGCGACGGCGGCAGGATCATCAACATCGGCACGATGCTGAGCCACGGCTCCGCCATGCCCAGATCGATCACCTACGCCATGTCCAAAGGAGCACTCGACGTCCTCACCCAGATGCTCGCCAAGCAACTCGGCCCACGCGGCATCACCGTCAACACCGTGGCTCCCGGCGTCATCGACACCGACATGCACGAGGGACGGCTCGTCGGCGACGCTCTGGCCTGGCTGTCATCCCTGTCACCAATGGGCCGAATCGGAACGCCTGAGGACGTCGCCGACACGGCAGCTTTCCTAGCCTCGGACGACAGCCGTTGGGTGACCGGCCAATGGATCGACGTCAGCGGCGGCACGCTGCTGTAGCGAGCCGCGCAACCACGACCTGATTGAGATCATCGCCAGAAGCATGCTCAACCGCGAAACAGACAGGGCCTCGGCCAACGCCGAGGCCCTGTGCCACTGCCGAACAAGATCCACGCGTGAGACACAGCGCCCCTGGACAACTTGACAGATCACATAACCGGCCCGGTTCCGAGAGTCGATGCGTCCCGGTCGAGTGTTGTTCGCCGGGCACGTCGGCTACATCTACCAGGGCGGCGGCTACCGTGTCGCCGGGCGCAGTGCCCGGCGCACCCAGTGGCAGCTGCCGGACGGCGTCTACCTCAACGGCGTCACGATGCAGAAGATCCGCGGCCAGAAGCCCGGCCACGAGGCCGCTGAGCGGCGCCTCGTGCAGCGGTACGGGGCCCGGCCGATCCGCGCCGGGGAGCAGCCGGCCGCCTGGCTCCGCGACGCGGTCCGCGACGATCCGTCGGTCGGGCTGCGCCTGGTCCAGCACCGCGGCTGCCACCGGTACCTGCGGGTCCTCGGCACCGCCCGGCAGGCCGCCCAAGTCAAAATCAATCGCAGGTTGCGGGCGGACTGGGCGTCCCTCGACGACCGCGAGGCGCTGCCGGTCGGACCGTACCCGAAGCACCCCGACCGCCCGAACCGCGGCGTCCCTGCGGCCCGCAGCGCCGCCGCAGGCCGGACCGTCGGATGACTACCCGGGTCGGCGAGGATCTCGCGGCTCGAGTCCGGGCCCTGCTTGCCGGCCTCGGCGACGGCGAGACGACCCGCGCGCAGCGGTACCAGCTGTGGACGGCCGTGCTCGGCCTCCTGCACGCGGGAGGGTTCGCTGGGCTGGGTGGCCCCCACGGCCCCGGCGCAGACGCGGCCGGCGGGCGCGGCTGCGTCAGGCGCACGCGTACGAGCAACTGGCCGAGCCGGGACTCACCCGGCTGAGTGCGGGTGAACGCATCCACTGGCTGTACATCAGCGCGCAGGACGTGACCGACATCGAGTGGCTCTCCCTCCTTGCCGAGATCGTCGAAGACCCCGCAGCACAGGCGCTCGCGTAGCCCAGCCCTCGGCCGCGCCCGGAGCGCTGAGCTGGCCGGCCGGCCCCGGACACGGTGGTTGCCCGGCACCGGAAGCCGTCCGGGGCGGCGCCCGACCGAACTGCGGGCACGGCTCCCATCGCCACACCGACACCAAGATCGATCAACGGTCCGCCCCGAGGGCGGGCCGCTTCCTCTGTGCTGTAAAGGAGACGTCATGCATCACCTTGCTGTTGGCTTGCTGGTCTGCGCTGCCGGACTCCTCCAGGTGGCCGCGGCCGCCTGGTTCTGGCGCCGACTGGCCACGACGCTCGGCACCGACGACCTCACCGGCCTGCGCAACCGGGCCGGGCTGCACGCGCCCTGCGTGATTTCCGGTTGGCCCCAGGCGTGCTGCTGCTGGACCTGACCGGGTTCAAGGCGGTCAACGACCGGCTCGGTCACGACACCGGCGATGCGCTGCTGCGCGGGGTCGCCGCCGAACTGGCCGAATTCGCCGCCCGGCTGGGCGGTGTAGCCGGCCGGCTCGGCGGCGACGAATTCGTTGTGCTGCTCCCGCATCTCACCCGCAGCGGCCTCATCGACGCCGCCGCCGCCGTGCGGAACGCGGTCGCCCGCGCGGTGCCCGTCAACCCCGGCGGTGAGCCGCCCCGCCCGGCAGGACAAGCGGCGCCGGCCGTGTCCTGCGTGGTCGGGCTGGCCCTGCCCGATGCGCTGCCGGATCGCGACCGGCCGTTCCGGGCGGCGGACATCGCCCTGTACCACGCCCGGCACCGGCACCAGCCGTATGCGCTCTACCGGCCCGGCATGACCCACCCGGCGGCCGCCGACCGGCACGGGCACCGGTTGCGTGACCGCCGTCCGGCGGCGGTGCCGGTCGTGTTCGACGCCGCAGCCTTCGATGTCCACACGGAGGCCGACTACACCGCCAGCGGCGACATCACCGACGCCGACCTGGCCATGCACGGCCTAGGTGACTGGTGTTAAACGATGGTCTGACCCTCCGGGTCAGACCATCGTTTTGTATCTATTCGGGGTAGTGTGTCCGGGTGGTGTTGGGTA
>NZ_JBEPEH010000054.1:0-87606 GCF_040300725.1 Dactylosporangium sp. NPDC000244
CCGAGACCAATACCGAGACCGAGACCGTTACTGGGACCGAGACCGATACCGATACTGAGGTCACTGAGAACCCGCGGATTCGCTGTGCCCACAACGGTTTGCGGGCGGACGGATGTCGCGATTCCCCTTCTGGAAAACGTTGTAAGAACTTCTTTACAACGTCGTAAAATCGACAGTAACTTGGCTCGTGGAGCGCCGCTCGGCGCTCACCCGCCGTTCAAGGAGGAACGTTGTTACGCGTTCTGCAATTGCGGAGACACCCCCGAAGGGCCTCGGGCAGTCGCGCCCGGCTCCTCAAGCCAGTCGCATCCGTCGCGCTCGCTTCGGCGATGGTGCTGAGCATGTCGAGCGTGGCGCAGGCCGAGGACACGGTCGACCTGACCCCGGGTCCGCACGTCATCGCGGATCCCAACTCGCCGACGGGTTACACGGGCCACTTCGTGTACTACAACCCGACGGCGACAAGTGTGCGCTTCGCCGCCGACATCCTGTTGCGCAACTGGGCCGACCCCACCGACACCACCGTCTACCAGCCCCAGCAGTACCGATCCGGTCTGATGCGTGGTGGCGGCGGCTACGACGTGCAGATGACCAACGCCGGCAACGGCTACTGGGTCACCGACGTGCCGCTGGCGGCCGGGGCGAACCAGTACTGGTTCTACGTGAACAACGACACGAACCTGTGGGTGTCCGACCCGGCGAACTCGCCGATCTACGCCCCGGACGGCCTGACGGGCACCGCCCGGCGCGCCTTCAACAAGGTGTACGTGCCGTACGACGCCGTGAAGCAGAACTACGCGCCCTTGGCGGCGCGGCAGATCGAGCTTCTGCGGCCGAACGTCCCCCACGGCACGTGGGGCTATGCGCCGATCCAGATCGGCACGACCACGCGGACGCTGGGGGTCTACCTGCCGCCAGGGTACGACCCCAACCGTGCCAAGCCGTACAAGACGATCTACATGCAGCACGGCAGCGGCCAGGACCAGTCCGACTGGCTGAACATGGGCGACGTGCCGGTCATCATGGACAACCTGATCGCCGACGGGCAGACCGAGCCCGCCGTCGTCGTGACGACCAACACGAACTACCTCGGCAACTCCGCGCAGGGGTACCCCAACCTGCGCGACATCGTGATCCCGTTCGTCGAGAGCAACTACCACGTCTCGACGCAGGCGGTGGATCGGGCGTTCGCCGGTCTGTCGGCGGGCGCGGGTGTCACAGCCAGCCTCATCAACTTCGACGCGACGAAGTTCGGCTACTACGGGTTGTTCAGCGGCGGCGTCGGAGTCCGCAACACCACGCCGAACCTCGGGGTGCCCTACATCCTCTTCGGCGGCGGCGCATGGGACTTCGGGCTGCCCAACCCGAGCCAGGTGGCCGCGCTGACGAACGCGCACGTGAAGAATGTCGTCGTCGCCGGCGCGCACGACTTCAACACCTGGGACCAGCTGTTCACGATGTTCGCGCGGGACTACGTGTGGCAGCGCGGGGCGTGGGTGAACGGCGCCCCGGTGTTCGCCCCCGGTGGTGAGTCGCAGGCGGTCGACGAGAACCGGACGCTGTCGTTCGGTGTCGCGGCGACCGATCCTGACGGTGACGCGCTGACCTACTCGGCCAGCGGTCTGCCGGCGGGGGCGAGCTTCGATCCCGCGACGCAGCAGTTCTCGTGGACGCCGAGCTACAGCCAGGCGGGGACCTACACGGTCACCTTCACGGCCAGCGACGGCACCAAGTTCTACAGCCTGTCGGGGACCAAGCAGGTGACCATCACCGTGCGGGACGTCCCTGCCTGGCGTTCGTCCGCGGTGTACACCGAGGGCGACCACGTGAGCTACAACGGCTCGACCTGGCTGGCATCATGGTGGACCAGCAACCAGGCTCCGGGTGATCCGTACGGACCGTGGCAGGAGATCAAAGTCGCCGCCGACGGCACCGCGATCTGGACGCCGACGCGGATCTTCGTCGCCGGTGATGCCGTCGTCTACCAGGGCAAGCGCTACGTGGCACAGTGGTGGACCCGCAACCAGCAGCCCACGACGCCGTACGGTCCTTGGCGGCTCGCGTCCTGACCCAGCACGACCCAGCACGACCCGGCCGCGCCACCCCAGAGAGTGGCGCGGCCGGCCACGTTCTCTCAGATTTGCGCCATCCGACTATATGAATATGCGAACGTATGTCAGTCCGCGGACACCTGACCGACGCACAGTGTGAACTGGATCGGGAAGGCGCTCGGATCCGGCGGGTCGACGAACCCGAGCGACACCGCGGCGCCGCACTGCTGGAACAAGTCGCCGTTGCGGAAGCGGGTCCAGATGTGTTCGGTGGCGATGGACACCGGTAGGGCTGCGGCGAACCGGCCGCCCGGCTTCAGGCGGGTGCACACCGCCTCGACCAGAAGAGGCACGCACAGGTCGAACCGTTCGTGCCGGAGAAGGTCGGCGTACCGGGGGTGGGCCGCCAGGCGGTGCAGGGCCTGCGGCGGCAGCTCCGCACGCAGTACCCATGGCGGGTTGGCCACCAGGGTGTCGGCGCGGGGTCCCTCAGACGGGTCGAACGCGTCGCCCTCGTCGAGCCGGAACGGGGCGTCGTCGGGGCACAGGCGTTGCGCCAAACGGCCGCAGCGCACCAGGTCGGGGCTCTTCTCCAGCCCGGATCCGCCGCGCGTGGCGGCCAGGAGGGCGCCCATGCCGGCGGCCGGATCCACCACCGCGCCGCCCGACGGCACGTGCGCGGCGATGGCCGTGGCGAGGGAGTACGGGGACATGTACCGGCCCCAGGCGAGCCGTTCCGGTTCCGGCATCAGCGCGGCCTGCAGCATCGCCAGGCCGTCGTAGACACCGGCCGGGCCGGACAGTTTCGCCGCCTGCCGTAGGTCCGCGACGGCCGACGGTTCGTCGGTGCCGGACAGGGCACGCAGCAGGCTGTCCGCGTACCCGCCCAGGGAGCCGGCGAAGTACGTCCGGTGCAGTTCCGATCCGGGTCGCAGGCAGGAGAAGACAGGGTTGGTGGACATGTCCGTCCTTCAGGGCTTCAGGCTGCGCACCGTCGCGGCCGCGGATCGCAGCGCCAGGGCGACGCTGGTCAGGGTGGGGTTGCCGGCGGTCGAGGCGGACAGCACCCCGTTGCCGGCCACGAATAGATTCGGCACGCCCCATACCCGGCCGTGCGGGTCACAGACGCTGGTCCCGTCCGGGCGGCCACCCATCCGTACCGTCCCGGTCAGGTGCAGCGACGATCCGCGGGGCAACAGCCGGGGTTCGCCACCCGGCAGGACCCGATCGCCGAGGGCTCGCATGGCACGGCGGATGTCGTCGGTGGCCCCGCGAACCCGGCGGTGATCCTCGTCGCTCAGCGGGTAGGTGACGTGCGGGGGGTCGAACGTGAGGTGGTTGCCCGCGTCGATCACCGGCGGGACCAGCCAGCTCAGGCCTACCACCATCGCGTCGTCCTCGGCTCTCTGGTCGAACAGCATGACCTGGCCGTGGTACGGGTGGCGGTCGCCGTACGGCACCCAGAGCATTGCCGCGGTGCGGTCCCGGCCCCAGCGCGCGGGCACCCGGCTGCCCGGCCAGGCGACGGCGGCGAGCAACTGCAGGTGGTCGGCGGCGTATCGGCCCAGCGCGGCGGGGCGGATCCCGGAGTCCCAGAGCAACTGGGGTGTGCGCACCGCGTCCGCCGCTACCGCCACCGCACCCACCCGGATCTCGGTGTCGTTGAGGTGCGCGGCCACCACACGTCCGGCTCGCAGGATCAGGCGCCGGCATGCGGTCGACGACCAGATCTCGAACGACTCCACGTCGCCGAGGATGTCCGCCGGTCCGGTCCAGTGTGGACGGTCACCGGTGCGGGTCATCGCGGTGGGCATCATCGTAACACCCCGGTCCGGCGGCAGATCCGGGTACCCGGCCCGCAGCGCGTCCAGCAGCGCGTCGACCCGCGGCCACGAGTCGGGCCGAACCCGCAGCAGCCGCCGCGCCTCCGCCAGTGCGGCCGCCCACTCCGGTGCCGGGATGGCCGGTTCGCGTTCGGTCCCGTCGGGTGTCGGGGTGGCGCAGGTCCACGTGGTTCCCAGCCCGCCCGATTGGGTGGCCTGCGCGTATCCGGGCAGGTCGCTGTCCGGGCCGAATACCGGGCTGGTGGCCGGTCTCGGCTCGGCACCCGTCGCGTGTTGGCCGGTGTCGAAGACGGGCGGCTCCGGCGGCCCGGGCGGTTCCACGTTGTCGCGGTGCTGGCCGGTCCCCGCCGTACCGGCGTCCACCAGCAGGATCCGTACGCCGGGCGCCAGGGTGCGGACGGTACGCGCGATCGCGCACCCGACCGGTCCAGTTCCCACGACCAGCAGGTCTATTTCGTCGATTCGAGCCGCAGCCATTCCTCGGTCTCCTCGGTCAGTGCGGCGGCCTCGGCGAGCAGTTCGGCCCAGGCCGGGCTGAACACCTTCTGGTCGAACACCGGGTTGAGCAGCGCGAAACCGGGGAACGCCCGGACCAGCCGGCCGATCTCCGACCTGGTCCGGGACAGCATCCGGACCAGGTCGGGCAGGTCGCGGATGGTCTTCTGGTACACGTACGCACCCGGTGCCAGGCCGATCGCATCGAGTCCGGCGAACCAGCTCAGGTAGAAGGAGAAGAACACGTCCTCGGCGCGTAGCCGGGCGGCGAAGCCGTCCACGTCCTTCCACTGAAACGGGTTGCCGCGGTAGAGGCTGGCCTTGCCGTTGAAGTAGCGCCGTGGGCTGGCGCTCTCCGCGCGGTGGTCGGGTTCGCTGAACCGGCTGAACGAGTCGGCCGGCAGAGGCTCGGCGTGGGTCACCCACAGCCGGTCGTCGGCGACCAGGTGCGATTCGAGCGCGTCGAGCAGGCGCGGGTGCACGATGACGTCCGCGTCCAGTTTGCCGACGAAGCCGTCCATTGTGGACTGCGAAATGCCGGTCCGGAAGGCCGCGACGATTCCTGGCGGCGACGTCACGACCCGTACGTCCAGAGTGGACCCGGCGGCCAGGTCCCGGGCCACCTCCTCGGAGCCGTCGTTGCACCCGTTGACCACGACCACGAACTCCCGGGTGGAGTCCAGCTCGTTGGTGGCGTTCTCCAGGAACGCGAAGAACGTCGGCAGGTTGCGCCGCTCGTTGCGTACCGGAATGACCATCGTGGTCCGTTGCGCCGGCCCGTTGGACGTAACGGAACGCGCAACGGCAGGAGGCGCGGGAAGGCGTGGACCGGCGTGCGTGATCAGCACCTGACGCTCGGACGTGAGCGCGGCCGGCGCCGGGGCGACGTACCGGTCGCAGAAACCGGCGTCGGAAAGCGCTGCCGGGTCCACTGTGGACCCGAAGAACGCCACACCCCGGTCGTCCAGCACCCGCCGGCACTCCCGCAGCAGCACCGGATCGAACGGCCCGTCGAGACAACACAGCACGGTGACCGAAGCGGATCCGGCCGGCAGCACGGCGTCGTCGAACCGCAGCCCGGTCAACCACGGCACGCGCGGCGAACCGGATCGCAGCACCTGCACGGCGGTCATGCGGCACTCATCAGTTGATCCCGAGCCGCCTGCGCGTCCCGGACGGTGACCGGCGTCCGCGCACCCATCACCGCGTCGCCGACGCCGCCGATCAGCACATCCGGTCCGGTGGCCTGCACGCGCGGGGAGCTGAGCACGAGCGTCGCACCGGTCACGTCGAGGGGCACCACCGGCGCGTGGAACACCCCGGCCCGGATGGTGTGTATCTCCCCGCCGCCGACCACCCGGTGCTCGACCGCCCGGGCGAGAACCTGACTGCCGTCGGTGACCAGCGACTGGTAGCTGCCGGGCCGGTAGGCGACCGAGAACCGCCGGAACAGTTCCTCGTCGGACGCGACGCCCGTCGCCGGGCCGACGGAGTAGATGTTGTCGTGGTATTCGGTGAGCACCAGCGAGGTGATGTTCCACGCGTGGTCGTGGATGTCACCGTCGTGGATCGGCCCGAGATCGCCGCGCCCCTGGATGACCCGCCGCCGTGTCCCGGCCGGCCAGATGTGCAGCCGCAACGTGCCGAAGACCGGATGCGCACCCAACGGGTACACCATGAAGCCGGTCGGATGCCACCGCCCGTTCCGCCCGCACAACGATGGAATCACAACGTCCCGCACATGGTCGCCGACGCGGCGCAGCAAACGGGCCGATCCCTCGAAGAAGGCGTCCGGGTCGACCGGTGCGCCGCTCTCGTGCAGCAGAGGGTCGCCCGCGTCGACGATGCCGTGGTCGGTCAGCACGCTCATCCGAGCCACCCCTGTACCTCGGCGAGGTCGTCGAAGGAGTAGGCGACGCGGGGAAATCCGGCGTTCAACTCGGCGACCCGGCAGCGTACGTCGTCGCCGCGCAGCGCCCGGCTCAGCAGTGCGCCGACCTGACGCATCTCGTCCGGGCCCATGCCGGCGCGGGTGATCCGCTGGGTGCCGAGCCGCGCGTACACGCCGGCACCGAGGGTGCTGTCGAAGTTGAGCGATATCAGGTTGTCCACCAGGCCCGCGTACAGCGTGCGGTAGCGTTCGCCCTGATCGCCCATCAGCAGGTGCACCTGGTGGTTCTCCGACACCCGTCCGGTGTTGGCCCGGCGCAGCGTCCAGCCCTCATCCTCCAGGGCCGCGCCGAGAGCGTTGGAGTTGGCGACGATCTGCCTGGCGTAGGCCCGGCCGTACGCCTCCATCTCCAGGATGGTGATCGCGAGGGCGACCATGCTCCCGGTGTGCACACTGGACACCAGCCCGTTGTTGATGATGGTGGTGGCCCGCTGCGCCATTTCCGGGTCCCGGAACGCAATCAGGCCCTTCTGCGGTCCGGGCAGGGTCTTGTGGGTGTTGCCGACCAGCACGTCGGCGCCCTCCGTCAGCGGCGCCTGGAACAGGCCCCCCATGATCAGGCCGAGTGTGTGGCTGGCGTCGTAGATGATGACCGCCTCGTCGCCGAGCGCGGCGCGGATCTGCCGCAGGTTGTGCGGGTTCAGGTAGTAGGACACGTCCAGATACAGCGCCTTCGCCCCGGCCCGGTGGAAGTCTTCGGCGATCCGTTCGGCGTCGAAACGCAGATCGTCCAATCGGTACCTCGTGCTCAGGTGCCGCCGCCCGGTCCGCTGCACGATGACGGGGGTGGCGAAGTGGCCGCCGTGTCCGATGTCGACAGTCATCACGCCGTCGCCGGGCTCGGTCAGCGACAGGATCGCGCACATCATCGTGTGTACCCCGGAAAGGCATTTGAGGTTCACATCGGCGGCGTGCAGGAGCGTGCGCAGCGCGTCGGACGCGGCGTCCACCAGGTCACCGACGGCGGGCAGGCCGCGGAACGTGAACGGGCGGAAGTCCACGATGCCGAGGTCGTCGCCGCCGCCCATGAAGTAGTGGTCGGCCAGTGGCAGGGTGAGGCCGCGGCGGGCGGTCCGGGACAGCAGGCTCTCGTTGGCGGTCAGGTGCAGGAAATTGGCGGCTTCCCGGTCCATGGCCGCGATGCCGTTCAGGTGGCGCGCGATGGCGGGGGTGCGGTCCCGGATCCGGTCTTCGGTCATTGACATTGCGCGCACTCCTGATCGGTAGAACAGTCGAAGGAGAAGTGGACCCGCTGGTGTCCCAACGCGATCCGGGCCACCTCGGCGGAGACGTCCCGCCCGGATCCGGCCGCGAACAGCAGGTCCGCGATAGCGTCCAGGTGCTGCCCGGTCATGCCGCGCCGGGTCACCTCCTGGGTGCCGAGGCGGATGAACGTCCGCCGGCCCAGGCAGTTGTCGAAGCCGAGCGCGATGTTCGAGGCGGAGAACCGTCCGTAGAGCAGGCGGTGTTCGCCGAGGCTCTCGGACAGCACGTGTACCTGATGGGTGTCGGTGTGCGTGCCGGGTCCGGTCTGCCGCACCGGCCAGCCGCGGTCGGCTAGCGCGGCCGCGAGATGCCGGGCGTTCGCGACGGTCTGCCGTGCCAGGGCCTTTCCCCAGCGGTCGATCTCCAGGATTGTGACGCACAGGGCCGCCAGGGTCACCGGATGGTTGCTGGAGTAGAGACCACCACCGATGATCCCGTCGGCGTGGACCGCCAGATCTTTTTCCCGGTACGCGATGAGGCCGCGATGCGGTCCGGGCAGTGTCTTGTGCGTGTTGCCGCAGACCGCGTCGGCGCCGAGGGAGAGCGGGCTGGGCAGCGCGCCACCCATCACCAGTCCCAGGCTGTGGCTGATGTCGTAGACGAGCCGCACGTCGGGGCCCAGCGCGCGCCGGATCGCCCGGACGTCCTGCGGGCGCAGCTCATACGACCCGTCGAGGTAGAGCAGGCGCACCCCGTCGGCGCGCAGCCGTCCGGTGTCCACCAGCCAGGTCTCAGGATCGACGGGGGCGGGGACCCAGCGCCGCCCGCACCGGCGGACGATGTGCTGGGTGGCGTAGTGGCCGCCGTCGCCGACCTCCAGCGACATCACCGTGTCGCCGGGATCGGTGAGCGCGAGGATGGCACAGGTCATGGCGTGGATACCGGACAGGCAGTCGAGGTTGACGGCGGCGGCGTCCAGCATTCGGGCCGCGCGCCATCCGGCGGTGGCGACCAGCCGGGCCAGACCGGGACGGCCCCGCGACATGAACGGCGTGTACGGGTTGGTGACCACGGCGTCCGCGTCGCCGCCGCCGCTGAAGTACCGGTTGGCGAAGTCGGAGTCCAGGTAGCGGGCGGCGCTCCGGGACATCAGGCCCTCGTTCGCGGTCAACCACAGGGTGTGCCGGTCGCGTGCGGCGTCCCGGTCGACGGCGGCGAGGAGGTCGTCGAGTTCGTTCATGCGTCGTCCGACCGGTACACGGACACGTGGGAACGGCTGTCCCGGGTGAAGGGGCGCCGGTCGTAGCCGCCGACACGCCCGGCAAGCCGCAGCCCGCATAGCCGGGCCATCAGGTCCAGCTCGGACGGCGTGGCGTAGCGCAACCGGTACGGGAAGAGCCGGATGCCGCTGTCACCGATGTGCACCCGAGTCGCCCGGATCACCTGCTCGACCGGATCGTGCTCGGCAAGCTCGAACCGGACCGAGCCGGCGGCCATGTCCTCCAGGGACACGTTCTGGTCCTGCCGGTAGCGGGTGGCGTCCGGTACGAACGCCTCGACGACCACCCGGCCGCCCGGCGAGAGCAGCCGCGCCATCCGGGCGAAGCACGCGACCTGCGCATCCTGGGAGTCGAGCAGGAACAGCGAGGAGAACGCCACGTAGATCAGGTCGAAGCTGCCGGGCAGGTCGACGCACACCATATCGGCCTGTACGCCGGTGACGGTGCCGCCCTTATCCGTCAAGCGTTTCAGCATCAGCGGCGAGGTGTCGACTCCGGTCACGTCCAGGCCTTCGGCGGCGAGCGGGACGGCGATCCGGCCGGTGCCGACGCCGAGTTCCAGTGCCCGGCCGGACGGTGCGAGTTCCTTCAGGAACGCGACCGCCGCTGCGGTGTCCAGCCGGCTGTCGTACCAGTCGTCGTACACGTCAGCGTAGGTGTCGCCGTCGTACCTGCATTCGTCTGAGTCGATTTGGCGGGGCGGCATCGCCCTAGATTAGTCAGGGCCGCCGATGCCGCAGATCGCCCATAAAGGTGGCCGGTGATGCCGTTCATCCCCCTGTGACCGTGACCATGGGAGAGGAGATCGGTACGTACGGTCAGGTGATTCCCGGTCATGGCACGCCTCCCGGGTAGGCGCCGACATCGCACTCGCCGGCCAGCACCCCAAACCCATCTGGCTGTGGTGCTGCACGCCCGATCTGACCGCCGCCCAAGTCGACCTGCTCTGGCAGGCCTACCTGCGCCGCTTCGACCTCGAACACACCTTCCGGCTCCTCAAACAAACCCTCGGCTGGACCCGGTCCCGCCTGCGCGACCCGAACGCAGCCGACACGTGGACCTGGCTGATCCTCGCCGCCCACACACAACTACGACTGGCCCGCGGCCTCACCAACGACCTACGCCGCCCCTGGGCACGACCCGCCGACCCCACCCGACCCGAACGTCTCAGCCCCGCCCGGGTCCGGCCTCAGCGACGCGCCGGGCGGCGGCGACCGCGACGGCGCGGGTCGCCCGAGCCGCGGCTCAAGCGGGGGAGCTCACCTCGGCGACGCCCCGCTTGTCCGCGCCCGCACCATGGCGTCGCGCGTGCGCCCGTGCGGGCCGGGCGGGCGCCGCCATCGCATGGGTGAGCAGGTGCTGCGGGTTGGCCAGGAGCGGGGCGAAGCCGAGCTCGGCGGCCCCGACGAGTGTCGCGTCGTCACCCAGCGCCGAGGTGCGCAGTTGTACCCGCTCACGGGCCACCGGCAGGACGTTGCTTGCGATGCGGTGACGCACCTGCGCCATCGCGGCCGGATAGACGTCGCGCAGCATCCCGCCGAAGATCACCATGGCCGGGTTGAACAAGTTGATGAGATTGGCGACGCCGATGCCGAGCCAGTCCCCGATGCGCCGCACCGAGTCCAACGCGGCCGGATCGCCCCGGTCGGCGTCGTCGACGACGGCCCGCACGGCGTCACGGCCGAACTGCGTCGCCGGCCTCCCCGCCTTGTCGAGCAGGGCTCGCTCACCCACCTCGGCCTCGAAGCACCCCCGGGATCCGCAACCACAGGCCCGCCCGTCGTAGGGGTTGATCACCATGTGGCCGACCTCGCAGCCGTAGCCGCCGTCGCCGTCGAGCAGCTTGCCGCCGACGATGATCCCGCCGCCGACTCCCACATCGCCGTGCAGGTAGACGAGGTTCTGCAGTCCGATGCCGGCGCCGCGCTGCTGTTCGGCCATGGCGCCCAGGTGCGCCTCGTTGCCCACCGTCACCGGCAGGCCCAGGCCGAGCCGCCGGGAGAGCTCGGCGCCGAACGCCTGGTCCACCCAGCCGAGGTCAGGGCCGAAGCGCACCATGCCGTCAGCGGGCCGGATCATGCCGCAGTAGGACGCGCCGATCCCGACGCAGGCCGAACCGGGCGGCGCCGAGTCGTGCA
The DNA here is from genome assembly GCF_040300725.1 of Dactylosporangium sp. NPDC000244. Taxonomy (NCBI): domain Bacteria; kingdom Bacillati; phylum Actinomycetota; class Actinomycetes; order Micromonosporales; family Micromonosporaceae; genus Dactylosporangium; species Dactylosporangium sp. NPDC000244. The sequence goes on from NZ_JBEPEH010000054.1 coordinate 10,966, forward strand.
GCCGACGGCCGAAGCGGGCTAGCACCTCGACGACCCGGTCGAGATCGGCTCCGGCCCTGGGCCGCACCGCTTCGAGCCGGTCGGTCACGGACCCTCCCAGACCCACCCTGGCCGCGGTCACCCGGTCCACGGCCACATCGAAGGCCAGCACGTGGACCCGGTCACGCTCGGGGCGCACCACCAGCGACGGGCGCCCCGGCCGGCCGGTCTCGGCCGGCGTCTCCTGGCGGACCAGTCCGGCAGTGAGCAGCTCGGCGGTCAGGGACATGATCGTGCTGCGGTTCAGGCCCATCCGCTCGGCCAGCACCGTGCGGGAGACCGCCCCGTCGAGATGGACGTATCGCAACAGGATGCCGAGGTTGGGCATTGGATCCTGTAGAGCCACGCGAACCTCCGACATCTGCTCGGACGGTCACCGGCGGAGCCCGCGTCAGGACCGGCGGGCGCCGCACGCCAGGGCTCCAGCGTACCGAGAACCCCGCCGACGCGGGCGCGCGCGGCTGCCCGTCCGCATCCGCGCCGGCGTCGGACCGAGCCCCGGGGCGGGCGGTCCGGGTCAGTCGACCTCTGTGGTCGCCGGGTCGTCGGCGATCTCGGTCCCGTCCAGGCCGGATATCGCGTCGATCTCCGCGGGCGTGAGGCTGAAGTCGAAGACGTCGATGTTGGCGGCCAACCGGTCAGGGCGCACCGATTTGGGCAGTGGGCTCAGGCCGTGTTCCAGGTGCCATCGCAGCACGACCTGGGCCGGCGTCTTGCGGTGGCGCTCGGCACTGTCCTGGACCACCCGCTCGGCGAGCAGGTCGCCCTGGCCCAGCGGTCGCCACGTCTGCAGTGCGATCCCGTGCTCCGCGGCGTACGCGCGGGACGCCCGCTGCGTCACCCGCGGGTTCAGCTGGATCTGGTTCACCGCCGGCCCGACGCCCGTCTCGGCGACGATGCGGTCGATGTAGGTCGGCGTGAAGTTCGAGACGCCGATCGCCTTCGTACGCCCGTCGCGGAGGATCCTGACGAGGGCTTTCCACGTTTCCACGTAGAGGCCCCGCCCGGGCATCGGCCAGTGGATCAGATACAGGTCGAGGTAGTCCATGTCGAGGCGGTCCAGTGTCTCGTCGAAGGCCTTCAACGTGCGGTCGTATCCGTGATCACGGCCGCGCACCTTGGAGACGATGAAGAACTCCTCCCGCGGTGTGCCCGAGCCGTGGACCCCCTGGCCCACCCCTCGCTCGTTCTGGTATAGAGCCGCCGTGTCGATCATCCGGTAGCCGAGGCCGGCGGCCACCGGAATGGTGTCCGCGGCATCGGCGTCAGTCATCGTCCACGTGCCGAGGCCCAGGTACGGCATCGTGAGGCCGGAGCCCAGCGTCGTAGTCGGGACGTTGGTGGCGCCCATCGTCAGAGGTCCTCCTTGTCGAGGCTGAGGCCTCCCGGCTCGAGTCGGCCAGGTCGGCATCGACCATCGTCTCGATGAGGGAGCGGAAGTCGCCGCGCGGCTTCCAGCCGAGGCGTTCCCGGGCCCGCGTGGCGTCGCCGATGAGCAGGTCCACCTCGGCGGGGCGGAAGAGGTTCGGGTCCTGCCGGACATGGCGCTCCCAGTCCGCGATGCCCACCCGGTTGAAGGCGATGCCGAGCAGATCCCGGATCGAGTGCGTCTCGCCGGTGGCGATCACATAGTCGTCCGGCTCGTCCTGCTGGAGCATCAACCACATCGCCTCGACATAGTCGCCGGCGAAGCCCCAGTCCCGGCGCGAGTCGAGGTTGCCCAGGACGAGCTCGCTCTGCAGCCCGAGCGCGATGCGGGCCGCCCCGCGCGTGACCTTGCGGGTGACGAACTCCTGGCCCCGGCGTGGGCTCTCGTGGTTGAACAGGATCCCCGAACACGCGTGAGCACCGTAGGATTCGCGGTAGTTGACGGTGATGTAGTGGCCGAACGTCTTCGCAACGCCGTACGGCGAGCGCGGATGGAACGTCGTGGTCTCGGTCTGCGGCACCTCGTGGACCTTGCCGAACATCTCCGAGCTCGACGCCTGGTAGAAGCGGACCTTCGACATGTCGTTCTGGGTGTGGATGCGGACCGCCTCGAGGATCCGCAGCACTCCCATCCCGGTGATCTCGCTGGTGAGTTCGGCCTGGTTCCAGGACATCCCCACGAAGCTGATTGCTGCGAGGTTGTAGACCTCGTCGGGTTGGGCGACCTCCAGGGCCGCGATCAGGCTCGGCAGGTCGCGGAGGTCGCCGTCCACGAGGCGGATCGGCGGTACGGCTCGTCGCACGGCGGGGGCTTTGGGGTTCTGCTGGCCCCGGACCAGGCCGAAGACCTCGTATCCCTTCGCCGTCAGGAACTCGGCGAGGTACATGCCGTCCTGTCCGGTGATTCCCGTAATGAGCGCACGTGGCACTGGAACTCCTCAAGGGAGCCGGCTGGTCGACTCCCGCTTCGACGGTCGCCCGCGGCCCCGATGCCGGGGCCCGGTCAGGCGCTCACGACTTCCAGATCCGGCAGCGGGAAGATCAGCCGACCGCCGGCCCGCAGGTAGTCGCGCTCCCGGTCGATGAAGACGTCCCGGAAGAACCACGGCGCCACGAGCATGTACTCCGGATGGTCGGCGCGGGCCTGCTCCTCGGAGATGATCGGCACGCCGATGGAGGCGATCTTCCGTCCGATCTTGGCGGCCTGCCGCTCCACCGCGAACGGCAGGTCGTCCACGGTCAGGCCGGCGGCCTGCCAGATCGTTCCGCCCCGCGTGCTGGCGCCGTAGATGTAGCAGCGCTGACCGGCGGCGTTGATCTTGTCAATGAGCCGGCGCAGGTCGTCGAACGCCGTGCGCACCCGCACGGCGAACTTCGCCCACGCGTCGGGCCGATCGAGGTGGGCCCGCGCCTCGTGCTGCCGCTGGGCCGCCACCGCCGGGCTGACCGGCCGGCTGCCGCGGCGGGACACCACCGTACGGAAGGAGCCACCGTTCACGCTCGACAGCAGCACATCGTTGACCTCCAGGTCGTGCCGGTGGAGCAGGTGCTCCAGGGCGGCCAGCGTCCAGTAGGTGATGTGCTCGTGGCAGACGTTGTCGACCGCCCCGAGTTCGAACATGGTCAGTGCGTAGTTCTGCTGGATCACCCAGATCCCGTCCGGCGCCAGGACGCTTGCCACGTCGGCCACGAACCCGTTCGGGTCGTCGAGGTCGTAGAACATCGAGATGCTGGTGATGACGTCGAACGCTTCGTACGTCGTGCTGGTCCCGCCCGACACGAACCGCCGCGGGTCGAAGAAGTCCACGACAATGCGGTCGGCGTGCCGCCGTGACTCCGGTTCGAACGTCGCCACCGGGTCGACCCCGACCCGGTGGATGTGCTCGGGCACGAATGACAGCAGGGTGCCGTCGTTGCAAGCGATGTCGAGCCACCACCGCGCGCCGCGATGTCGCCGCAGGGCGTCGTCCACGACGCTGCGCAGGTCTTCGCGGATCGCCTCGTTGACCCCGGACCGGAAGCCGTACCGGTCGTGGTACATCAACGCTCGTGGGGTCGTGTCGCGGAGCTGGACCAGCCCGCACCGCCGGCACAACATCAGCACCAGTGGCCACTGCGGCGGTCGGCGGTCGTCGTCTCGGAAATCGCTGAGGTACTGGTTGCCGAGGTCAAGGATTTCGGTCAGGCCGGAGGTTTGACAGGAACGGCAGTTCACACGATGCCTCCAGGAATCAGCGAATGTGTCGAGCGCCTCCGACGGGCGTTCGCAGGGCGCGGCCGGGTCGTCGGCGGCTGTCTTCGAAGAGCCGGAATCGGGCCCTCGAGCTATGCCGCCGGCAACAGGCCAGCGTTCTTCAAGACGATGGGAAGGAAGGGGTGGAGCTGTTCGGATCCCGATACGCAGAAATCGCGCAGCTCGACCGGGGAATACCATCGAATCCAGGCATGGGTGTTGTCCGCGGCGCTGAGGGATGAAGCCTCGCTGTCGCTGCATTCGTATTTCATCAAGGTGAGGAGGGTCTGGAATCCGTGCTCCTCGGGCGGCGCGGTTCTGGTTCCCCACATGACGTTGTAAACGTTGTCCACCACCAGCCGGTCCCGGTCGACGTCGAGACCGACCTCGCGGGAGAGACCCCGCACAGCAGTGTCGATGAGGGTCTCGCCCAGTTTCATGCGGCCGCCGAAGACCCAGAACATGTCGCGCAATGGCATGTCTTTGCGGTATCCCAGCAGGACGTCGCCCCGGCTCGTATGGACGATCACATCGACGTTGGCCTGCACCATATTGTCCAGTGCGCGCCCATAATCGGTTTCCGATAGACCGAAGTCCGGGACGTCGCGGGTCGTAAAATTGTCCTCGACAAGCTCGTGGACGACAGCTTCCAATGCTCTACTCCCTGCCTGGGTCGTTAGGCGAGCTGAACCTGACCAGCGTCAAAAGGAGGATGAGGCAGCGCTGCCACCGTGCCCTTTCACGTGACGGACGCCATGGGCTCCCATCACGATCAGCGCTTGCGTACCAGTCTTGCAGGTGTGTCGGTGGCGTGCAATCCCGGCCGCTTCCAGATTTGTTGCGGACAATGACAAATAGAGTTGACCAAGTCCGAAGCGGTGGGCCCTCATCGGGCATGATTCGCACTCTATCCAGCGATAACGTGTGCGTTCTCAAGTGATGTTGCCGGGGCCGGATACGAGGTCGAGGATTTTTTCACCATATGGAGCGGGGCGCCGCCGGCGTCGTGGTCACCGTAGTCGGGCAAGGTTCGACGCCGGCGGCGCTCAGCGCATCGATGCTGCCGGGGACGCTGGTCGTCGCCTCATCCCGGTCGCGGTCGCGGACAGCACAGCGCCGAACGCGGCGAAGTCGACCAGGTGCGCGGCGATGTCCGCGGGGCGCTCGGCACCAGGGCGTTGTCGGCGAGCAGGCCGAACAACGGCCAGCCGAGCATGGAGCCGGCCAGGGTGGCCAGCAGCCTGCGACGGGGAGCAGACAGGGGATGGCGGCTGTCCAACGGCGGCATAGCGCTGCGGATGCGGTTCGAGCGCACCGGCCGGAGCACTGACGTGGACGAGGCGGTCGATGTCCACGAGCGGGTGGCGCCCTACTCAGGCGACGAATTCGAGTGCGCTGGCATCGACGCTGACGGGCCGGTCCGTGGCGGCTGAGACGGGCCGCCAGAGCCACGCCGACGACGACGAAGACCGCCAGCGCGACCCGGTACGGTCTGCGGCCCGGCCGCAGCTCCCGCTCCTGACGCGCTGACGCTGGACGACGTCATGGGCTTGCCGTCGTGCTGCGCCCCGCGCTCGATCGTCGTGGACCTGCGCGGCGCTGGCGGCCGGACGGGCGACTGCACTGGGACGACACAACCCGGTGTTCGTCGACACCGGGCTGGGCGAGTCGTTCCGGCCGCCGAAGCGCGCCGTGGTGAACGTGGCGGCGAAGCTGTTCGCCGCGCCGGTCGAGCCGGTCATCGCGCGGACGGCTGCCTCAGCGCCGTCCGCGACCGGATCGCGGCCCACGACGCCTGGCCCCGGCCGGCCGGGGCGTGACCTTGCGGTCGCGAACCGACCGGCCGGGGCCGGGCCGCCGGGCCGGACGCTCGTCAGATTTCCGGGCCGATAACCGACGGCGCCGGGGCGTCGTGGGTGGTAACCCCGGTCACCGTCGGGCCGGGCGGGTAGGCGTCGTTGGTGGTGACGCCGGTCGCCGTCGGGCCCGGCGGGAAGGTGGCGCCGTGGACGATGATGCCGGCCTGGGCGGGGCCGGCCAGGCCGACGACCGCGAGCAGAAGGCCGGCGAGGACTGCGCCGGCGCGGCTGAGCGTCATGTGTACCTCCGTGATGGATGTCGTTGCGTTGGAAGCATGGTGGCCGCCATCCCGGCCCGCGCGCCTGAGCAAGCGGTGCTCATCATGACGGCGGTATTGCTCAGGGACACAATGTCGCGCATCGGTATGTGACGGGGAGGTGCCGGTCGGCGTCCACCGGCGAGACCCGGCGGCGAGCGTCGCCAATAGTCATGGACACCTTCCGCCTCCTGCACGGCGTCCTCGGCCTCGGCCGCGAACCCGGGCATGCGGTAGGCGATGGCCTCCAGGCGCCGCCGGGATGCCTCGAAGCGCTCGACGTCCGCCGTGGTCAGGGCCATGCCGCGACGGTAGCCCCGGCCGGACGCGCGTTGGTAACTGTCGAGGGTGCGACAGCCGTGCGGTGAACCGGCCCTGGCCACCGCCTCGGCGCCCTGCTCAGGGGCCCGGTGTCGGGCGCGTCACAGGTACCCGGGGCGGCCCGGGTGAGTATCCCTTGCTCAGGCCGTCCCGGCCGGGCGCGGGTTGGCTGGTTGCGGCAAGAGACCAGCGGACCTGAGGAGACGCGATGGAGGAGCAACAGCGGCGGGCGCGGCGCGGACTGACCCGCCGCCGGGTCGTCGGCTACGGGCTGCAGGCGGGCGCCCTGGCCGCGCTGGCCGGCGCCGGCCTGGACGGCGACGGCACAGCACCGCTCGTGAAGACCTCCGCCGACCCCGGCGCGCCGAGCTTCTCGCGCGTGCTGCGCCGCCGTGAGGACCAGCTCAACCTGCGCTTCGACACCTACAACCTGACCCTGTCCCGGCCGGCGAGCGGGCCCGTGCTGCTGCGCATCGACCCGGCCGCGCCGGCCTACGTCGTGGTCGTCTTCCCGCCGCAGCACCTGCAGGAGCAGGCGTTCCGGGAGCCCGACCCGACCGGCGCGGGCGCCGCCGACGCCCCGGCGTGGCCGGTCGCGACGCGGCTGTCCGCGGCGAGCCGGCTCGCCTTCGAGGTGCCGCCGACGATGGCGGCGATCCCGTTCGACGACACGACGATGCTCACCTGGGGCCAGTTCGCGCTGAAGGTGGCGCCGGCCGCGCTGCCGCGCGACACGCCCGCCGGTGGGCCGCTGCCGATCACCGCGCCGGGATTGCAGGAGACGGCGATCGAGGTACCGTGGCGCCTGCTGCTGTCACCGCACGCGCAGGCCGGATGGGCGCACGCCACGCAGCCGGCGGAGCACGGCGGCCGCACCGAGCTGTGGCACACCCGCCTCGGCGTGGCCAAGGCCGACGGGACCGTCGACGAGCAGGGCGGCGAGCGCACCGTCCGGGCGCTGTGGGCGACCGACCCCGACTTCCCGGCCTGGCTGCTGCCGGCCGGCAGCCCGGGCGCGAAGAGCGCGCCCGACGGCGCGACGATCCCGGCCCCGGGCCTGCCGTTCCGGGCGTCGCTCACGCCCCGGGACCGGCTGCAGATCGTGCGGGCCACCGCCGACTACGCGATCGCCGGGTACACGCCGCAGCCGATCGACGTGCGGCGGCTCGTGCTCACCCCGCAGGGCGCCTCGGCCGATCTGCAGGGCTCCTGGAACCCGCCGGCGAACGTACTGTCCATCCTGGACTGGAAGCACCGCACCACGCTGGGCCGTGACATGAACGTCCGGGTGGTCAGCCGCGGGTACCTGCTGCCCTTCGGTCACCAGGCGGCGCTGGTCACGGTGACCGAGCGGCGCATCGCCGGCACGCCGGGCGGCAAGCGCGCCGCCTACCTGCGGCAGCGCTCGTTCCTCGTCGTCCGCCGGCGCAGCCAGGCCTTCGCCGGCTTCGCCCAGGCCGACGGGGGCCGCGGCCTGCCGTTCCAGCGCATCGACCTGCTGACCTCGATCACGCCCGACCTCGACCCGGCGACCGCGTTCGTGCCGGCCCTCGGTGGCGCGGCGTTCCTGCCCAAGGTGGGCGGGGCACCGTACCAGTTCAGTTTCACCGGCATCGACCACGTGGGACGGGCGGTGGACTTCACCGCGCCGGCCGTGTTCGTCGACTCCACCATCGCGTTCGCCGAGGCCTCGGCCGGCCAGGTCCGCGCCGCCTACAACGCGCTCGCGGCGAGCGACCCGATCCGCCGCCGGCCGCTGAACGGCCAGACGATGGGGCTCGCCCCCAGCGCCGAGCCGGGCGACACCGACGTGCAGGCCGTCGCGCTGACCTTCGCCGCCCAGGCGCCGGTCGCCGGCCCGGCCGACGCGCAGTTCCTCGCCCACGACCAGCCGCGCTGCCACCCGGTGCTCTCCGGCGCGACGATCCGGCTGGCCGCGGCCGAGCACCTCGGCGGCGCCGACCTCGGGCCGGTCGACCTCGAGGTGGACCAGCGGTACCTGAAGTACGGCTTCGGCGCCCAAAACGCCGGCCAGGTGTTCGCCGCACTGGTCAAGCCGGTCGGCTTCGGCATCGGCTCGGACCGCGGCGGGCCGCTGACCCCGGGCCTGAGCATCACCATGCTTTCCCGGCTCTTCGGCCCGGCCGGCGGCGACCCGGCCACGCTCGCCGGCGGCACCGTCGACACGCCCGCCATCCTGGCCGCGGCCCCCAACGATCCGCAGATCCTGGGCGGGATCAAGCTCAGCGACGTCGTGCAGCCGGTCTCGGTCACCGACGGCGCCACCGGGACCGGCGCGATGGCCCTGCGCAGCAGCGACGGCTTCGGCCCGGTGCCGATCGACGGCCCGCACAACAGCGAGGCGCAGACGTTCTCGCTGCGCCCCAAGCTGCGCGAGGGCGACCCCCTGGGCATCCTGAAGTTCACCGACACCACGTACTGCGAGATCGACATCACCGTCGCGTCGGACCCGGCGAATCCCGCCGAGAAGCACTTCACGTTCAAGGCGCTGCTGCTCAACCGCGAGCCGTGGAACCTCGTCAAGGACCTGCCGGACGGCGACCAGACCCAGCCGCAGCCGGCGCTGGACAACAAGCCGGCGTTCACGCTGCGGCTGCTTGGCGACATCGAGAACTTCCTGGAGATCGACTTCCAGCGGTTCGTGTTCCAGGCCGAGACCGGCAAGGACACCGTCGTCGACCCGTCGATCGGGGACGTGCGGTTTAAGGGCGTGCTGCAGTACATCCAGAAGCTCGCCGACAAGATGAAGTCGGTGACGCCGGCGGGCCAGCCGAAGCCGGGCGTGCTCGTGCACAAGCTCGACGACCGGATCGAGGTCGGGCTCAAGGCGACCCTGCCGCCGCTGACGGTCGGCGTGTTCACGCTGAAGAACATCATGTTCGGCATGGGCGTGGTCCTGCCGCTCATGGCGGTGGGCAACCAGAACGGCCCGCGCCCGGTCCGGTTCCTGTTCCACTTCGCCGAGCGGGAGAACCCGTTCCTGCTGTCGGTGTACTGCTTCGGCGGCGGTGGCTACCTCACGATGGGCGTGGGCACCGACGGCATGGAGTTCTTCGAGGTGGCGCTCGAGTTCGGCGCGCACCTGGAGGCCGACTTCGGCGTGGCCAGCGGCAACATCGAGGCGATGGCCGGCATCTACCTGCGCCTGGACATCGACCCGCACGGCAAGCAGGCCCTGCAGCTGACCGGCTACGTGCGGATGCACGGCGGCCTGACCGCCTTCGCCGGCATCGTCTCGCTCTCCATCGAGATGTACCTCGGCCTGACCTACCAGTCGCAGGGCAACAAGATGATCGGCCAGGCGACGCTCACCGTCGAGGTGCAGGTCGGCTTCTTCAACGCCAGCGTCAGCCTGCACGCGGAGAAGAAGTTCCGCGGCGACGAGGCCGACCCCACCTTCCTGGACCAGATGCCCGCCCAGAGCTACTGGGACGACTACGCCAGCGCGTTCGCGCCGATCGGAGCCTGAGACCATGCGCAGCCAAGCCGTCGTCTTCACCGCCGTGCCCACGGTGCCGGGCACCCCGGCCGCCCGCACGACCGTCGTCTCGGTCCACGTCGCGCCGCGGCTGCGGACCGACGAGAACCTGCCCCGCCCGTCGCTGTCGATGTTCCCGGACTGGCTCGACTGGCCGGCCCGCCTGGGCAAGATCGACTGGGCGCTGCGGCTGGAGGCCCCGCAGCCGCAGCTCATCCCGGCCACCATGGTGTCCAAGCCGCGCAGCGACCTGTGGAAGGCGCTGCTGCCGGGCACGACCTACGTGCGGCCGCAGGCGTTCAACGATCTGGCGAACCGGAAGATCCGCTCGTACCCGGTCCGCAACGTGACGCAGTTCCTGCTGACCCGCTACCAGCGCCTCGCGGTGACGAACCCGTCCGCCTTCCCGTCGTACACCGAGCTGACCGGGCCGGACCTGCTCGGCCCGATCAGCTACGACCGCGAGACCGGCACCCGCAACGCCGAGCAGATCATCGAGCAGATCCTCAACCAGAACAAGGCGGTCCCGCCCGGCGCGCCCGCCCCCGCCCTGGATTTCTGGCAGCTGCGCCGGTTCCACCGGCCGCGCGGCGAGCAGCTCGTCGAGATCAAGCCGCCGGACCTGGACTTCCACGACATCCTGGCGCTCACCTCGGACTACCCGGAGCTGCAGCGCCTGCTCGGCATCGTCGTGGACCTGCAGATCCCCAGCACCGCGCTGTCGGCCGGGCCCCTGGACGGGCAGCTGTCGGCCGTGCCGTCCTGGTCGCCGTCGATCGCCGCCAGCACCGACCAGCTGCCCAGGGTCCGGGTCCGCATCGCCGCCGGCGCGCTCACCGCCGCGCCGCGCGCCGCCGCCCCGGAGCTGGTCGGCGGGCTGCTGCCGCTGGGCGACACGACCCGCTACGCGGTGATCGGCGTCGACCCGGACGGCGCCGCGGTCAAGGCCCTCGATTTGGCCGTGAACCTCCAGCGCTCGCGCGAGCACGTCTACGCCGGCCAGCCGGACTCGTACTCGCTGCCGAGCCTGCGCACCGGCGGCTTCTCCGTGGCCCGCGTCGGGCGGGCCGCCACCCTCGCCGCCGACCTGCAGCGGGCCAAGCAGATCTACGACGCGGCCGAGGCGAACCAGCCGGTGCTCCTCGACGCCGAGGACCTCGTGCGCGGCTACCGCGTGGACGTGTACGACACCGTGACCAACGCGTGGCATCAGCTCAACGCCCGGCAGGGGAAGTACACCTTCACCGGCACCGGCACCGATCTCGACATCACCGACGAGGGCACGCTCACCCTCGGCACGACCAGCGCCGCCGACGGGTCGTCGCCCGACCTGTACCTGCAGGAGACCATGTTCCGCTGGAACGGCTGGAGCCTCTCCGCGCCCAAGCCCGGCACGGCGATCGACCCGGCCGACAACGTCGACAAGACGCCGGAGAAGAAGCCCAACCCGACGGTGTACCCGCTGCAGGTCAGCTTCCGCGCGGCGCCGGGCACCCTGCCGGCGCTGCGCTTCGGACGCACCTACCGGTTCCGGATGCGGGCGGTGGACATCGCCGGCCGCTCCGTGCGCTTCACCGCGAGCCCGGCCGGTGCCGACCCGGCCACGCTCACCCCGCCGGTACGCTTTGGCCGCTACGAGCCGGTGCAGTCGCCGGTCGTCGCGCTGCGCCGGGCGCGCACCACCGGCGAGGACGTCGGCCGGCTCGTCATCCGCTCCAACTACGACACCCCGGCCAAGAGCGACACCCAGGCCCATCTGGTACCGCCACAGAGCGCACAGATCGTCGCCGAGCAGCACGGCCGCTTCGACAGCGGCGGCGCGCTCGACCCGGCCGCCTGGGCGCAGATCACCTCCCGCGAGGGCGGGTCGCTGGAGGCGTCGAAGCAGGCCAGCCCCGACCCGGGTCGCATCGACCAGGTGCACTTCGACGTCGACCAGCTGGAGCTGCCGTACCTGCCCGACCCGATCGCCCGCGGCGTGGCCGTCCAGGGCCTGCCCGGGCAGGCAGGCGTGTTCAAGGCGAGCTTCGCGCCGAACGCCGGCGACCCCTGGTTCCAGCAGCGGCCGGTCCGGATGAAGGTGCAGGAGGGCGCGCCCGGGGCCGCGTACGACCCGGCCGCCCAGGAGCTGAAGGTGTCGCTGCCCAAGGCGGCCCGGACCGAGCTGCGGGTGAGCTGCTACGTCTACGACGACGACCTGCCGCAGCTGGCGGTCTGGCAGCTCATCGAGGACTCGAAGCCCTCCGCCGGCACCCTGGCCGCCCTGCACCAGGCGGCGGTCGAGGGGCGGCACTGGATGATGACGCCGTACCGCACCCTGACCCTCGTCCACGCGGTGCGCCAGCCGCTGGCCACCCCGGAGTTCGGCGCGTTCCAGCCGCAGCGGGCGGCCGGCAGCACTTTCGCCGCCTACACCGACGTGCTCGACCTGCACCGGGCCAGCACCGCCCGGGTCGACGTCTACGGCGAGTGGACCGAGCAGGTCGACCGCGGGCCGGGCACCCCGGCGCCGGTCAGCCGGACCGTCACCGCGGCCGCGTTCGGCTTCACCGTGACCGACGACCCCGACATGGAGAACTCGCTGCCGATCAGCGCCCGCCACGAGTTCGGCGACACCCGGCACCGCACCGTCACCTACAAAGCGGTCGCCACCTCGGCGTTCACGCACTTCTTCGCGGAGCGCAAGGAAGTGACGCTCGGCGCGGCGAAGGTCGTCCTGGACGTCGACGGCCTCGCCCCCGGCTCGGTGCGGGTCTGCGACGAGCACGGCGAATACGCCGAGGGCCGCGACTACACCGTGGACCTCGACTCCGGCACGCTGGCCCGGACCGACCCGTCCGGCATCCCTCTCGGGCACACCGTGACCGTCGACTACGCGGTGCCGCCGTTCACGCGGGAGACCACGGCGCCGGTGACCCGCAACATCCTGGCCACGGCGAAGCCGGCGGCGCCCGTGGTGGCGTACACGATCCCGCAGTACCGCTGGAACCGCATCGTGGCCGGGGACACGACGACGAGCATCCGCAAGGGCGGGGGCCTGCGCGTGTACCTCGAGCGGCCGTGGTTCACCTCCGGCGACGGGGAGCTGCTCGGCGTCGTCATCGACCGCACGCCCGCCGCGGCCGGCGCCCGCGATCGCATGAAGGCGCTCACCACGCTCGTCGGGGAGGACCCGGTGTACCTCACCGCCGGCAACCTCCCGGCCGGGCCGACCGTCAACTCGTTCCCCAACGCGGTCGTCCAGGGCACCGCGCTGGACCTGGAGGGCGCGCCGGAGCCGGTCGACGTCGCCGGACACGCGGTGGCTTACGACCCCGCCCGCGGGCTGTGGTACTGCGACATCGACGTCAACCTCGGCCCCGGGTACACGCCGTTCGTGCGCCTGGCGCTGGTGCGGTACCAGCCGGATGCCATCCAGGGCTGCAAGCTGTCCGCGCCCGTCGTGCTGGACTTCACCAACCTGGCCCCCGACCGGACCGTCACGGTGCAGCGGGACGCGGCCGGCCCCGGCCAGGCCAAGGTGACGATGACCGGCCCGGCGTTCCAGGCCACCGGCGCGGGCCCCGGCCCCGGCACGGTCGTCGTCACCGCCCAGGTCCGCGACCCCGGCGTCGGCGGCGAGCTCGGCTGGGTCGACGCGGGCGCGGCGGCACCGCCGGTGACCCTGGCCGCTGCCCTGCAGCCGGGTGGCGCGGTCGCCGTGTGGCAGGGCACGGTGCCGACCCCGTCGACCGTCGGCCGGCTGGTGGTCGAGGAGTTCGAGACGCTCACCGCCTCGGTCAACGGCGACGGGTCGGGGCCGGCCAAGCGCCTGGCGTTCACCGACGTCGTGCCGCTGAGCTGACCCGCGGCAGTACAGTTCGTACCGCTGGAACGCGGAAAGGACGGCCGCCGGTGTTGTACGAACAGCTGGGCGGATCCACGGTGATCCGGGCCACGGTCACGGTGCTCTACCAGCGCATCGTGGCCGACCCGGACCTGGCACCGTGGTTCGCCGGCATCGACCTCGGCCGGTTGCGGGCCCACCAGCACGCCTTCCTGGCGGCGGCGCTGGACGGGCCCGCCCTCTACACGGGGCGGGAGCTGGCCGAGGCCCACGCGGGCCGGGCGATCACCGGCGAGGCGTTCGACCGGCTCTGCGAGCACCTGGCCGCCTCGCTGCGCGATCTGGGGGTCGAGCCGGCCGCGGTGAGCGCCGTCGTCGAGCGGATCGAGGCCCTGCGCCCCGCCGTCGTGGACTGACCGCCGACCGGCGCTTGCACGGCTTGGAGCGGCTTTGGTTGTGCGGGCGTCCGGGTGGCTCGTCTTGCGCGGCCGTCTGGCGGTGCGTGGCTTGGCTGTTATGCGGTGCGGCCGAGGGCGCGGTGCAGTTCGTCGCGGCCGGTGATGCCGAGCTTGCCGTAGCCGGCCTGCAGGTGGTTGTTGACCGTGCGCACGGACAGCCGCAGCCGCTGCGCGATGTCCCGGCTCGTCAGCCCGCCCGCGGCCAGGGTGGCGATCTCCCGCTCCCGCTGGGTCAGCGCCTGCGCCGGCTCGGTGAGGGCCAGCGCCGGGGTGGCGGCGCCCTCGCACCGGGCGGCGAGCGCGGTCGCCCGGGCCAGCAGTGCCGCCGCCCGGCGGGCCGAGCCGGCGGCGCGGGCGGCCTGCGCCCCGGCCGCGGCCGCCTCGGCGGCGAACAGCAGGGCGCCCTGCCGCTCGAACCACTCGGCGGCCAGCGTGAGCCCGGCGTCGTCCCGCCGCGCCGCCGCCGTCGCGCAGGCGGCCCGGGAGGCGATGAGCGGGCTGTCGGCCGCCTCGGCCAGCCGGGCCAGGCCGGCCGCGGCCACGCCGGGTTGTCCCAGCCGGGCCGCGTCGTGCAGCAGCGCCGCGGCCGCCGCGACGTGACCCCGCTCGACGGCCGCGTCGGCCGCCCGGACCAGCGTCCCGACCGCCGCGCGGGCGTCGCCGTTGACCGCTTGGCACCACGCCTCCGCCGCGGCCAGCCACGGGTCCCGGGGCTCGGCCGCGCTATCCGGCCCGGCGGCGAGCTGTGCCCAGGCGGCCGCGGCCCCGGCGGCGTCACCGAGCCACGCCGAGGCGACCGTGAGCCCGGCCAGCCCGAGCGGCAGCAGCGTCGGCAGCTCGTGCACCCGCGCGCCGCTGACCACGTCGCGGCACCAGCGCGCGGCGCTACGCGGCCGCCCGGCGAGCAGGAGGTTGCGGGCCAGCCACCACTCGGCCGAGCACACCACCCGCTCGACGCCGTCGTCCACGGCCCGCACGAGCGCGACCCGCGCCACGGCGATGCCCTCGTCGATCCGCCCGGCGTCGGCCAGCACCTCGGCCCGAACCATGAGCGGCCCGGCCCGGTGCGGCTGCCCCGCGAGACCCGCCTCGCCGCCCCCAGGCGCGACGGCGGTATCGGCCGCGGCGAGGGCGTCGGCGCTGTGGCCGGCGGTCGTGTGGGTTGTGGGGGTCGCGTCGCCGCTGGTGAGGGCGACGGCGGTGTCCGCCGCGGCCAGGGCGTCGGTACCGCGGCCGGCCGCCGTGTAGGCCCGGGCCGCCGCCACCGCCCACCGGGCCCGGTCGTCGACGCCGAGCCGGCGGGGTGGCCCGGCCGCGGCCAGCTCGGCCAGGGCTTCGGTGGTCCGGTGCGCGCTGCCCAGCAGGGTCGCGGCGACCGTCACCAGCGCCGGTTCGTGGCCGGGGGCCGCGCGGCGCGCCTCGCGCAGCACCGCGAGCGCGGCGTCGGTGCGCTGGTGCTGGTACGCCAGAACGGCGGCGCGGACCGTGGCGATGCGCACCCGAAGCCGGGCGGAGGCCGGCAGCTCAGCCGCCCGCTGCAGCGTGGCCAGGGCCTCCGCGGGCCGCCCGAGCTCGCGCTGGGCCTCGCCGAGCAGCAGCAGGGCCTCCGGCGCGTCATCGTCGGTGGCGCCGTCCCGGGCGGCGACGAGCCGCTCGACCGTCGCGAAGTCGTGCCCGGCGCGGGCGACCCGCGCGGCGCGCAGCAGCAGCCCCGGGTCTGCGGAGCCGGTCGCGCTCAGCCGCCAGATGGCCACCCGCAGCTGGTCGGCAGGTTCGCCGGCCACCGGTTCGAGCCGGGCGACCTGTTCGAGCAGGAGGTCGGCGGCCCGCAGCCGGGAGAGCCCGGCCGTGATCACCGGCGCGTACTGCGGATGCGCGAGCCGTACGAACAGCCGCTCGCCCATCTCCTCGACGCCGACCAGCCCGGCCTCGTCGAGCCGGGACAGGATCCGCCGGTCGTCGGGGCCGGGCAGCTCGTCGACGGCGAGGCCCTGGCACAGCGCGAGGCGCTGGAGCACGGTCAGCTCCGCCTGGTCCAGCCCGCGCAGCCGGGCGGCGATCAGGTCCCGCAGCGCAGGCGTCCCGCCGGGTGCCGCGCTGAGCCGCCAGACCCCGGCCACCTGGGCGAGGGTCCCCGCGGCGCGGGCGCCGAGCACCAGCTCCCGCAGGAACAGCACGTTGCCACCGCTGGCCCGGTGCAGCTCGGCCGCGCTGCGGGCGGCGACGGGCGCGCCGAGGGCGGCGGCGAGCACCCGGTCGCAGTCGGCCCGGCTGAGCAGCGGTACGTCCACCCGTACGGCCCGATCGCCGCTCCACAGCGCGAGAAAGGCGTCCGGCAGCGGCTCCCCGGCCCGCACGGTGGCCAGCAGATCGGCGAGCCCGGCGTGCAGCAGCTGAGCCACCAGCGCGACCGACGCCGCATCGAGCAGCGGCAGGTTGTCCACGAACAGCAAGAGCCGTCCGCCGGTACCGCGGGCAAGCACGACATCCCGGGCGAGCGCGAAGAGCCGCAGCGGGTCCCGCCCGACCTCACCCAGCGCGGCGCTGCCCCCGGGGCCGCTGCCGAGCAGCGCGACCAGCGCACCGAGCGGGATCTGTGCCAGGCTGGCGCTGGCGGTGACCCGGGCGGTGGGCCGCCCGTTGGCGACCAGCCGCTCGACGCTCTCCTCGGCGAGCCGGCTCTTACCCGCCCCGGCCTCCCCGCACAGCAGGACGGCCGTCGGTGGGCCCCCGAGCGCCGCTGCACCCAGCGCGCTCAAGACCTGATCGAGCAGCCCTTCCCGCGCCGCGAACGGCCATCGCCGCCCCGCTGGCTCTCTGGCCACGGCCTCCGCCACCGCAACAGGATGCCGCCAAGCACGCACTCGCCACAATGCACTTCGAGACATAGCGAGTTCGATCACTACGGCCAGGTGGCGGTGTCCGAGTCGAGGTCCTGGATGAGCACGCACTTGAATGCCGCGGAACGGCTCAGTGGTCAGTCACGTACCCCACCCCTCTGGGCCTGACGCGACGTGAGGGTCAGCCGCTTTCCTTGCGCGGCGCCGGCTCAACAACAGCACGCCGGTCCGCTGCGACGCGTGGACCGGGCCGCGGACGCACGCCGATCCCGAAGTGGAGGCCCGCGGAAGCCCACACCCGAACCCGCGAGGGCGAGCCGCTCGCACTGCGCGCGGGCACACTCCAGCAGGTCGACGCGGGGCTGGAGACCCCCCGCACGGCTGGAGCACGTCGCCTTCGGTGGCTACCTGCCGCTGCGCTGGACGGACGAAGACCTGGAGATGGACGACGAGACCGGTGTCGTCGTGCTCGTCGGGGCCGAGACGACGACCGTGCCCGACGCCGATCTCATGGTCTGACCCATCTGCAGCACCACGGCCGAGGCCAGCACAAGGCCGCCGCCGGCGAGCTGGGCAGACGTCAGCGACTCGCCGAGCACGACGGCCGCCAGGCCCGCGGTCACCACCGGCTCGAACGTCGAGAGGATCGCCGCCGTCGACGGGCCGGTCCGGCGCAGGCCCGCGAAGAACGCGAGCACCGCCATGACGGTGGACACGACCGCGATGCAGCCCAGCCACCACCATCCCACCGGCCGGAAGCCGAGGCCCAGGTCCCCGGTGAGCAGCGCCCGCACGCCGAAGGTGCCGGCCGCGCCGGTCATCACGAGCGTGGTGAGCAGCACGGGCGGCAGCTCGTCCACGACGGTGTCGGCGACGAGGATGTACACCGTGTAGGTGATCGCCGAGCCCAGGCCCAGCAGTGCGCCGAGGGGCCGGAAACCGCCGCCGGCGGCGCCGAGCAGCACGAGCAGCGTGCCGCCGGACGCCGCCACGAGCGCGGCCGTGCGCCTGGACGTCAGGCGGTCCCTTCCCAGCAGTACCGCGCCGACCGTGACGAGCACCGGGTACGTGTACAGGATCAGGGACAGCGGCGCCGCATCCATCACCTCCAGTGCGGCGAAGTAGAACCCGGCCTGCGCCGCGTAGCCGACGGCGCCGAGGCCGAGGGCGATGAGCACGGCGCGGCGGCGCAGCGCCTGGCCTGTGCGGCGGAGGGTGGGGCGCAGCACCAGGAGTACCGCCAGAATCCCCGCGGCCATGGTGAATCGGACCAGCAGTGCCGTGGCCGGGGTGACCCCGGCGGCGTAGGCGAACTTGCCGAAGATGGCCATCGCGCCGAAGCACGCGGCGGAGAGCAGACACAGTGCGGGTCCCACGGCGTCGAGCATGGGCCACCATACTCATCGGGTCCAGTGACGATTCGTGGAGCTGATTCGTTAGATTTTCTGCATGGACCTTCGCCGTCTCCGGTTGCTCCGCGAGTTCGAGGAGCGCGGCACGCTGGGCGCGGTCGCCGCGGCGCTCGGCTACAGCCCTTCCGCGGTCTCCCAGCAGCTGACCCTGCTCGAGAAGGAGACCGGCGCGCGGCTGTTCGAGAAGGCCGGCCGCGGCTTGCGCCTCACCGACGCCGGCCGCCTGCTCGCCGGCCACGCCCGCCTGCTGCTGGCCGCGGCCGAGGCGGCGACGGCCGACCTGGCGGCGCTGAGCGGCGAGGTCCGCGGCACGGTCCGCGCGGGCGGCCTGCAGTCCGCGGCCCGCCGGCTGCTCATCCCGGCCGTGGCCCGGATGCAGGCCGAGCACCCGCGGCTGCGCGTGGAGATCTTCGAGCTGGAACTGGAGCAGTCGCTGCCGGGCCTCCGCCTGGGCACGGTCGATCTGGTGATCGGCGACGAGTACGACGGCCACCCCCGCCCCCGAGCCGAGGGCTTGCGCTTCGAGGTGCTGTACGAGGAGCCGCTCCGACTGGTCCTGCCCGCCGCCCACCCCCTGGCCGTTGCCTCAACCCCGGTCCCGGTGGCCGCCCTGCGCGCCGACGTCTGGACCGCGTCCGCCGAAGGCACCGGCCACCATGCGATGGTGGTCGGCACGTGCCGCGCGCTCGGCGGGTACGAGCCGGACCTCCGCCACCGCTCCAGCGACGCGGACGTCCAACTGGAACTCGTCCGCGCCACCGGCGCCGTCGCGCTGCTGCCGCCGCTGACCATCCCCCGCGACGACGCGGCGATCGCCGTGCGCCCGATCGCCGAGACGGACCTCCGCCGCCGCCTGTTCACCGTCACCCGCGACGGCCCCCGGACGCCCGCCCTGACCGCCTTCCTGGAAGCCGTTCAGACGCAGGCGTTCCGCCTCAGCTGAACCGCGTGATCGACCGACCGCGAGGCGCCGTGTGCGGACCCGCAAAGGGAGAGGTCATCGGCGACTTCTTGACGCGTTCTCCTGGCGGAGCGCACTGATTCGTCGGTGACGTCCCGGCTGGCCCTGGGGGAGATGCGATGAGACCCGAACCGCCCGACTTCCCGGCCGACCGGCTCCTCGCCCGAAAGCAGCAGGTCATGACCGCCTTCCTGGAGATGCCGCCGGACCGCGCGGCACCGGCGCCCCGCCGGCGCCGGGCCCTAGCCCTCGCCGGCGTCGCCGCCACCGCCACCGCCACCGCGCTCATCGTGGCCGGGCTGCCCGTCATCGAGGTCGACACCACGACGACCGAGGACGCGCTGACGGCACAGGTCGCCCAGGCGTTCGGACTGTGAGCTGCGGCCGCCGAACGCCCCTCATGGCCGCAACGGGGGCCGCCCTCGTCCGCGGCAGTCCGCGGCAGTCCGCGGCAGTCCGCGGCAGTCCGCGGCAGGGCAGACAGTCCTGGCGCCGGTCCAGGCCGGCTGCTGCTGTTGCACCTGGGCGCGGAGGCCGAAGAGGTAGCGGCGGCGCTCAGTGCCGCCCCGTACGACGCTGTCATGGTCAGCGCCGCGGGGCCGGGCGTGCCTCGACCGGCAGCGGCGGGGTGACGAGCGGCTCGAGCAGGCCGGCGAGGTCGTCGCGCCGGCCGCGGTCGAGCCGCTCGATGGCGGGGGCCAGGGCGCGGCGGAGCTGCTCCTCGACGCGCTCGGCCAGCTCGTGGCCGGCCGGGGTCATGAAGACGTCGACCACGCGGCCGTCGCCGGGGTTGCGGCCGCGCGCCAGCAGGCCGCGGCGCTCGGCCCGGTCGACGAGGCCGGACAGCGTCGACTTGTCCAGGCCGAGGTGCGCGGCCAGCTCCGTCATCCGGGCCCGGCGGTCGCGCAGGATGCCCAGCACTCGCAGCTGGGTCAGCGACAGGTCGTGCTCGGCCCCGATGCGGGTCAGCGCGCCCATCACCTGGAAGGCGCTGCGGACCAGGCCGTCGATGAGCGCGTCGTCGTCGGACGTCATGCGGCCATCCTAGTTGACATGATTGGTAGTACCAACCATCATTGGAGAATATTGGTAATGCAAACCATCTGCCTTGGAGGGCTCCATGCGCGCCGCCGTCCTCACGTCCCCCGACGCCGTCCCGGTCTACCGCGAGCACCCCGACCCGGGCGCCGGCCGCGACGGCGAGCTGCCGGTCGAGGTCCTCGCGGCCGGCCTGCACCACCTGACCCGATCCCGGGCGACCGGCGCGCACTACTCCAGCGCCGGGCGCTTCCCGCTGGTCCCCGGCGTCGACGGCGTCGTGCGTGACGGCGAGGGCAACCTGCGCTACGCGGTGCTCGACGACACCGTCCTGGGCATGTTCGCCGAGCGCACGCTCATCGACCCGCGCCGCAGCGTCGTCCTGCCCGACGGCGTCGACCCGGTGCGCATCGCCGCCGCGATGAACCCGGCCATGTCCTCCTGGATCGCCCTGCGCCGCCGCATCGGCTTCACCGCCGGGCAACGGGTCCTGGTGCTCGGGGCCACCGGCAACGCCGGGCGGATGGCGGTGCAGATCGCCAAGCTGTCCGGCGCGGCCGAGGTCGTCGCGGCCGGGCGCGACCCGGTCCGCCTGGCCGCGCTGAGCGCCCTCGGCGCGGACGCGACCGTCACCTTCGACGAGCTCGAGCGCGCCGCCGACGTCGACGTCGTCCTGGACTACGTGTGGGGCGAGCCGACAGCCGCCGCCCTGATCCCGATGCTCACCGCCCGGGGCGACCGGAGCGCGCCGCTGACGTGGGTGCAGATCGGCTCGGTCGCCGGCCAGAGCGCGGCCATCCCGTCCGCGGCGCTGCGCTCGGCCCGGCTGCAGATCGTCGGCAGCGGCATCGGCTCGGTCCCGGCCCGCGACATCGTCGCCGAGCTGCCGGCCCTGGCCACCGCGGTGACCGAGGGCGCGATCGAGGTCCGGGCCCGGGCCGTGCCGCTGGCCGAGATCGGGCCGGCGTGGACCGCCGCCGCAACGCCGGACCGGGTCGTGTTCGTGCCCTGACGCTCGCGGGAGGCGTGGGCGTGCACGATCCGCCAGCCGGCGGGCAGGCGCACCCACGTCTGGGACTGGCAGCCCGGGCGCAAGCACGTCTTCGTCAGCACCTGCGACGCGCGGGTCGTCGGGTTCCGGCCCGGCAACGGCCGCCGGGCCAGCATGATCGGCGCGTTGCTGCTCGCCGCCGAAGAGTCCGTCAACCACACGGCTCGCCGTAGGCCAGCTGAACCGTACGAACGGCGGGCTGTGCCGGTGGGCTTCGGCAGGACGCATGGGCACGGTCGGTGCACACCCGCCGGCCGGCGTCATGCGCGCACTGCTGCGGCGGCCGGCTTGACGCCCGCTGCGCCCGGACGGGCCTTGCGTGCCGTCCCCGCCCCGGCGAGCCGCTGGGTGATGTCCGTTGGCAGCAGGATGCCCCGCGGCGAGGCGGAACTCGGTCAGTGGCGGGGTCGCGAACTCGATGCGGTCGCCGGGGCGGAGGGACCTCCAGGTCCGGACGGAGACGTCAAGGGGCTACGCGCGGCCAGGGCGGCGAGATCTGTGCGTACGTTGTTCGCTTCGGGCATGTCGAGATCGGTGTAGAGGGCGAGAGCCGCTGCGAAGTGTTCCTGTGCAAGGGTGGTGTCGCTGAGTGTGTGGTGGGCGCGGGCGAGACCGCGGTGGGCTCGGGCCTGCTGGTCCCGCGCGCCGGTCTCGGTCGAGATGGACAGGGCGTTGCGGTGGTGAACGAGGGCCTCGGACGGTCGGCCGGCGTTGTGGACGGCCTCCCCGAGGCCGTTGAGCGCCCACACCTCGCCGTCCCGTTCACCGATCTCACGGAAGAGGGCCAGGGCCTGCCGGTGATGCTCGGCGGCCTCATCGGCCCGGCCCAGGCGGGTATGGAGATCGCCGAGGCTGTGCTTTGCCCAGGCCTGGCCGCGGGGATTGTTCAGTCCGCGATACAGCGCAAGTGTGTGACTGAACTGTTCCTCGGCGGCTTCGTAGCGGCCTAGGAGCTGCTGCGCGGTGCCGAGGTTGTCCCGTGAGGCGGCTTCGCCGATCACGTCGCCGGCCTCGCGAAACAGCGCCAAGGCACGGCCGTGGTACGCGCTGGCTTCCTCGTAGCGGCCCAGCAGTCGTTCGGTAAAGCCCAGGTTGTCGAGCGCGCGAGCTTCGCCGATCACGTCGCCGGCTTTTCGGAACAGCGCCAGAGCCTGTTCGTTGTGCTCGACGGTCGCCTGGTAGCGACCAAGCCGTTGCTCGACACTGCCGAGATTGCTCAACGCCCGGCCCTCTCCGATCAGATCGCCGGCCTGACGGTGCAGCAGGATCGATCGTCTGAAGTGGTCGGCCGCCGCTGCATAGCGAGCCAGCCGTGCCTCCGTCACGCCGAGATTGAGCAGCGCCTGGGCCTGCGCGACGTGATCGCCGTTACGCTCCGCCACGCCGTTGGCGTGCCGGTGGATGACTAGCGCATCGGTGTAGTAGCCGTTGTCGAGATAGCGGAACAGGGTGTTGGACAGCCGTACGGTATGGTCCGGCCACCCGTGCGCAGCAGTGTAGGCCGTGACCGAGGCGAGGGTGAACCGCTCGCCGTCCAGCCACTTGCGGGCCATGTCCGAATCGGCGAACTCGGGGGTGGGCGTAGCGGGCGGTGGAATTCGGGGGCGGCGATGCGTTTCGGCGGGGTTGAGCACGTCCATCGCGGACGCCGCCGCGGCGAGGTAGTAGTCGAACAGTCGGCCGAGCGAACTCTGCGGCTCCTCGGCGGCGGCGTCCCCGGTGGCCAGGCTGGTGGCGTAGGCGCGCAACAGATCGTGCATGCCGTACCGGCCGGCGTTGGTGGTACGCACGAGGTTGGCACGGGCCAGCACGCCGAGGATACGGCGTGCCTGCGCCAGGGTCGTGTCGGCGAGGGCGGCCGCTGCGTAGACATCGAGGTCGGGGCCGGGATGCAGGCCCAGCAGCGGGAAGGCGCGGGCCGCTGCCGGCGGCAGATGCTGGAACGACCAGGAGAAGACCGCAGCCACCGCAGCGCGCGGGTCGCCGCCGGCGTCCAACAGGTCCAGGCGCTGCTGCCGGTCCGCCAGCTCGGCGACAAGGTCGGCCAGTGGTGTGGCAGAGTGCAAGACGGCGAGTTCGGCGGCGATGCGCAGGGCGAGCGGCAGCCGGACGCACTGGTCCGCGAGAACGGCGGCCGCCGCCGGGGCCGCGTCGACACGAGCCCCGATCAGGCACCGGAGTAGGGCGATCGCGTCGGAGTGCGGCAGCAGCTCCAGGTCGAGCCGGCGGGCGCCATACACGGCGACCAGGCCGGCGAGGCTATCACGGCTGGTGACCAGTACCGCGCAGGAGCCGGTGCCGGGCAGCAGCGGCCGCACCTGCTCGACGGACGAGGCGTTGTCCAGCACGATCAGCATACGGCGGCCGGCGATCTCGGTGCGGTACCGCGACGCGCAGTCCTCCAGGTCCACCGGGATCTCGGCGTTGGGTATCCCGAGCGCGGCCAGGCACCGGACCAGCGCGTCGGCTGCGGTCATCGGCTGATCGGGGTCGTATCCGCGCAGGTTCAGGTACAGCTGACCGTCGGGGAACCGGTCACCGACCCGGTGCGCCCACCGGATGGCCAGGGCGGTCTTGCCTACTCCCGCCGTGCCGGAGATCACCAGGATGGGCACGGCCGTCGGATACCTGTCCCAGTCCGGCGCGCCGGCGTGGGCCAGAACGGCATCGATCTGGCCGAGCTCTTCGTTGCGGCCGGAGAACCCTGCCACATCGGCGGGCAACTGCGCCGGCACTACCCGCCGCGGTGCTGCCGTTTGGGACGCGAGCGTCCGGGTTGACCGGACCTCCAGATCGCCGCGGAGGATCGCCCGGTAGGTCCCCTCCAGATCGGGCCCCGGGTCGACGCCGAGCTCGTCGGCGAGGCGCTGCCGGGTCGCCAGGTAACGGTCCAGCGCATCGGCAGTGCGGCCGACGGCGAACATCGCCCGCATCAGAACCTCGGCCAAGGACTCGACGAGCGGATAGGCGGCTGTCAGCTCCACGAGCGGGCTGATGACGGCGGCCGGGTTGGCGGCCGCCACCTCGGCCCGGGCCCAGGCCGTTATGGCGGCCACATGGTGCTGCAACCAGGTGTCGCGGATACCGAACGCCCATCTTCCGGACAGATCCGCAAGCGGATCTCCACGCCATAACTGCCGGGCCTCGCGCAAGAACCGGACTTCGTCGCGGGGTGAGCAGTCCGGCTCGTTGGCGCGCTCCACGAGGTTGCGGAAGCGGAGTATGTCGACTAGACGCGGATCGATGTCAAGGACATATCCACCGGAACGGTGCACGATTGGCGCGACCACTGTGTCGCCGTGCTGGAGGATGCGGCGCAGGCGAGCGATGAGCACGTGCAGCGTCCGGCGCGCTCCGTTGGGGACCTCGTCCCAGACCCGGTCGATCAGGCTCTCCACCTGTACCGTGCGGCCGGCGTCCAGCGCTAGCGCGGCCAGCACCAGTCTCTGCTGAGGAGGGCCGATGGGCAGGACCCGTGCCTGGACGTGGATCTCCACCGGCCCCAGCAAGCGAATCTCCGTCGGCGTATCGATCATGCTGCTACCGGGCCGCCCATCGACAATTAGGAATTCGTTAAGCATTAACTCTATACCGGCATTCCATCCTCTTGATGTCGACACGTTGACAGCCGTCTCAGCCATCGGGAGAGCTACGCGATTGCGGCCATCGAGCCGGCGCGACGTGTCTGGACGCGGATGCCCGCGTCGAGAATCGGGAGGAACAATGCCTGGAAAACTGGTCAAGTCCCTGGCCGTCGCGGCCGCCGTGGCCGGCATCTCGGTCGCGGTGCCGGCCACGGCGGCCCACGCGGCCAGCGGCTGCACGACGCTGTACGCTGGCGGCGGCGGTACGGCCTCTGTGTGCAAGAGCTGGAACGACCCCGACGGCGACGGCCTGTACTACGGCACGCTCTCGGTGAACAGCGCATCGTCCCGTGTGTACGTCCAAGCCAGCCAGGACGGCCTGGTCTACAACCTGACGGGTCGGGGCGGCACCGGCAGCGGCAGCTACACCGACGTGCACAAGCTTCTGCTGCGTGCATGCAACACCAGCTGCAGCGGCTGGTGGTAACAGCACCGAGTGGCTACTCCGCAACGCCTACCTCGGACCACTGGCGCCGCGCGTCGGACATCGACGGCGGCCCGCTCCACCCAGCCCACGGTGAGACGACCTTGACCCGGCGGTAGGTGTCGCCGATCCGGCTGGTGGCGGACGTGTGGAAGTCCGCCACCAGCTGGCGTGTAACCGCGGCGCGGTGGCCATGGCGTACACCTGCGGCCGACATAGCTGAGCGATTCCCACATTCGTCTATCCACGTACGAGGGCCAACCAGCAGCCGGCAGCCCTGCCGGAGGCGGCGAGGTCGCGTTACGTGACGGCGGTCCCCTCGAGTTCGACCACCACGGTGGATCGCCGGCCGTGTCACCCCGAGCGCCGTGACCCAGGCCATGCGCCGTGCCGCCCGCGTGTTCTGATACCGACGCAGCATGGCCGCAGAGCAAGGTCACTGTCGGGGATCACCGGCTTCGGGTCGACTCGCGATACAAGCGCACGGCACGTACTCGCAACTCGTCGGGGTACTTCTTCGGTGCTGCCACGGATCTTCCTCCCCACGGCCATCAGACCATGATCAAGAAGCTCCATGAAAGCGGGGGTGGCTCAGCCAGGTCGGTCCGTAGCTGCAATGGCTGTGTCCACATGACCGACCGGCCCTGCTCGTGCCACGCCGCGGCGACCCCGGGTGTGCCCACGGCCTGTCCCCGGGCGACCTGTCCGCCATCTCGGTGCTGCTCCGCCAGATCCGCACCCTGGTCCGCACCGCCGCCGCGTAACCGTCAGCGTGGCGCCATACGCAGAGCGCCGTCCATCCGGACGACCTCACCGTTGAGGTAGTCATGCTCGAGGAGGAAGAGCGCAAGATCGGCGTACTCGTCGGGTCGCGCGAGGCGCTGAGGGAAGGGAACGCCGGCGGCGAGCCCCGCGCGGAACTCTTCGGATACGGTCGCCAGCATCGGCGTCTCCACGATCCCGGGTGCGATGGTGTTGACGCGGATTCCATACTGCGCAAGGTCGCGAGCCGCGGGCAGGGTCAAACCCACCACGCCTCCCTTGGAGGACGCGTATGCAGCCTGGCCGACCTGGCCCTCGTATGCCGCGATGCTGGCGGTGTTGACGATCGCACCGCGCTGTCCGTGCTCAAGGGGTTCGGCGGTAGCGATCTGCGCCGCGGCCAGCGCGAGAACGTTGAAGGTCCCGACGAGATTGACCTGGATGACCCGGGCGTAGAGGGCGAGGTCATGGGGTCCCTTCTTGCCCAGGATGCGCATCGAGGGTGCGATGCCGGCGCAGTTGACGGCGGCGCGGAGGGGGAAGTCTGTCGATGCGGCGGTGGCGACAGCGGCAGCGACCTGGTCGGCGTCGGTCACGTCGACCCCCACGTAGGTGACACCGTCGATCTCGGCGGCCCGCTCGATCGCCGAGGGGAGGTCGAAGCCGAACACCTGCACCTTTCGGCTGGCCAGGGCGTGCGCCGTGGCCGCGCCCAGGCCCGAGGCTGCGCCGGTGACGATCGCCGCGGTGTTCTCAAGCCGCACCTTTGGATCTCCTTTCGTCCCTCGTGGACGAGCCGCGTCACGAGTGCTTAACTAGGCTAAGTGTATCCTGGCCACCGTGGCGGGCGATCCCATGGTTGTCAAGGTGCGTGTCGAGTCGGCGGCACCTGCAACCAGATTCGGTGAAGGCGGGCCTTGACAGTGTGTGACGCGCGTCGCAATCATGCGAGTTGCTACATCACGCTAACTAACGCGTGACCCGCGCACCGGAGTGCTGTTGTAGGGCGGGAGGACGACTACATGCTCAAGGGCAAGATCGCATTCGTCACCGGTGCGGCGTCGGGAATCGGTGCCGCGGTATGCGCGCTCTTTGCCGACAAGGGAGCGCGGGTCGCCGCGATCGACCACTCCGCGGGGGTCAAGGATGAGGCCGACGCAGCGGCGCTCCGCCTGTGCGTCGACGTGGCCGATGCCGACGCTGTTCGCACTGCGTTCGCTGATGTCGAGCGGGAGCTGGGTCCGATCGACATGGTTGTCCACGCCGCCGGCGTGGACGACCCCGCCATCAAGGACCTCGCGTTTCACCAGACCTCGGTTCGGGAGCCAGTGCTGACGCTGCCCGCGGTCAGCGGTGAGCAGTGGCGCCGCATGCAGGCCGTGAACCTGGATGGCACCTTCTTCGTCCTGCAGGCTGCGGCCGAGTTGATGATTCCCCGCCAGGGCGGCGCGATCGTTCTGATCGGGTCTGAGGCCGCCGTTCACGGCCTCGCCGGGCTGCCCCACTACAGCGCGTCCAAGGGTGGGGTGCACGCCCTTATGCGTTCAGCTGCCAAGGAGTTGGCGCCGCAGGGAATCCGCCTGAACGCGATCGCGCCAGGCGTCATCGACACCCCAATGAGCAGGCGCTCGCACGCGATCTTCCAGGGGACTGTGCCGGCGCCACTCGGACGGCTGGGGGAGCCGGTGGAGATCGCCAACGTGGCGCTGTTCCTTGTGAGTGACCTGGCGTCGTACGTAGTGGGAGAGGTGATCAACGTCGATGGCGGCCGGCTCGCCTGTTGAGGTCGGACGCGGTCTCGCGGCGCCGTCCTTGACACGACTCGTCGGCCGTGTCACGGTGAAGGTCATTATTTAGGGACGCTAAGTGATTGCTGAGGCAGCTGTTCCCATGAAGCTGAGGTTGTCACCTGAGGATGCGGCCTTCCGCGCCGAGCTGCGCGAGTTCTTCAACACCCAGGTGCCGCAACACATCCGGGAGACGGTGGCGGCGCGCGAGGAGCTCACCAAGGAGCAGATGGTCGAGTCGATGCGAACGCTCGACGCGGCCGGCATCGCCGTTCCCAACTGGCCTGTCGAATGGGGCGGCAAGGACTGGACTGCGCTCCAGCGGCACATCTGGCACGAGGAGATGCAGCTGGCCTGCGTCCCACCGCCGATCACCTTCAACGCCTCCATGGTCGGCCCGGTCATCGCCGCGTTCGGATCGCAGGCGATCAAGGAGCGTTTCCTCCCGCCCACCCGGAACGCGGACATCTGGTGGTCGCAGGGCTTCTCCGAGCCCGATGCCGGATCGGACCTCGCGAGCCTGCGCACCTCGGCCGTGCGCGACGGCGACCACTATGTCGTCAACGGCCAGAAGATCTGGACCTCCTACGCCCAGTACGGCGACTGGATCTTCACCCTGGTGCGCACCGACCCCGCGGCACCCCGCAGGCAGGCCGGTATCTCCTTCCTCCTTATCGACATGACGACGCCGGGCGTCACTGTCCGGCCGATCCAGCTCATCGACGGCGGGTTCCTCGTCAACGAGGTCTTCTTCGAGGACGTCCGGGTCCCTGTCGACAACCTGGTGGGTCAGGAGAACCACGGGTGGGACTACGCCAAGTTCCTCCTCGGCAACGAACGCGTGGGGATCGCCGGCGTGGGCGGCACCAAACGGCTGCTGGCGAAGGCCAAGGACTGGGCCGGAGAGCGGTTGCGCGAGGACCGGCTCCTCGCGGCAGAGTTCGCCCGGCTGGAGAACGACCTCCTGGCGATCGAGCTGACGTCGATCCGGGTGGCCGCCGACTCCGCTGACGGCAGAGCCCAGCCCGCCTCGTCCGTCCTCAAGCTCGCAGGGTCCGAGCTGCAGCAGGCGGTCACCGAGCTCGTGCTCAACCTCGCGGGCGAGCAGGGGCTCTCCGGCGACCCGGCCGCAGGAGCGCCTGCTTGGACGCGCCCAGCCGCCGCGACCTACCTCCATCTGCGGGCCGCCAGCATTTATGGCGGCTCCAACGAGGTGCAACGACAGATCATCGCCAGCACGATCCTGGGGCTCTAGGACATGGACTTCGACTACACCGACGAGCAGCGCGCGATCCGCGAGGCGGTACGCAGCCTGCTGAGCAAGACCTACGCCACGATCGACGGTCGTCGCCACGCCACGGCCGACGACCCCGGCTTCGACGAGGCCGTGTGGGCCCGGCTCGCCGAGATGGGAGTACTCGGTCTGCCTTTCCCGGAAGCGGCCGGCGGCATCGGCGCCGGGCCTGTCGAGGTCGGGCTGGTGGCGGAGGAGATCGGGCGCGTGCTGGCTCCCGAGCCCTTCGTCGAGGCCGTCGTGCTGTGCGGCGGACTCCTCGCGCGGGCCGGCGCCGACGTCTCCGGGATCGCGGACGGCACTGTGCTGCCGGCGTACGTCGGCGGCCCGGGGGTCACCGCTCGGCGCGCCGGCGGCGCCTGGGTGCTCGACGGCAGCGTCTCGCCGGTGCTCAACGGCGCGCGGGCGGACCTGCTCGTCGTGGTCGCTGACGTCGACGGGACGCCGGCTCTCTTCACGACGAAAGAGGGCGAGCGGACGTCGTTCAGCACCTACGACGGCGGGCGAGCCGCCAGGGTGTCCTTCGACGGGGTGGCCGCGGAGCCCCTCGGCGATCCGGCGGCAGACGCCACCGGCCTGGTCAACTACGCGCGGGCGCTTGCACAGGTGGCGTACGCCCACGAGGCACTCGGTGCCATGGAGCGCGCGCTGGAGATCACCCGCGACTACCTGCGCAGCCGCCACCAGTTCGGGAAGCCGCTGAACGCGTTCCAGAACCTCACGTTCCGCGCCTCCGACATGTACGTCTCACTCGAGCTCGCCCGCAGCACGGTGTTGTGGGCGTCGATGGTGCTCGAGGACGGCGACGAGATCGAAGGCATCGAGGCTGCGTCGCGAGCCAAGCTCCGGGTTGCCGAGTCCGGCCGTCATATCGGCCAGGAGGCGATTCAGCTGCACGGTGGGATCGGCCTGACCATGGAGTACCAGGTCGGCCACTACGCGCTGCGGCTCACCACCATCGAGCACCTGCTGGGCGACCGGCGTCACCACCTCGCACGCCTGGCCGCGACCGTCGGCACCCACGGAGCCGTCGATCCTCTCCGGTAGGGCGATCTTCCACCGCTGTGCTCGTCAGCGGATCTGCCGCCGACGATGAACGCGGCCTTGTCGATCGTGGCGCTCTCGCTGCCCTGCGAAGGAAAGGGTGGCGCATTTGATTAACCATGCTAACTTATTGTGAGATGTAAGGAGGGGTCCATGGCGACGTCGGTCACGACACACGAAGCCCGGCTCACCCACGACGGCGCGGCTCCGATCACCGCCGGCTCGTTCGCGGTGGTCGAACGGGAGCTGCCGAGACCGGCGGACGGCGAGATCATTGTCGATGTCCGGTACGCCTCCCTGGATCCTTCGCAGCGGATCCGCCTCCGGTCGGAGGGTGCCGGCTTCGTCCCGCCCGCGGGCATTGTCGGCACCGTTTCGGAGTCCCGGAGTGACGACTTCGCCGTGGGGGACACCGTGATCGCGCCCGGCGCTTGGGCCACGAAGGTATGCATCCCGGCCACGGTGGCTGAGCGGTATGAGGCGCCGGTGGGTGTCGCACTCCATCACGCCGTCGGTCTGCTCGGACTGACCGGCCTGACAGCCTACTTCGGCGTGACGCGGGTGCTGCGCCCGCGTGCGGGCGAGAAGATCGTCGTGACCGGTGCCTTCGGTGGCGTGGGCCAGGTCGCCGCACAGCTGATCGCCGCGAGTGGCGCCGACGTCCTCGGCGTCGTGGGCGGTCCTGAGAAGGTGGATGGCCTGAAGCGGCGCGGCATCACCGCGGTCGACCACCGTAGCGCGGACTGGCTGGCCGAGATCGATCGCTGGGCGCCGGACGGGCTGCACGCGGTCTTCGACAACGTGTGGGGTGAGGCTTCCGCGCGACTCGTCGAGCGACTGCAACCGCTCGGCCGCGTTGCCCTGTGCGGGCAGATGTCCGGCATCGGTGGGGCCGTGATCGCGCCGTTGCCCCTGGACAACTGGTTCAGGCTGGTGACCCGGTCGCTGACCATCCAGGGTTTCCGGGCCGTCGACTTCGCCTCGGACAACGCTGCCGCGCGCCGTGCGCTCACGGACATGATCGTGTCGGGAACGCTCGACCACGAGATCCACCTGGCGTCCGGCTGGGCGGCCGCGGGACCGGCATTCGCCGACCTGCTCGCCGGTCGGGTCGTCGGCAAGCTCGTAGTAGAGGTGTAGGCGTGAACACTCTGCAGGACGATGTACTCGCGCTGCTGGCCGGAGACGGCCGGAAGCTCGCGGATCCGTATCCGACCTGGAACAGGCTCCGGGAGGAGATCCCGGTCTGGAAACAGGGCGACGTGGTGATTCTGAGCCGGCATGAGCAGGTGCACGAGCTGCTCGGCGACAACAACATTCTCTACAGCCGGCAGGGCGCGAAGACGTCCGCACGTTACGAACGCGCGAAGCGGGAGTTCAGCCCCCACGGCAGTGCCGCCTTCGGTCGCGTTCTCGACCACGAGTTCCATCAACTGGTGCGGATGGACCCGCCGGACCATCCACGAGTCCGGCGGGCGGTCCAGCCGCCGTTCTCGGCGCGCAACCTGGCCCGCGAAATGCAGGACAAGGTGGATGAACGGGTCGAGCGCAATTTGGCCTCACTGGCGGAGGGCGGCGGTGAGGCCGACTTCAAGAAGTTCGCCTATTCCCTGCCTCTGCAGGTCCTCGGTGACCTCTTGGGCATCCCGATCGACGACCTCGACATGGTCCATTCCTGGGCCCAGAAAATCGCCGAGAACAAGTTCAACGCCGACTCCGAGAAGGCGGCGATCGAGGCCGATGAAGCCTATCGACAGCTGATGGCCTACATCGATGTGCTCGTCGCGCGCCAGCAGGCGAGCGGCTCCGAGACCGGCCTGGTCGCCGCGCTGCTGGATTCGGAGAAGAACGGCACGGTCTCCCACGAGGAGGCGATGGCGATGATGGCGTTGATGATCTTCGCCGGCCACGAGACGACCAGCAACCTGCTTGCCATCGGCCTCCTTGAGCTGCTGCGCCACCCGGATCAGTGGGACCGGCTCGTGGCGGAGCCGGAGCGTGTCCCGGCGGCGGTGGAGGAGCTGCTGCGGTTCGTCACGCCGGCGCACTTCCTTCCGTATGTCGCGAAGGAGAGCCGGGAAATCGACGGCGTGCCGGTCGAGGCCGGCGATACCGTCATCGGCGTTCTCGCCGCGGCGAACCGGGATCCTGCGGTCTTCGAGCGCGCAGACGAGCTGGAAATCGAGCGCCCGAACAGTCGCGCGCACGTATCCCTCGGCCTCGGACCGCATTTCTGCTTGGGGGCCGGTCTGGCCCGGATGGAAGCGACAGCGCTCTTTGGCGCCATCGTGCGCAGGTTTCCCAACGCAAGACTGGTCGAAGCCGACCTCCGCTGGGGCGGCCGCTCGCTTCGAACGCCCCTTGCTCTGCCAATCCGGCTCCTGGGCTGAGGACGTGGCTTGACTGTGGCGGAGCACACTCCTATGGTGATATTTTACAATGCTAAATGAATGATCCGGGAGGTTCCGTTGCGATACGTCATCACGGGTGCAGGCAGTGGAATCGGGCGCGCGGTGGCGACCCTGGCGGCGCGAGCAGCCGAGAGCGACGGAGCCGGCCAGGTGCGGCTGGCGCTTCTGGACCGCGACGCGGAGTCCATCGAGTCGGTCGCCTCGCAGCTGCAGGGGATCGGGGCCGAGTGCCTGCCGCAGGTCGTCGACCTGAGCGATCCGGCGGCCGTCCGCAAGGCGGTGGAAGAGGCGGTCTCGGTCTTCGGCGGTCTCGACACCCTCGTGAGCAACGCCGGAATCAGCTCGGCCGACCCGCTCGAGGATCTCAGCCTCGAGACCTATCAGCGGACCTTCGACGTCAACACCCGCGCGACCTTCGTGCTGGCACAGGCGGCCTTCCCGGCGCTGCGTGACTCGCGCGGTTCGATCGTCGCGACGGCATCGATCTCCGCGACCCACCCGACGCCGCCGCTGGGTATGTACAGCGCCAGCAAGGCAGCCCTGAAAGTGATGATTCAGCAGATGGCCGTCGAATGGGGCCGCTACGGCATCCGCGCCAACTGCGTCTCGCCGGGCCCGACGGACACGGGCCTCACGCGCCGGTCGTTCGGCGACCTCGAGGATGCTGCCGCCAGGGCCAACCGACGCTACCGCGAGGCCGTCTCACCGATGCGGAAGATCGGACACGCCGAGGACATCGCCCGGGCCGTGCTCTTCCTCGCCGGCCCGCAGGCCGGGCACATCACCGGCGTCGACCTGCCCGTGGACGGCGGACTCTCGCTGACCGTCATGCCGCTCACCGGGGGTACGTCTGGATACCGACTCGACGAGATCGCACAGGAGGCGACGACTCGATGAGCAACACCGCCGCTCAGACGCTGCCCGGGTTCCTCTCGCCCGAGGTCGCTGCCGACCCCGATGCGTTTTACCGCCGGCTTCGGGCCGAGGACCCAGTCCACTGGGACGACGGCTACCAGGGCTACCTGATCGCCAAGCACTCGGACGTCGGGTTCGCCTACCGAAACCCGTTGTTCTCCACCCAGAACTACGAAGTCAGCCTGCAACCCGTGTTCGGGCGGTCGATGCTGCAGATGGACGGCGCGGAACACAGCCGCAAGCGGGCTCTGGTGACGCCGTACTTCCGTGGCAAGGGACTGGAGAAGTGGGCGCCCGTCATCGCGCGCAACGTGGCGACGATCCTGGACCGCTCCGTCGCATCGGCATCCGAACACATCACGCGCGGCTTCAAGCCGGGCAACACGGTCGACCTGCTGGCCGATTTCGGCTACTACCTGCCGGTCTACGTGATCACCGACATGCTCGGGCTGCCGCACAGTGACTATGACAAGTTCTTCAACTGGTACAGCCGTCATGTCGCATTCCTCGGCAACATCGCCCGCGACCCGGAGATCGACGAAAGTGGTCGTCAAGCGACCGAGGAGCTGTGGGACTATCTCGCCCCGGTGGTCGAAGACCGACGCTCGAACCTCGGCGACGACCTCATCTCCGGCCTGATCACTGCCGAGATCGACGGCGAGCGCCTCGAGGACGCCGAGATCCTCACGCACATCACGCAGCTGCTCAACGCCGGCTCGGAGACCACCGGCAAGGCGCTGGCCAGCATGTTCGCCTACCTCCTGGGCGAGCGTGGACTGTTCGAGGAGGTGCGGGACGACCGCTCGCAGGTCATCCCGGCCATCAGTGAGACGCTCCGAATCAGTCCGCCGTCGCAGATGAACGGTCGCAAGATCACCCAGGAGGTCGAGATCCATGGGATGCGCCTTCCCGCCGGCACTCTGGTGATGCTGCTCATGGCCTCGGCGAACCGTGACGAGGATCGGTTCGCCGACCCGGACACGTTCAACTACCACCGGACCGACCTCGCCCACGAGAAGACCTTCACGGCGGCCGGTGACACGTTCGCCTTCGGCTCCGGGCGGCACTTCTGCCTCGGCGCGATGCTGGCCAAGTCCGAACTCGAGATGGCGTCGAACGTGCTCCTGGACCGGTTCCCGGACATGCGGCTGGCGGACGGGTTCGAGCCCAAGTGGTCGGGGCTGAAGATGCGGTCGGTCGACAGCCTGAAGGTGACGCTCTGAGCGATCGGTCGTTGCGGCCAGGAGTGCGCGGGCGGGCATTATCGGCGCTCCTGGTGTGCACCGCACTCGTGTCGGCAGCGGTGGTCACCCTCGGCGCCCCGTTGGTTCCGCAGGTGCAAGAGACCTTCGGCGTCGGTACCGAGGCATCCCAGTGGTCGTACACGATCACCCTGCTCGTAGGTGCCACGCTGACGCCCCTGCTCGGCCGGCTGGCGGACGGGCGCCGCCGCCGACCGGCGATGCTGGTGGTCTGCGCACTGGTCACGCTCGGATGTGCGGTCTCCGCCTTCGGGACACGCTTCGGGATCTTCCTCGCCGGCCGGGCGCTGCAAGGCATCGCGGTGGCACTGGTCGCAATGACCATCGCCTGTGCCCGGGACCTGGTCACCGGTACGGCGACCGTGCGGCTGGTGGCGCTGCTGTCCATCACCACCGCGCTCGGTGCCGGGGCGGCCTACCCGGTCACGACCTTCACGGCGGACCACTTCGGCCTGCGCGCGGCCTACGCCGGTGCCGCGGTACTTGCGCTGCTCGTCACGCTGGCCGTCGCCGCCGGGTTGCCGGCGACGGTACCGGTGGACCGCGGCTCTCAGCTGGATGTGCGCGGCGCGGTTGTCCTGATCGCCGCCACGGCATCCGCACTGCTCGCGATCAGCCAGGGCAACTCCTGGGGCTGGACCAGTGCCAGCGTGCTGGTCCTCGGAGCGCTCGCCCTCGTCCTGCTGCTCTTGTGGATCCGGCTCGAGCTCCGGGTGGCCCACCCGCTGGTGGAGCTGCGTCTGTTCACTCGGCGCAACGTGCTCGCGGCGCATCTCACGGGCCTGCTGATGGGGGTGAGCCTGTACAACACGCCGGTGCTCATCACGCGCATCGGCCTCGCGCCCACGAGTACGCAGTTCGGGGTGGGGCTCACGCTGAGCGCGATCGGCGTGGTGATGATCCCGATCGCCATCTGCAACTACCTGAGCAGCCGTACCGCGACAACGGTGGCGCGACTATGGGGCCGACGGGTCGCACTTGCGTCCGGGGGTGTCGTCGGAGCCTTGGGACCTCTGGTGCTGATCAAGGTCGACGGGCACCTCTCGCTGCTGGTGGCATCGGTGGTGCTGACGTCCTCTGGGGCAGGGGCGACGTTCGGGATTCTGCCGGGACTCGTCGTCGACTCGGTCGAGCCGGGCGAGACGGGCAGTGCCACGAGCGTCAACATCCTCCTGCGAGCAGTCGGCGGGGCCGTCGGCAGTGCTGTCACCGCCGCGCTGATCGGAGCGGCCGCGGGCCCGGCCGGCGAGGCAACCATGACCGGGCTGACCTGGGCCGCCTTGGCCTGTGCCGCCACCTGCGCGGCCTCGGTGGTGGTCAGCTGCTGCGTGCCGAGTCGTCGCGTCCGCAGCGATCAGCGGCTAGCGGCCGTCGAACCAGTCCCACTCCCAGGGACGGATTGACAGCATCGGGGTGCTCAACAGGACGTGCTCGGCATCGCCGGGCACGCTGGCCCGCCCGATCCAGCCGGGCTGTTCGTCCTCGATGCGGGCGCTGGTCTCCAGCACGTCGCCGTCGAGGTAGAGGATGCGAACGATCAGGTCGCTCTCGCCGCCCGTGGCTGGTGACCCGAACCCACCTGCACCCTCCGCGAACCGGTACGTCGCCGCACCCGCAACGCCGGGAATCGCAAGGATCGCCGGGACCAGGTCGCGGTCGAAGGCCGCGAAGTAGGCGGCGCCGGCGGGCACCGAGGGTGCGGCAGCCCGCGACAGCGTGAGGTGGACGCCCCGATGCGGCCGGTGCGGTATGGCAGCCGGGGCGACGAGGACGCGTGCGGCCGAATATTCCTCGACGGGGTGGAAGAAGCCCACCGGGCGCCGCTCGGTCCAGGCCAGCTCCGGGCGTCGCCCCCACCACAGCGCCCGCTGGTTGAGGTCGGTCCAGGCCTGCAGCGCCGGCTCCAGCGGGGCCCGGAAGCCGTAGGCGATGGCGTACTGGACCGGCGCGAAGGCGGTGTCGCCGACATGGCCGGCCGCCGCGCAGCCGGGTGTGCGGACCCATCGGTCCCCCCAGGCGACGCCGGGAAGGAGCTCGTTCTCCGGCAGATGGTCGAGCTGGTGCCATGCGTTGTACTCACCGTGCCGGGACATGTCGCTCAGGTACGTGAAGCTGAGGAAGAGTCGCTCCGTGCTCATGCCGTCCCGTCCTTGATCTGCAGCCACTCGCGGACGACCGCGTCGTTGTCGGCGCCCAGCCGGGGCGCTGGAGCGGGTGTGCCCTGCCCCCATCCGGGCGATCGAGTGACGGGACCCGGAACCGGGAAGGAACCGACGCCCGGCTGGTCGACTTGATGGAAGAGGTCGTTGGCGGTCACGATCGGGTCGCTCACGAACTCGGCGATCGTGCGATAGTCGCCCCAGAGCACGTGGCCGGCGTCAAGCGCGGCGACAACCTCGGCGTGGGTGTGGGCGGAGAACCATGGCGCGAGGATCGCCGAGATGAGGTCGCGGTGCTCGAATCGTGCCGCCTCCTCGCCGAAGTCCACATGGAGCGTCGTCTGCAGGTTCTGGAGAACGTCGTACGTCCCGGTCAGCTGGACCAGCTTGTCCCAGTGGCGAGCCGTGAGTGCGACGACCATGACTCGCCGGCCGTCACCGGTCGCGAAGTCGCACCCGTAGCTGCCATAGAGATAGTTGCCGTCGCGGAGCCGTCCCGCTCCGTTCACCACCGCGTCGGCGACGAAGCCGAGGTGGGCCATGGTCGCGGCGGCGACGTCTGCGAGGTTGACCTCGACGAGCCGGCCGCGGCCTGTGGAGACGCGTTCTGCGTGCGCCGCCAGGAGCGCCAAGGCAACGTGCAAGCCGGTGAGAAGGTCCCACGCGGGCAGCACGTGGTTGACCGGGAGCGCTGAGTCCACCGGCCCGGTCAACCACGGCAGGCCCACCTCCGAGTTGATCGTGTAGTCGACGGCCGGGCGCCCGTCGCCGCGGCCGGCGATGTGGGCGACGATGACGTCGGGTCGGACCTGCTTGAGCCTCTCGTAACTGAGCCACTCCTGCCCGACGGCATTGGTGACCAGCAGACCGTGGCCGCTCCCGGGCGCCGCCAGGAGCGAACGCACCAGGTCCCGTCCTGACTCCGACCTCAGATCGGCCTCGACGGAACGTTTGCCCTTGTTCAGGCCGGCCCAGTACAGGCTCGTCCCGTCGACGCTTCGCGGGAGGCGCCGCGTGTCGGTCGCACCGCCGAGGGGATCCACGCGCACGACGTCCGCCCCGAGTTGGGCCAGCGCCAGCGTCGCCGAAGGCCCGGCGACGTACGTCGACAGGTCGAGGACGTGAAGGCCGGACAGCGGTCCGCTCATGCGAACGGCGAGGCGTAGGCGATACCCTTCGCGGCCGCCGCCTCAGCGATCCAGCCGTCGATCTGGTTGGCCACCTCGTGCGAGACGAGCTCGATCCACATTCCGGGTGACTCCGGGTTGTAGTGGAACGTGGCGCGGCCGATCCCGCCGTCCTCGGCGACGCCGTTCAGCTCGCGCCGGTAGCCCTTGGCCTCGAGCATCGCCGCGGCAGCGCGCAGGTCATCGGTGTAGTAGCCGAGGTGGTGGACCCTCCGACCACCCGTCACGTTGAGGTAGGGAGCCGGGTTGATCTGCTCGAGCAGCTCGATGAAGTGCGGGCCCTGCAGCGAGTAGGTAAACCGGACCTCACGCCCGACGATGCCGTCGGGGCATTCGAGCGGCACGGTGGAGCTCAGCGGCGGCGCCCAGTCCAGGCGCAGGGCGTCGCCCATGGCGGCCATCGCGTTGTCGAGGCTGTCCACGATGATGCCGGTGTGGTAGAGCCGAAGCAGCGGCTCGGTGGTCATAGCAAGGCCCCTCTCTGTGGTTCGGTGACGAACATTACACCATGCTAAGTAACCGTGCGAGGGTCGACGCCAACTGACGCGGAGGGCCTTGACAGAAGGCGTCGTGTGACCTCAGTCTCATACAAGTTAGCGATGTGAAGGATTCTGTACGGGTCAACTCCTGAGGCAACGAGGAGAGCGCATGATCTCGCTGGTCGTGACCAGCTTGTCGCAGGCGGCGGTGCTGATTCCGCTAGTCCTGGCGGTCAGTCTGGTGTTCCGCGTGAGCGGAGTCGTCAACTTCGGCGCGGGGAGCTTCTGCGTCTTCGCCGGCACTGCGTGTGCGTCTTGGGGGGCGAGCAACGGCGCCGTCGGCGTCGTCCTCACGATCGCGGCCGGCGGCGTCCTGGGCGCTCTGTGCTACGCGATCGCGATCGTGCCTGCGCAGCGTAAGGGAGTGCCGGTCATCGGCCTCACCCTGGCAACGCTCGGCTTCGGCCTGCTCCTCAACTTCTTGACCCGGACATGGTTCGGCGGTAAGCCCTCGATCGTGCAGCCCTGGATCCGTGGGTCCGTCTCGATCGGCAGCTACGAGACCTCGAAGCAGCGGCTGCTGGTCATCGGCTTGTCGATCCTGCTCCTTCTGGTGATGTGGTTCCTGTTCGACAGGACGCTGATCGGGCACAACCTCGCGGCCGTCTCGTTCGACCACGAACTGGCGCAGGTCTACGGCGTCCGCACGATGCGGTTCGAGCTGCTCGCGTGGGTCGTTTCGGGCGCCTGCCTGGTCATCGGAGGCATCTTCCAGGCGTCTATCGCCAGTGTCTCGGTGGACGTGGCACCGACCCTTCTCGTCCTCAGCCTCGTCGGTGCCGTGATCGGCGGGCTCGGAAGCCTCTTCGGCGCGGTGGGCGGTGCCGTCGTGGCCGGCTTCGTGATGACGCTGACCGACCAGCACATTGCTGCCGGCTACCACCTGACCTCACTCCTCGTGATCCTGTCCCTGGTGCTGCTCGTGCGGCCGACGGGACTGTTCACCTTCCGCGGAACGGCAGAGCGCGTATGAGCATCATCGGACTGGACAAGGCCACTGGGCGCAAGGCGGGCGGCGCCTCTCACAAGGCCGGCGGACTGAGCCAGGCACTGACTTCGGCGTGGGTCAAGCATGTCGCCGGGCCGCTGGTCCTGGTGATCATCGGGCTCATCGCCAGTGGCAACGACTACTTCGTCCACCTTGCGACCGCTGCCGTTATCGCCTACATCCTCACGGCCGCGTTCAACATCGTGTATGGCTACGCGGGCATCTTCAACCTCTCGATTGTCATCACCTACGGCCTCGGTGCGTTCACCAGCGTCTACCTCGAGGTCCAGTTCGGGATGCCCTTCTGGCCGGCGCTGGCGATCTCGATCGCGGTCACCACCGCACTGTCCGTCCTGGTGGCGGTTCCGACGAGGGGCCTCAACGAACTGTTCCTCGCCATCCAGACGCTGGCGTTCGCGCTTGCGCTCGCCGAGGTCACGGCGAACTGGGAGAAGTTCAGTGGCGGCACGATCGGCATCTACGCGATCCCGTTGCCGACGTTGTTCGGCTACGAGCTCACCGGAGGCTATCTGTCGTACTACTGGCTGGCCGCCTTCTTCGCGTGGCTGACGTACGAGCTCGTGCTGCGCATCCACCGCTCAGCGATGCGGCGCAAGCTGACCGCGCTGCGCGAGGGCCCGCGCGTTCTCGCCGCGGTGGGTGTCTCACCCGACTCGACCCGGCTCGTTGCGTTTGCGCTCTCAGGTGCGCTCGCCGGGCTGGCCGGCGTCCTCTTCGCCCACTTCCAGCTGGTGATCGACCTCGAAACCTTCAGCTTCACCCGCCTGGTCGCGCTGTTGCTCGCCGCGATCCTCGGCGGCGCCGGCTATCTCCTCGGTCCCGTCTTCGGCGTCATCGCCATCCTGTTGATGGACGAGCTCTCGCTTGCCACCAGCCAAGCCCAGGACCTGGTCTACGGCGTGGGCATTCTGGTGCTCGTCGTCCTCACCCGCGGTGGCATCGCCGGCTGGCTGGACAACTTCATGAAGTGGATTGCCCGGCGACGGCGACCGGACTCGTCCGAGTCCACCGGTGAGCTCGAGCTGGATGATCCAGGTGGAGGTGGCGACGTCCTCACCGAGACCATGACACGCAACCTCGCCGAGTCGGTCAAGGCCGTACATCGGGACTTGCGCGTAGAGGTGCGTGGCATGTCGGTCGCCTTCGGCGGCAACACGGCGGTCAACGACGTCTCGATCTCCTTCGCAACCGGTGAGGTCGTCGGGCTCATCGGCCCGAACGGCGCCGGCAAGACGACCCTGCTGAACGCGATCACCGGGGACGTCCGGGCGACCGGCTCGATCCGTCTCGGTGACGAAGAGATTCTCGGTACGCCTCCGCAGAAGCTCGTCCAGTCGGGAATCGGCCGGACGTTCCAGAGCCCGAAGATCATCCCCGAGCTGACACTGCTGGAGAACGTCATGCTCGCCGGGGACGGCATCGGCAAGGTCGGGTGGTTCCGGCAGTCGTTGCTGAGTCCGGCCGCTCGAAAGCAGGCGGTCGCCGGCCGCGACCGGGCGATGACGTTGCTCGCCGACCTCGCCCTCGCCGACCGCGCCCACAGCCTTGCCGGAGACCAGCCGTACGGCGTGCTCCGTCTGGTGGAGATCGCGCGCAACCTGATGCTCGACCCCGCATTCCTACTGCTCGATGAGCCTGGTGCCGGTCTGACCGAGTTCGAGCGCGAGGAAGTCGCCGCGACCGTTCGGGCGCTCGGTGCCCGCGATCTCGGCGTGGTCCTGGTCGACCACAACCTGCCGCTCATCACCGGCGCCTGTGATCGCATCTACGTCCTGGACCACGGCCAGGTCATCGCCGAAGGCCCGCCCAACGAGGTCTTCGGGCAGCAAGAGGTCATCTCCGCCTACCTGGGGGTCCCCGGATGAGCGCGCCGCTTCTCGACGTACGCAACCTGACGGTCGGCTACGGCGACCATCAGCCCGTCCTGCACGACGTTTCCTTCGCGCTCAACGAGGGCGAGCTGCTCGGCCTGGTCGGGATGAACGGCGCCGGGAAGACGACCCTGATGCGGGCCCTCAGCGGCGGGCTCAAGCCGCGGTCGGGAGAGGTCTCGTTCCGCGGCACCCGGATGAACGGGTCGTCGACCGCCGCCAGCGTGCGCAAGGGGATCGTGATCCTGCCGGAGGGGCACCGGGTGCTTCGCCCGCTCACGGTCGAGGAGAACCTGCAGATCTCCGCGATGCGGCTGAGCCGGCGCGCCGTGCGACGCCAGATCGCCGAAGTGCAGGACCTGGTGTACGGGCTTTTCCCGATCCTTGCCGAGCGACGCACCCAGCTAGCCGGTCTGCTGTCCGGGGGAGAGCAGCAGATGCTCTCCTTGGCCCGCGCCATCATCCAGCGGCCCAAGCTTCTGCTGCTCGACGAGCCGTCGCTGGGTCTCGCACCCGTCGTGGTCGAGAAGATCTACTCATCGCTGCGGTCGCTCCAGGCTGCGGGCATCTCCATGCTGGTTGTCGAGCAGAACAGCGATCGGGTGGCCAGCGCCTGCGAGCGGATGATCGTCCTTCGCGACGGCCGGATCGCCGCCACGGGAACGCCGTCCTCACTTGAGGGCGCCGAGCTCCATGCCGCCTACTTCGGATAGCGGCTGACGCCCCCTCTCGGCTCGTCCCTTGGCGATGGCCTCGGCCACAAGGCCGAGCGTCGATGCTTCCTGCCCGACGTGTTCAACCCCGCGTGCGAAGACTTGGTCGCCTGCGCGGGACCGGCATGGCCGGCTGCGGATGCTGCAGGAGAGGTCCCTGGCTGCGCCCTGCGGGCAGGTTCGTTGCCCGCGACCGCGGGATCAAGATGCGTTCCCCGGCCGAGTTCCGCGCCGTCCTCTGACAGGACGCGGCGGACGGGGCGTCGGCCGAAATCGAGTCCAGTACTTGCCTGACCTCACGAGATATAGAATACTTCACGATGCTAAACAACTTGCCTGACGCTCGAGGAGTTACGCCTCATGCTCACCGTTGACTACGCAGCACGACGCTCGGTTGTCGAGCCGGGCCGGCTGCGCCGCTTCTTCGGCGCTCGCAGCATCGCGGTTGTGGGTGCATCGCCGAGCTCCAGCTGGGCCCGGAATCTCCTCAACGCGATCGAGCTGGGTGGTGGCGTGAAGGACGTGCGCTTCGTCCACCCCAAGTACGAGGAGATCTTCGGGCAGCCGACCGTCCCGACCCTGCGCGACCTCGACGAGCCCGTCGACATGGCCTACATCATGGTGGGCCCGAACCGCGTCGATCCGATCATCGAGGACGCCGCCGCCGCCGGCATCAAGAACGCCGTCGTCCTCGCGTCCGGCTACGGGGAGACCGGAGCCGACGGACGTGAT
Organism: Dactylosporangium sp. NPDC000244; assembly: GCF_040300725.1. Lineage (NCBI taxonomy): Bacteria > Bacillati > Actinomycetota > Actinomycetes > Micromonosporales > Micromonosporaceae > Dactylosporangium > Dactylosporangium sp. NPDC000244. The sequence goes on from NZ_JBEPEH010000054.1 coordinate 53,941, forward strand.
CGGCAGCGCCGGCTGGCGCAGCGCGCGGTCGAGCTCGACCTGACCGTCATGGGCCCGAACACCATCGGGTTCATCAACGCCGTGGATGGCGTGGCGCCTTGGGCCGTTGCCACGCAGTCCGCACCCGTGCCGGGCCCGGTCGGCGCCGTGTTCGAGAGCGGCTCGATGGCGCGGGCGACGTACCAGTTCGCGCAGGCGCACGGCGTGGGGTCGACCCTGTGGGCGTCAGTCGGCAACTCGGCCGTGCTGACCAGTCTCGACGTTCTGGACTACCTGATCGGGGACGAGAACACGCGCGCCATCGCGCTGTTCCTTGAGACCGTGCGCGAGCCGGACCGCCTCTTCGAGCTTGGCGCGAAGGCACTGCGGGCCGGCAAGCCGATCGTCGTCTACAAGGCCGGCCGCAGCGAAGAAGGCATGCGCTCGGCCATGGCCCACACCGGCGCGATGGCCACCAACGACGCCGTCGTGGACGCGGCGCTCCGGCAGGCCGGCATGGTCCGCGTCGAGAGCGTCGAGGAGCTGGTCGCAACCGCCGGGGTGTTCGGCTACAGCCCGCGCCTGCCGGAAGGTCGCCGCATGGGCGTCGTGACCTCCTCTGGCGGTGGTTGCAACATCATTGCCGACCTCGCCTCGCTCAACAGCCTCGCGCTGCCGGACTGGCAGGAGGACACCCGGTCCAAGCTCGCCGTGCACCTGCCCGAGTTCGCCTCGATCCTCAACCCGCTCGACACCACCGGCTTCGGCCACGCGCGAGCCAGACCGCGTCCGACCAAAGCTGAGGACGACCTGATGGAGATCGCTGTCGACGACGCCGGCATTGACTTCATGTTCTCGATGATGACGCCACTGCCGGACGAGCGCCCGGAGGACCCGACGTTCATCGAGAGCCGGATGAAGATCATCGGCGAGATCGTGGCCGCGGCACCGGTGCCGGTCTTCCTCTCTTCGAACACCTGCCTCGACGTCTCGCCGTATGCCCAGTCACTGCTCTCCGCGAACAACCTCTTCCTGCTGCCCGGCGTCGAGCTCGCGGTCACCTCGCTCGGCCATGTGGTGCGGTGGGTCGAGCAACGCAACTCGCTGCTGGTGAGCACGACCGAAGAACTGCCCTCCGCCGCCGTCGCCGACGGCCCGAAGGCCCGGACCTGGGCCGAGGACGAGGGACGTGCCCTGCTGGAGGCCACCGGCGTCCCGATCGTCCCGGCCTACCTGGTGAGATCCGCGGCCGAGGCCGCCGACGCGGCGGTGAAGCTCGGCGGCGCCGTGGCGATGAAGATCTGCTCGCGGGCAATCGCGCACAAGTCCGACGTCGGCGGAGTCGTCCTGGGCGTCGAAGGCGCCGATGCCGCGGCGACGACGTACGACTCGATCATGGCAACGGTGGCGCGCAACGTTCCCGACGCCGACCTGCGCGGCGTGCTCGTCTCGCCGATGCGGGCGCCCGGCCAGGAGTTGCTGGTCGGGATCACCCAGGATCCGACCTTCGGGCCGGTGCTGGCCGTGGGCCTCGGAGGCATCTGGGTGGAGGTTCTGAAGGACACCAGCCTGCGGGTGCTGCCGGTCAGCGCCCGCGAGGTGCGGCGGATGCTCGAGGAGCTCAAGGGCGCTGAACTGCTGCGCGGCGCCCGCGGAACTCAGCCGGCCGACCTCGACGCGCTGAGCGGGGCCATCGTGGCGATCAGCCGGGCCGCCCTGTCCGTCGGGCCGGATCTGGACACCCTGGAAATCAACCCGCTGCGCATCACGGGGAGCCGCGTGGAGGCGCTTGACGTGCTCGTTACGACCACCGTGGGGGAGGACGCATGAGCGACCCCGAAGTTCGGCCCGGCGCGCTCGACGGAGTCAAGGTTCTCGACCTGACGCGCTTCCTGCAGGGTCCGTATGCGACCCGCATTCTCGCCGACCTCGGCGCAGAGGTCATCAAGGTTGAACGGCCGGGAGGTGAGTGGGACCGGCGGCTCCGCCAGGCACCTGACGGGTACGCGGGCTTCTTCACGGGCCTCAACCGCGGCAAGAAGTCGATCGCCGTCGACATCACGCACCCGGAGGGTCGCGACATCGTGAAAGCCCTCGCCCGGGAGTGCGATGTCGTCGTGGAGAACTTCCGGCTCGGCGTGATGGAGAAGCTGGGCCTGGGCTACGACACCCTGCGCGAGGAAAACCCGCAGCTCATCTATGCCGCCGCGTCGGGGTACGGCCCACTAGGCCCGCGCAGCAACGAGCCCATGTTCGACATGGTCGCCCAGGCCGTCTCGGGCCTGTCGGACTTCGTGCGTACCCCGGACGGGGCACCGCGACTGGCCAGTCGCGGAATGGCCGACTCGGCCGGCGCGGTCTTCCTGGCCATGGGCATCCTGACCGCCCTGCTCGCCAAGGAGAGGACCGGACGTGGCCAGCGAGTCGACGGCTCGCTCGTCGGATCCTGCCTGGCCATGCACACGGCCGAGGTCACCATCGCGCTGCACGGCGACGAAGTGAAGCGGACCCAGGGCCGAGTGACGTCGACCTCGGGCGCCTTCCGCTGCAAGGACGACCGCTGGGTCGTCATCGGCGCCACGGATCAGAAGGTGTGGAACGGGCTGACCACGGCCCTCGACCGGCTCGACCTGCGCGACGACCCGCGATTCGCCAAGAGCCGGATCCGTGAGCAGCATCGCGACATCCTCGAGCCCATCCTCGAGGCGACCTTCCTGACCGCAGACCGGGACACGTGGGTCGAACGGATGCGGGACAACGGCGTACCCGTAGCCCCGGTCAACACGTTCGTCGAGGCCGCCCGCGATCCTGACGTCCTGGCGAACGGCTTCGTCGTCGAGCAACCGGACGCGACATGGGGGACGATCCGCACGGTCGGCAGCCCGTTCCTGCTCAGCGGGACCCCCGCACGAGTCGGCGGCTGGACCCCGGAGCTCGGCGCCGATACCACCGGTGTGCTCAAGGACCTCGGTATTTCCCCCGATCGAATCGATGGACTGGTGGCCCAGGGTGTGGTCGAGCAGGCCCAGGTCGCGCACGTAGCGGAAGAGGTGGGCAAGGCGTGAGGTACGGAACTCCAGAGAGCATCGCGGCCGCGGCCGGGCAGGTGCTGTACGAAGTCGATGCAGCCTCCGGCATCGCTTACCTGACACTCAACCGCCCCGAGAAGCACAATGCCATGAGCGTCCCGATGCGGGACCGCATCATCGACCTGATGGCCCAGGCCGGTGGTGACCCGCAGGTGCGCGTCGTCGTGATCCGCGGCAACGGCAAGTCGTTCTGCAGCGGCAACGAGATCAACGAGCAGTGGGGCCAGAAACGACCGCACGAGCGGCGTCGCACGCTGACGGTCGGGTACCGGTACGGCGCGGACATGGCGTGGGGCCGGCTCGGATTCAGCCAGGCGATCTCGCGCTCGCCGAAGGTTACTGTCGCACAGCTGCACGGCTACTGCGCAGCGGCCGCCTACTTCATGATTGCCTGCAAGGTCGACGTCGTGACGGCCGCCGAGGACACGCGGATCGGCGCACTCGAGGCTCGGTTCCTGGGCCCGGCCGGCGCGGTCGCCAGCGTGCACATCAACCGGATCCTGGGCATGAAGGCGGCCCGGCGCACCGGGTTCACCGCGATGCCGTTGAGCGGGACCGAGGCGCACCGTCTTGGTCTTGTCGACACGGTCGCGCCGGCAGCCGGGCTCGCCGAGACCACCCATGCGATCGCGGCCGACCTCGCGGCCCGTCCACCCGGCCACCTGCTCTACCTGAAGTCGAGGCTTCGCGCCGCGGAGGGCGCGATGGACACCAGCGTTCCCTCGATCACCGGGCTGCTGGTGTCGCACTTCCTGCAACCGGGTCCGGACGAGATGGACTTCTGGAAGACCGCGAAGGAGGTCGGCGTCGGTGGTGCGCTCGACGCTGACAAGAAGCGAAAGGGCGCGGCGGACCCCCGCGCGGGGGTGAAGGCATGAGCCCGGTCGACCTTCGTGTAACCGGCGGCCGCGCGTACGTCGAAGTGGACAGCTTCGCCCCGCTGACGTCACACGATCCTGCGTTCGCAGACGACCTTGCAGCGGCCGTCATCGAGGCGTCGGACCATGATCACGTCAAGGCGATCGTGCTGCGTGCCACGGGACCAGACTTCGCGCCGGCGGTGCCGACCGGGTTCCCGTCGGCGGCCGAGGCGCCCACCACGTGGCACCAGGCCTTCGCTGCGTCGACCGCGGTGTACCAGGCGACCTGCTTTGCCAAGAAGGTCGTGGTCGCCGAGGTGCACGGTGCGTGTCACGGAGCGGGCAGCGCGCTCCTGCTCTGCACCGACCTCGCCGTGGCGAGCGAGGACGCCGAGTTCGGCTCACCGTTCCTGGATGTACCCGAGTCGAACTTCGTCCTCGCGGCACTCACGATCCGGCTCAATCGAGCCAAGTCGTGGCTGCTCCGGGGAACCACCTACGACGCCGCCACCGCCGGGCGGATCGGGCTTGTCAATCGGGTTGTCCCGGCGCCGCAGCTCCAGACCGAGGTGGAGCGGATGACCGCCGCAGTTCTCGGTATGCCGTTGGACGGCGTGACGATGTCGAAGATGCTGCAACAGGCCGTCTACGACGCACACGGGGTGGGGCGGGAGTTCGATCTGGCCGACCACTACGCGATCCACCGCACGGCGGTCGGGTCCGGTCACACGGAGCAGGATGCATGAGCGGAGGAGGATGCATGAGCGAGGGCACGGTCGAGCTCAGCAAGGACCACGAAAGCCACATCGCCACCGTCACCATCCGGCGGTCCCCGGCGGGCAACCTCATGACCCGTGCCATGGCTTCGCAGTTCGCGGCCCATCTCGCGAACGTCGACGAGGACGACGACGTGAAGGTGGTGCTGATTCGTGGTGAAGGCGACGACCTGTGTGCCGGCTGGGATCCCGCCGACGCCTGGAGCCAGTACGTCGAGGCACCCGGCGGAGCGGTCCGCAAGCACCCGAGCCAACGGGCGCGGCTGATCGCCCTGGACGACGCGTGGTGGGGCAGCTCGGGTCTGTACCAAAGGCTGCTGCACTGCCGGAAGGTGACCATCGTCGAGGCTCGTGGTCGTTGCTGGGATACCGGGCTCTACTTGGTGCTGTGCGCGGATCTGGTGGTCGCCGGCGAGGACGCGACCTTCGGCTCTCCCCGGTGGCACAACGTCGGGGTGGACGGCGACATGTCGTTGCTGTTCGCCACTGTCGGCCTCAAGCGCGCCAAGGAGCTCATGTACTGCAACGTCGCCTGGTCGGCCCCGACGGCCCTCGACTACGGCCTGGTCGATCGCGTCGATGAGGCGGCCCCGCGCGGGGCGTCGGAACTGGCCGCCACGTGCGCGTCGATCATGCGCGACGGCATTGTCACGGAGAAGTACGCGGTCTTCGCCTCGCTGGAGAAGCTTGGTATCGGGCTCTCGTTCGCGGCGACCACGGTCGTCGGCGCCTCGCTGAGCAACATTCACTTCCAGCCGGACGAGTTCAACTTTCTGCGTCAGGTGCGTGGTGAGGGCCCAGAGGGGGCCTTGGGACGTTCGCGCAAGGACCTCGAGATCCGCTGATCGCCACTTCGAACCCCGCGTTTGCCCTCAGGGCTGGCGCGGGAGCTCGGGATCGCACAGCCGCTCAAGCGCAGGCAGTGCGGCGAGCAGGCTGTGCAGCTCCGTGTCGTTGAGTCGTCCGAGGTGCTCCTGGAGCCAGAGCTCGCGGCTCTTCAGCGCCTTCTCGCGCTCCTCGAGGCCGCTGGGCGTCAGCTCGATCAGGGCGGCACGGCGGTCGGCGGGATCCGCGGTGCGTGAGACGTAGCCAAGCTCGATCAGGCGGTTGAGCGATCGGGTCACCGACGGCGGGGAGACCCCCTCCGATGCTGCGAGCTCGCCGGCGGAGACAGGCTGGCTGCGCCCGATGTTGAAGAGCAGTGAGATGAGGGCGTAGCTCAGGCCTTCGTCGTTCTGCTGCCGCAGGACGCGTCCGAGGCGGCCAAGCGTCATCCGCAGGCGGGTCAGGTCCTCGCGCCGGATGGCGTGCTTGTGCCTGACGCCGCCGGCAGAGTCGCTGGTGGTCGTGGTCATCCTTACCCCGATCTGGGCCTTCACCCGGTTAATTTCGCCCGGCTAAGTATGCGCCTATCAGGCCTCTCGACGCCACGTGCTCAGGTGGCCGGGTGTCGCGGCCGTGCCGGGGCGTTCCTGGTTGGTCGAAGTGTCCGCGTACCTGTGCATTCGTTCGCCGCACAGCCTTGCAGATGCCTGACTCAGCGATTAGTTTTGTTTCACATGGCTAGATAAATTGTTGCGACCGTCACATGATGGTCTCGTATCCCTGAGGAGAGATAGTGAAGGACTTCAGGCCGGAGCTGACCTACACCAGCTTCGCGGATCACATGCACAAGGCCAAGACGCCCCTGCAGCGCAAGCATCTCGAGACGGTCGTCTCCCACTCCAAGGGCGAGGTGCTGGCGGACCTGGACATGGTGCTGCCGACGCTGTCGGATGATCCGCAGTACCACGAGTACGGCGTCTTCGGCAACGTCAAGGGTGACACCGGGCCGAAGGGCCTGGACGAGGTTCGCGCCAACTACACCGAGATGGTGAACAACGGCTCGTACGTCATCGAGTCGAAGAAGACCCGCGTGGTGGTCGGCGACTACGACATCGTCACCGAGGGCACCTTCCGGCAGATCCTGACCGCCGAGGTCGCGCGGAAGATGGGCTTCGTCGATGACAGCTCGCCCGCGAGCCCTTTCTACGTGCTGTCGGCCCGGACCGTCGTCTTCTGGGAGTTCAACGAGGACGACAGGGCCACCGGCGAGGACCGCTACGTCCTGGACCACCACATCGTCCCGCTGGCCGAGGAGGACCTGCCGGACAACTACCCCGCCAAGTTCCGGACCAAGCCGCGGGTCGAGGGCTGAGCGCCATGACGACCAGCATCCAGGGCCGGTCCCTCGAGGAGCGGATCGACGAGATCGAGAGCCGGGCCGCGATCGCCGACATCATCGCCGGCTACTGCGAGGGCACCGACCGCCGCAATATCGACCGGTTCATGAGCATCTGGCACGACGACGCCGAGTACCTGATCCCGGGCGGGCGCGGCGACTTCCACGGCACGGAGGAGATCCGTCGTTCGCAGGAGGTCATCGGCAAGGTGTGGAAGGAGACCTACCACTGGACCACCAACCACACGGCCCACTTCGAGAACCCTGATCGTGCGATCGGTCGCAGCGACGCCATCGCGGTGTGCGTGCACCCCTCCGGCCAGATCAGCTGGGTCAGCTGCACATACCACGACGTCTACGAGCGTCGCTCGGGCGCCTGGAAGCTTGCTCGACGCCTGGTCGAGCGCTACTTCGTGAGCGCTCCGCAGGACGTCGAACTGCTTCCCCCCTTCTGAGTCGCCGGCCCGATGGCATCATCGGACCTCGAAGGTCGTGGGGACGTCCAGGTCCGCACGGACGTCATAGGTCGCCACCCCGTCGACGCGCTGGCCGGGCTCCTGGATGTCCGGCCGGCGTCGCCGGAGCGAGTCCCACCCATGTGGCACATCACCCAGCTGCTTGAGGCCGTTCCGCAGCATCTGATCGGGGCCGACGGCCACCCGCTCGTCGGGCTGCCGACACCGCCGGCCGCCGGCGCACGTCGCATGTTCGCCGGCGGCCGGGTGTGGCACCGCAGGCCACTCGTCGTCGGCCGGGAGGCCACCCGAACCTCCCGGATCCTCACCTCGCGGGAAACGGAGGGACGAAGCGGGCACCTCCGCTTCGTCACAGTGCGTCACGAGTACGTCCAGGACGATGAGCTGGCGGTGCGGGACGACCACGAGATCGTCTATCGGCCCGAGCGACCGGCTTCGGCTCCGCTGATCGGGTGCACGGGTGGGCCGGGAGACTCTGGCGCAGCCGGCCGAGGTACCTCGCTCAGGGTTGACCCGGTCCTGCTCTTCCGGTTCTCGGCACTCACCTACAACGCTCATCGGATCCACTACGACCGCGACCATGCGCGTACCGAGGGCTTCGACGATCTGGTGATCCATGGTCCCTTGCAGGCGGTCTTGATGGCCGAGGACCTCCGGACGCGCGGATGCGAGCTGCTGGGCAAGGTCTTTTCCTACCGGCTGCTCGCGCCGGCGGTCGGGTCGCAGACGATCTGGGCCCGCCGTCCGGGCGACGGGGGACAGGCGGACGTCGAGGTCGCTACCGGTGAGGGAGGGGTGTCGGCCTCCGGCGCTCTTGCAGAACCCGACCAGTCCGATCTGCCGGGCCTCCAACCGGCGTGAAGGAGACATGATGAGTGCTGGGCGAGTGCTGGTCGCTGGTGCCAGCGGGCTCATAGGAACCGCGGCGGTCGCCGCCTTCGCCGCCGAAGGGTGGCACGTGGTCGCGTTCTCGCGACGCGCTCCCGAGGTGGACCGGTCGGTGCGGTTCGAGCACGTTCCGGTGGACCTGACGACTGAGGCCGCGACCCGGGACGCCGTTGCTGCCCTTGATCCACGGCCGACCCATCTCGTCTACGCGGCGGCGTACGAGAAGCCGGAGCTCGTCGCCGGCTGGTCCGACCCTGAGCAGATGGCGACCAACCGGGCAATGCTCGGGAACGTCCTCGCTCCGCTGACCGCCGACGGCGGGCTGCGGCACGTCACCGTGATGCAGGGAACGAAGGCGTATGGCGCCCACCTGCACCCGATCCCGATCCCGGCGCGGGAGCGGGCGCCACGCGACGGGCATGAGAACTTCTACTGGCACCAGGAGGACCTGCTCCGGGAGCTGGCCGATCGCCACGCGTTCGACTGGACCATCTTCCGGCCCGTGCAGGTCGTCGGACCGGCGTACGGCGTTGCCTACTGCACGCCTCCGGTGATCGGTGCGTTCGCCGCGCTCAGTGTTGCGACAGGAATCCCGTTCGGCTTCCCGGGCGGCGCGATCCATCCGGTCCGCCAGGTCGTGGACGCGCGGGTGGTGGCGGGCGCGCTGGTATGGGCGGCGACCTCGCCGGCGGCCTGGGGCGAGCATTTCAACCTGACGAACGGGGAGGTGTTCTCCTGGCAGGAGCTCTGGCCGGCCCTGGCCGGCGCGATGGGAGTGCCGTGCGCGGAGCCCCGGCCGATGAGCCTGGCCGAGGAGCTTCCCCGCCTGGCCGGCGCCTGGGAGGACATCGTCGCCAAGCACCGGCTTCGGCCACTCTCGCTGCTTGACGTCCTCGGCCAGTCCCACCAGTACGCCGACTACACCTTCGGCTACGGCCTGACGACGACGCCACCACCAGCGCTGGTAAGCACGGTCAAGGTCAAGCAGGCGGGCTACACCCGGGTCTGCGACACCGAGGTAACCTTCCGTGACGCCCTGAGGACGCTCGTGGAGCGCCGGGTGCTGCCCGATCTAACCGGCTCCGCCGGATGATCGGCTCAGCGCGCTCTCTGCTCTTCGTGCCGGGCTCCCGTCCGGACCGATTCGAATCGGCAGCGCGGTCCGGCGCCGACCTCGTGGTCATCGACCTCGAGGACGCGGTCGCTCCAGAAGCCCGACCCGCGGCCAGGGCCTCGACCAGGCAATGGCTTGCCCGGTCCCCGGCGGTCGTCCGTGTCAACGGCGCCGAGATCGACGACCATCAGGCCGATCTCGAGGCGCTCGCCGGGACCGCGAAACTGGTCGCGGTCATGCTGGCGAAGGCCGAGACCGCCGACCAGATCGGCCATGTCCACCACCGGCTCGGCGTACCCGTGCTGCCGTTGGTGGAGACACCCAATGCGCTCGAGGGGATCCGGGCGCTGGCCCGTCACGAAGCGGTCCCACGTCTCGTCCTCGGGACTCTCGACCTCGCCGCAGCGCTCGGCGCGCAACCGACCTGGGATTCGCTGCTCGCGATCCGGACGCAGCTCGTGATCGCCTCCGCCGCGGCGGGGATCGCCTCGCCGGTCGACGGCGTGACCGTCGCGCTCGACGACGACGAAACCGTGCGCTCCGACGTCCGCCGGGCGGCCGAGATCGGGCTGCACGGCAAGCTGTGCCTGCACCCCCGGCAGGTGCCGCTCGTGCACGAGGCGCTCCGTCCAACCGCCGATGAGCTTGCCTGGGCCAACGGGGTCCTGGCGGCCGGCGGTGCGGTCGCGCGCTTCGAGGGCCAGCTCGTGGACCCGCCCGTACGTGTACGCGCCCGCGCGATCCTCGCGCGGGCCGGTCAGCGTGAGGAGTAGTCAGGTGCCATCGTCGTCGAGCTTCGCTCGCGGCCCGCGGCTGGTCCTGGCCTGGGGCACCGTTCGCAACGCCTCGTTCCCCGACCGCGTCGCCGCGGCCCGGCAGGCCGGGTACGACGGGATCGGCCTCGCCATTCCCTACTACCAGGCCCTGGTGGCGGACGGATGGAAGGATCGTGACCTTGCCGCGGTCCTTGCCGAATGGGACGTGCGGATCAACGAGGTGGAGGTCCTGTTCGGTTTCCATGGTGTACCGGGACCGGCCGGCATCCCGAGCCGTCCGGGTCTGGTCTACGCCGACCCGGAGATCGAGAGGATCGCGTTCCACCTGGCCGACACGTTCGGTGTGCCGTTCGCGCAGACGGTCGGCACCTTCGACGCCCGGCCGGTCGGACCGGAGGTGGCCGAAGCCTTCGCGAGCCTGTGCGACCGGGCGGCCGGCCACGGGCTGAAGGTGGCGTTGGAGTTCGTTCCGTACAGCAGAATCCCGGACCTCGCGACCGGGCTGGCCGTCGTGACCGACGCGAACCGCGACAACGGCGGGCTGTGCATCGACAGCTGGCACTTCTTCCGTGGCCGGCCGGACCTCGAGCTGCTGCGGACGGTGCCGGCCGGGCGGGTGTTCATGGTGCAGTTCAACGACGGGCCGATCCCGCCCGTCAACCCCGACCGGATGGTCGACGCCGTCCACCACCGAGTCCTGCCGGGAGACGGTGACTTCGACCTGCGTTCGTTCGTGACGGCCCTCGACCGGCCGGGAGTCGATGCGCCGTTCTCGATCGAGGTCTACTCCGACGAGCTCTGGCAACGGCCGACCTCGGATGCGGCGCGACTTGCGGCGGAAGGCACGCGTGCAGTCGTTGCGTCGGCGGTGCGGCCGGCCTGAATGTGACCGTTGACGCCTATTGCTTCGCCAGGTTAAGTTTGCATGGCTAAGTAATTGTTGGGAGTGGGAGCGGATGATCCCTTACCGTGTCGCAGTCGTCGGGTCGGGCCCGGCGGGCGTCTATGCGGCCGAGGCCCTCGTGCGCAGCCGCATCGACGTGTCAGTTGACATCTACGATCGTCTGCCCACGCCGTATGGCCTCGTCCGGTACGGCGTCGCGCCCGACCACCCGAGGATCAAGTCGATCATCGTCGCGCTCCAGAAGGTGCTCGAGCGTCCTCAGGTCCGGTTCCTTGGCGACGTCCACGTCGGCGTCGATGTGACGACCGACGAGCTCGGCGAGCTCTACGACGCCGTGGTCTTTGCAACCGGCGCCTCCGTCGGCCGCCGGCTCTCCATCCCGGGTGAGGACCTCGCCGGGGTCTGCTCAGCCACGGACTTCGTTGCCTGGTACAGCGGCCACCCCGACCATGCTCAGGCCGCGGAGTCGTTCCCCTTGGCCGCGGAGTCGGTTGTCGTGATCGGCGCCGGCAACGTCGCTCTGGACGTGGCGCGCCTGTTGGCGAAGTCGGCAGAGGACCTGACGCAGACCGACATGCCGCCGCATGTCCTGGACCGGCTCGCAGACAGCAGTGTCCGCGACGTGCACCTGGTCTGCCGCCGCGGACCTGAGCACGCGAAGTTCACCGCGAAGGAGCTGCGCGAGCTGCTCGAGCTCGACCACGTCGCCACCAAGCTCGATGCGGGCCTGCTGCCTGCGGGGTCGGAGGACCCGATGACGGCGGCGAACCTCAAGGCCTTCGCTGACCTCGCCGCGCGCGAGGTGGTGGATGGTCAGCGGACCCTGCATTTCCACTTCTGGTCCCGCCCGGTCGAGTTTCTCGAAGCGGGTGGCGCCGTCGCCGCCGTACGCCTGGAGAAGATGCAGGAGGTCGACGGTGCGGTGGTTCCGACCGGAGAGGTCACCGAACTCAAGGCCGGCATGGTCGTCAGGTCGGTCGGCTACCACAGCACGCCGGTCGGCACGCTGCCGTTCGACGAAGACCTCGGCCGCGTCCCGCACGACGCGGGTCGGGTACTCGGCCCCGACGGCCGGGCCCTCAACGGTCACTACGTCGCCGGTTGGGTCAAGCGTGGACCGTCCGGGGTCGTCGGGACCAACCGGGCCTGCGCCGCCGACACGGTCGTCAGCATCCTTGCCGACCTGGAGGGCCGGCCGCCACGCGGTGTCGCGCCCGACGAGGTCGACCGTGTGCTCGCCGAGCGCGGCGTCAGGCCGGTCACGTACGACGGCTGGCTGTCGATCGACTCGGAGGAGCTGAGCCGCGGTCAGGTGCTCGGCCGCGCGCGCACCAAGATTCCCGACTGGGCAACCCTGCGTCGCGTCGGCGTGCCGGGCGTCAGGCGTACATCACCACGTTCCTCCCACTAGGAAGTCAGCATCCACATGGCCTACGTCATCTACGGCGACTGCATCGACGTCCTCGACCGCAGCTGCGTCGAGGTCTGCCCGGTCGACTGCATCTACGAGGGCGCCCGCAAGGCGTACATCCACCCCGACGAGTGTGTGGACTGCGGTGCCTGCGAGCCGGTCTGTCCGGTCACGGCAATCAAGTACCACGACGACGTCCCCGAGAGCCAGGCGGCGTTCATCGAGGACAACGCCCGCTTCTTCCTGGAGCCCCTCCCGGGTCGCGACGAGGCGTTGGGCCACCCCGGCGGATCGAACGACCTCGGACCCACTGGCGTCGACACCCCTCTGGTGTCAAGCTCCCCGGCGTCGTCGCGCGGCGCCTGATCCCATCCACCCCTGGAGGCCGATCCCGCTATGAAGAGCCTGAAGGAAGCCCGCGACCAAGACCCGTACCCCTTCTTCGCCGATCGGCTCGCCCGCGGCCCCGTGCACTGGGACGAGGGCATGAACGCCTGGATCGTCGTCGGCTACGAGGAGTGCCGGTACATCCAGCTCAATGAGGACGTCTTCGCCCATCCGTACTTCGAGCTGAAGGGTGCGGCGGACGTCTACGGCGGGCCGAAGGGCGTGCTGCTCCTCCAGGGAGAGCAGCACCACGCCGTCCACAACTTCCTGCTGCAGCACTTCACGCCGGTGACGGTCCGCAGGTACCGAACGGACTTCATCGCCGAACTCGTGAGCACCCGGCTCGACGCGATCGAGGGTCGCACGCACATCGACCTGGCCGCCGAGTTCGCCTCGGTCGTCCCCAGCGACGTCATCGCCGCGCTCCTCGGCCTGGACTGGCACGACGAGGAGCTGATGGCCAAGTGCCGCCGCTGGAACTCCACGATGTTCCGGTGGACGGAGACCTTCGGCGAGGACGACGAGGCGTACGCCGAGGCCGCCGCCGCGGCTGCTTCCCTCAACGAGGTACTCCTTCCGGTCATCCGGGCCCGCCGGGACGAGCCCCGCGACGACCTGATCTCGGTGCTGTGGGAGCAGGGGCAGGGCGTGCTGGAGGAGTGGGGCGAAGCGGAGATCCTCGCCCAGGCGCGAGTGCTGTTCTTCGCCGGCACGGACACCACCGCGCACTTCCTCAAGAACGCCATCTACACCCTGCTGAACTACCCCGAGCTCCAGGATCGGATCCGCGGGGACGAGCGTCAGATCGTGGCCTTCGGCGAGGAGGTGCTGCGCTACCTCGCTCCGGTGCAGTTCCGGGTGCGCGTGGCAACGCAGGACGTCGAGGTGGCGGGCCACCTGATCCGCAAGGGCGATCGGGTCCACCCGGTCAACGGTGCCGCGAACCGTGACCCGCGGCAGTTCCACGACCCCGAGACCGTCGATCTCGATCGCCGCAACCTCAAGACGCACGTCGCGTTCAACGTCGGTCCACGGTACTGCGTCGGTGCCGCCCTCTCCCGCGGCGAGGAAGTCGAGGTGATCTCGCAGCTGCTCAAGCGCTACGCCTCCCTCCGCTGGGACGGCGACGCCGAGCCGGCGACCTACCGCGGCTACATGCCGCGCTCGTTCAGCCCCCTGAACGTCGTGGTCGAGCCCGCACTGGAGACGGCGTCCTGACCGCCCTTGCCGGCGCGGCGCCGTCCAGCGCGGAGCAGCACGCCGCTTGGGCCGCCCGCCAACTCCCCGATGCGGAACGGGTCCGCGCCGGCATCTGGTCGATCCCGGTTCCGATGCCCGACAGTCCGTTGCGCTACGTGAACTGCTACGTGGTGGAGACCCGCGCTGGGCTGGTCATGGTGGACCCGGGCTGGCCGGCCGACGTGGGCTGGCAGGCGCTCCGGGACGGCATCACCCACTCGGGCCTCGACCTGGCCGACGTGACGGGGGTCGTGGTTACTCACGCCCACACCGACCACCATGGTCTCGCCGTCCGGGTGCGGGAAGCGTCGGGATGCTGGGTCGGCGTCCACCGTGCCGACGCCGACCTGCTCGACCAGCTGCGCGACGGGAGGGCCGTCGAGCGTCGCAACTGGATGTGGCCGGCCGAGTGCGGCATACCGGAGACGGAGCGTGCGGCACTTCGGTTCGACCCGGTGTACTCGCGGCGTATCTCGGTCCTGGAGCCCGACTACCGGCTCGACGCCGCGGACGTGGCCCGGCTGACGGGAGGCCGAATCGAGGCGCTCTGGACGCCCGGGCACACCCCGGGTCACCTGTGCCTGCGCGTGCCGGGGGATCGGGTGGTGCTGACCGGGGACCATGTCCTTCCGCGCATCACGCCGACGATCGGCACGTACAGCTGCGACCGCGATGCCCTGGACGAGTACCTGCGGTCGCTGACCGAGGTCGCGGACTGGGCGGGGGATGTGGACGTCGAGGTGCTTCCCGGGCACGAGTACCGCTTCCGGGACCTGCCGGCGCGGGTCGAGGCGATGCGTCGTCACCACGAGGCGCGACTCGCCGAGATCGAGGCGGTCCTCGTCGAGGCCGACGATGCGGTCACCGTCTGGCACGTTGCACGCCGGCTGACCTGGTCGCGTTCGTGGGAGGAGACCACCGGCCAGCGCAGGCGACTGGCGCTGGCCGAAACCCTGGCCCACCTGGTGCGGCTTCGATCGCAGCGCCGGGTTCGTGTTCGACCGGGGACCCCAGTGCTGTGGTCGCCGGAACCCGGTTACCGGCACAGCGGGTGACCGGCCTACAGCAGGAGGAGAGACATGTCCGAGAACGACCAGGCCATCGTCACTGCGGACGCGGACGTCTGCGTAGGTTCTGGGAACTGCATCATCGTGGCGCCCTCAGTCTTCGACCTGGACGACGAGGGCGCCGTGGTCGTCCTGCAGGATCGGGTGAGCGCCGGCGACCGCGACGCGGCTGTCGCGGCCGCGGCCGGGTGCCCGGCCGCGGCCATCATCGTCGGAGGCTGACGGGTGTGACAGCAACGGTGGCCGTTCCCCAAGGGCCGGCCACCGTTTTTGTCGAGCTGATTGAGCCCGGTCAGGCCTGGGCCATGCGACCCGACCTCGCGTTTGCCTCGGCGAAGTCCACGAGCGTGGTGTCCTCGGCCGAGCCGAGCCGTTCGCGCTGGGCGATGATGTCACCCAGTCGCAGTGCCTTGGTGCCGGTGATCTCGTCCGCCGGCGTCCACTCCCGCATGCGGGACACGGTCGGGCCGTGGACGACGAAGACCTGGCCCGTGATCCCGCGGGAGTACTCCGAGCCGAGGAAGGTCGTCAGGGCGGCCACGCTCTCGGGGTCCCATTCGTCGACCGATCCCTCGGCCGGCTCCATGCCCTCGACGACGCCTTCTGTCATGCCGGTCCGTGCGCGAGGGCAGATCGAATTGGCTCGCACGCCGTAGCGTGCGAGCTCGCGCGCCGCGACCTGGGTGAGAGCGACGATGCCGGCCTTGGCCGCCGAGTAGTTGACCTGCCCGAAGTTGCCGTAGAGCCCGGCCTCCGAGGAGGTCGTCACCACGGTTGCGTCGACCGGCTTCCCGGACTCCTGGTGCAGCGCCTTCCAATGCACTGCCGCGAAGTGCAGAGGGCCGGCGTGCCCCTTGAGGTGGACGGCCATCACCGCGTCCCACTCGGCCTCGGAGATGTTGACGATGGTGCGATCCCGGATGATCCCGGCATTGCAGACCAGGGCGTCGAGCTTGCCGTTCACGTTGACAGCCTGGCTGATCAGCCGCTCGGCGCCGTCCCAGGTGGAGATGTCGTCCGTGTTGGGCTCGGCGCTCCCCCCGGCCGCGCGAATCTCCTCGACGGCGTCGTCGGCGACGGGCCGGCCGTCCGGCGTTTTACCCACGTCGTTCACGACCACATGGGCGCCCGCCCGGGCGAGCGCCCTCGCCTCGGCGCGTCCGATGCCCTGGCCGGCGCCGGTGACGACGGCGACCTTCCTCTTCAGTTCATCCATGACTGTCCTTCTTCCCGGTGCTCGCGCGGCTCAGTCCGCGGGTACTCCGCGTGGGGTCACCGGCACTGAAACACATCTGCTTAGCCATGTAAAGGGATGCTCGGGTCGTTGCGCCAGGTCATTGCCGATGTTATACATGGCTAACTAATGAGTGACGTGCGTCATGTCCTCGTAACCGAGACCGCCCTGCCGTCCCGCACCCTTCGCGACGAGAGGAATGAGCATGCCTGCTCCCGCGCCGACGACAAAGGCCGACCGCGAGGCCTACTACCGAGACCATGGGTACTGGACGTCCGAACGCCTCGGGTGGTGGGTGTTCGACGTTGCCGAGCGCACTCCGGATCGCGAGTTCCTCGTGATCGGCGACCTTCGCCTGACCTACGGCGAGTTCGCTGCCTGGGCCGATGTGCTTGCCGCGCACCTGGTCGAAGCAGGGGTCGTCCGTGGCGACCGCGTCCTCATCCAGCTGCCGAACCTGGCCGAAGCGCTGCTGGGCCAGGTGGCGGCCTTCCGCATCGGTGCGGTGAACGTGCCGGTCGTGCCGATCTACCGCGAGCACGAGATGGCACACATCGTGAACGACTGCAAGCCACGCGCGGTGATCTCGATCGCCGAGAATCGGGGCCGGCGTCCTGCCGACGAGCTCGACGGCATCCTCGATGGCGCGTCGTGGGGACCGGTGGCGCGTTTCTGCGTCGGCCTGAGCGAAGCGCGTCCCGGCTGGCGCTCCTTCCCGCAGCGGGATGCCCCGCGGCCCCCGGTCTCCCTCCCGGACCCGCTCGAGCCCGAGAAGTGCGGCCTGATGCTGTACACGTCAGGGACGACTTCGGCGCCGAAGGGAGTTGAGCTCACGGGTCGGGGGTTCGTGTCGAACGCGCGCAGCATCCGCCACACGATGTCGCTGGGCGCGAACGATGTGTTCTTCTGCGCCTCGCCGCTCTCGCACCTCGCTGGCTTCGTCGCCGGCATCGTCTGGCCGGCGTCCATGGGCGCCAAGATCGTCGTGATGCCGACCTGGAACGGGGCCGAGGCGGCGCGCATCATCGAGCGCGAGCGTTGCACCTTCACCACCGCCGCCTCGGTCTTCCTCCACGACCTGGTCGCGGCTCATCGCGAAGGCATCGGGACCGGGCACCCCATCACCGTTTTCATGTCCGGGGGTGCCTCGACCGCGCCCGACCTGATCCGGGCGGCAGGGGAGGTCGGGATTACGGCGCTGCGCGGCTACGGCATGACTGAGACCGGTGGGGGAGTCTCGTGGGTAGCGCCGACCGAGCCGCTCGACATCAGGGCCGAGTACGACGGTGCTGTCGTTCCCGGCAGTGAGATCCAGGCAGTTGACCCGGATCGTCGGCTGCTCCCCCCGGGCGAGGAGGGCGAACTGCGGATCCGCGGCCCGCAGGCTCTCATCGGCTACACCGATCCTGGACTCACCCGGGAGCAGATGGATGACGAGGGCTGGTTCTACACCGGCGACCTCGGGCGGGTCGACGGGCACGGCCGTGTGCGCATCACGGGTCGCACCAAGGACATCATCAACCGCGCGGGCGAGAAGTTCTCCGCGCGCGACATCGAGGAGTTCATCCAGCGGCACCCCGCCGTCGAGATGGCGGCCGTCGTCGGACTGCCCGATGAGCGGCTCGGCGAGGTCGTCGGAGCATTCGTCACCTTGGCTGCCGGCCGCGAGTGGCCTGGCGACGCCGAGATGGCGGCGTACCTGGATCAGGCCAAGCTCGCCAAGCAGAAGATCCCGACCTTGTGGCGCGTGCTCCCGGAACTGCCGCGGACCGCCTCGGGCAAGGTCCAGAAGCACGAACTGCGCAACCTGCCCTGATTCGCGACGATCGTGGAGCCGGTTGGCTGCGTGCCGAATCCGTGCCGGCGGCACGCCCGTCCGCCGTACTCCATAACCACAAGAGGAGCTGACCTGTGACACGTCCTGACCGAACCCCGGTCATCGCTGGCATCGGACTGTCCGACGGTCCCAAGGCGCCCCACCTCGACGCGCTTGGGCACCAGGCCCAGGCCATGCAACGAGCGTTGGCCGACTCCGGGCTCAGCAAGCATGACATCGACGGGTTCGGGTGTGCTGAGGCCTGGATTCCTGGTGTCCCAGGCGTGGACCTGCCGGAGACCGCGGAGTACCTCGGCCTCGACCCGCAATGGATCGAGGGCACGTACACCGGCGGATCGGCCTATGAGTTCCAGGTACAGCACGCCGAGGCCGCGATCAGATCCGGCATGGCGAACACGATCCTGCTGACCTACGGCAGCGACCTGCTCACGCGGATGGGGCGGAGCCTCGGTACGGCATACGGCCGCAAGCCGGTCGGCGGTGCGGCCTACGAGGAGCCATACGGCAAGACGACCGTCGCGGCGTATGCGATGGCCGCTCAGCGCCATATGTACGAGTACGGCACCACTCCGGAACAGCTTGCGAGTGTCGCCGTCGCGGTCCGCGAGCACGCCGCCCACAATCCGCAGGCCATCTATCGCAAGCCGCTGACGGTCGATGACGTCCTGAACTCGCGCATGATCGCCGATCCCCTGCATCTTTTCGACTGTTGCGCGGTCACCGATGGCGGTGGGGCGGTCATCGTGACCACTGAGGAGCGCGCTCGCGACCTCAAGCAGCCATTCGTCTCGATCTTGGGGACGGCGGCCCGTCAGAATCACTGGAATATCTCCCAGGCGCCGGACGTGACCACGACGGCCGGGACGCGATCGGGGCCGGATGCGTTCGCGCGGGCAGGGTTGAGCCCCAACGACGTAGACATGGCCATGCTCTACGACAGTTTCACCATCACGGTCATCCTGCTGCTGGAGAGCCTCGGCTTCTGCAAGCCGGGCGAGGGGGGACCGTTCGCCGAGGAGGGCAACCTGCGTCTGGGGGGCCGGTTGCCGATCAACACGGATGGTGGTGGCCTGTCGGCCTGTCACCCAGGGCTTCGCGGCATCTTCCTGCTGATCGAGGCCGTCCGGCAGCTCCGCGGGCAGGCCGGCGCGGTGCAGGTCCCGGACTGCGAGGTGGCGCTTGCCGCCGGGTCCGGTGGTTGGTTCTCGACGATCGGGGTCACGATCCTCGGAAAGAACAGGTGAGACAGATGGCATCCGAGAACATCCGCGGCCAGCAGCACACCCTCGAGATCGTCGACGTCGCCGACACGTGGGTGAAGCCGGTCCCCGAGCTCGACCCCGTCAGCATCACCTACTTCCGGGCGGCCTACGACGGAACGCTGCTGATCCAGCGCTGCCCTGCCTGTGGCAACGCGCAGCACTACCCCCGCCTTGTCTGCAGCACATGTGCGGCGACACCCGAGTGGGAGGCGGCCAGTGGGCGGGGCACCATCTACACCTTCACCGTCGTCCGGCAGGCCGGAATGCCCGGGTTCGACGAGGAGGCGCCGTATGTCATCGCCCTCGTCGACCTCGACGAAGGGCCCCGGGTGATGGGCAACATCACCGACTGCCCCGTGGACGAGGTGCACATCGGCCAGCGCGTGCAGGCCTACCAGCTGCGGATCGCCGACGGGATCGGCCTTCCCCAGTGGCGGCCTCAGCCCACCTCCGGCTGAGCCCGCGACCGTTCATCGCTCCATTTGTTCGGCAACCGTCTCCGCACCCCTCGACACCAGCCATATGCGGCACCATTTCCTAATGCTTAGGCATGTTAACTAATCGGACGTCTGGGTCATTCCCCGCCAAGGAGCCTCTCGTGAAGTTCAGATCCTTAATCGGCCTCGGCGCCCTGGCGCTGGCCGCCTCAATGACGCTTACCGCTTGCGGCTCCAAAGACGGCAGCAACGCCTCGAGCGGTGGCGACAAGCCTCTGGTCATCGGCTTTGCCGCCCCGCTCACCAGCGGCAACGCCGCCGTGGCCGACCAGATGGTCAACACCGCCAAGCTGGCCGTGAAGACGATCAACGCGAACGGCGGCGCCGGCGGCCGGCAGCTCACGCTCAAGGTGTACGACGACAAGCTCACCGCCGACGAGTCGGCCAAGGTCGCCCAGCGGGCCATCACGGTGGACAAGGCCGAAGTCATGATGGGCGGCTACACCAGCATCGAGGGCCTCGCCATCCGCAAGCTCGTCGAGCCGCGGAAGATCGTCTTCATCAACTCGTCAACGATCTCGCCCGCGCTGATGGACGGCGCGAAATACACGTTCCGCACCACGGTCGACCAGAGCGACTACCCGGTCCAGATGATCGACCTGCTCAAGTCGCTCGGGTACAAGCACCCCGTGGTGACCGCCGACAACGGGCCGACCGGGTCGACGCTGTGGCAGCCCATCGTCGACCAGGCGAAGCGCGCGGGCCTGGATCCGGGTGAGACCGTGCACTACACGCTCGGCGCGACCGACCTGACCTCAGCCGTGTCCCAGCTGAAGAGCGAGCACCCCGACGCTGTCGTCCACATCGGGTCGGCGGCAGCCGACGCCGGCCTCATGCTCAAGACGATGGCGGAGGCCGGAGTCACGGTGCCGGTCGTCGGGTTCGGCTCGCTGATCGCACCGGACGCCCTGAAGATCGGCGGCGACGCCTACACCAGGCTGCCGGCGATCTACACGCTCGCCAACCAGCAGCCGTCCAAGCCCGAGTACCAGAGCTTCATCAAGGCGTACGCCGCCGAGTACGGCGGCAGCGCGGACGATCTCGCCCTCGGGCTGGCCGAGCAGGCCGGCGCCACCTGGGATGCCTTCACCGTTTTGAAGAAGGGACTCGACGCGAGCAAGGGCAGCACCGACGGGGACGAGCTCGCCAAGGCGATCGACGGCATCACGCCCTTCACCGGCGCCGCCGGCAAGGCGGGAGCGCTGATCAACTTCGCCGACGGGCGCGACGGGTTCAGCAAGTCGTTGGTGGCGTTCCAGTTCGTCAACGGCAAGCCGAAGGAACTGGCTCAGCAGCCCTAGTGATGGACACGCTGGGCCCGAACAGGCCGGGCCCAGCGCTCCACCGCTCGTCACCCACGACACCTGACGATGAGGAAGGAAGCAGCGCATGCGGGTCTTCGATGGCCTGACCGATCTGGTCGACTCTGCGGGTGAGGATCTCGGAGCCAGCGACTGGATCCTGGTGGACCAGAAGCGCATCGACGGATTCGCTGACGTGACCGGAGACGACCAATGGATCCACGTCGACCCGGTCCGCGCCGCCTCCGGCCCCTTCGGGCGGACAATCGCGCACGGCTACCTGACCCTGTCGCTGCTCGCCGAGCTCACGACCCGGCTGTACCGCGTCGAGAACGTGTCCTTCGCGGTGAACTACGGTCTGGACCGGGTGCGGTTCATCAGCCCGGTCCTCGAGGGTTCCCGGATCCGCGCCACGGCGCGGCTCGCGGAGGCCAGGCGGGTCGAGGGCGCCGTCCAGCTGAAGCTGGACAGCACGATCGAGATTGATGGATCGGACCGCCCGGCCGCGGTCGTCACCTCACTCGCTCGCTACTTCGCCTGAGCCGTCGGTATGCGGCCGCTCGAAGTACGAGTCCGCAACGCCATCGCCGCTCCTGCAGGCTCTGTTGCGTTGACCGTGGGCAAGATCGAGACAGGCTTGAGCGATGAAGGTTGTTACCCACCAACGCCCGATGATGCCGCCGACGTCAGCGTTCGCCGGGTTCCGATTTCCGCCTGAGGTGATCGTGGTCGCGGTCCGCTGGTACCTGCGATTCGGCCTGTCCTACCGTGACGTTGAGGAACTGCTGCTCGAGCGTGGTGTCGAAGTCGACCACGTCACGATCTTCCGGTGGGTGCAGCGGTTCGTGCCGCTGCTGGCCGACGCGGCCAGGTTCTGTCGGCATTCGGCAGGCGACCGGTGGTTCGTCGACGAGACGTACGTGAAGGTCAACAGCGTATGGCGGTACGTGTACCGCGCCGTCGACCAGCACGGCCAGGTTATCGACGTGCTCGTCTCGGTCCGCCGCGACGCAGACGCGGCCCGGCGGTTCTTCCGCCGGGCGCTGTCCACGCTGAAGGTCAAGCCCACCGAGGTGGTCACCGACGCCGCCGCGGTCTACCCCGCCGTCCTCGACGAACTGATCCCATCGGCGTGGCACCACGTCGAGCGGTACGATCGAGGCTGACCACAGCCTGCTCAAGCACCGACTCAGACCGATGCGCGGCCTGCGCACCGACCGGACTGCCCAGACGATCATCGCCGGCCACGCGTTCATGCAGAACCTACGACGCGGGCACTACGAACTCGGACTCGACGCCCTACGCAGCCACCGCGTCGCTGCGGCGCTCGGTGAACTGGCCACCGCCATCTGAAGACCGACCGGCGCTCGCTTCAACGCGCCCTCCGATCGGCAAACGCAACAGCGCCTGTTTGCCGCCGACTCGATCGCCGGCACGGTCCACGAGACCGACGCGGTCGAGTACCGCTTCGACGCGCCCGGACGCGTCCCGGTCCCGGCACGCGGCCGTGGCACGCAGGTTGTCCCGGCCGGACAGGTGAGAGTGGAACTGCGGCACCTCTACGATCGCGCCCACCCGGCGCAGCGCTTCGATGCGCCATTCGGGCACCGGCAGGCCGAGCAGTCACATCTGCCCGGCACTCGGGCGGGTCAGCCCCAACAGCATCCGGATCAGCGTCGTCTTGCCAGCGTCGTCTTGCCAGCGCCGTTCATCCCGAACAGCCCATACTCGCAGCCGGCCGGCACCTGGAGGTCGACCCGGTCCATCGCGTGCCGTTGCCCGAACTTCTTGCTTAGTCCTTCGGCTCGGGTCACGTCATGGCTCATGCCACCAACGCTATGGGCTCGCCAGGGATGGGCCGTCCGGCGTAACTATTCGAGCATCTTCAGGCGGATGACTGGGGGTTGATACTTGCCGTTGGCCTGGTCGTGGTCCGCCGACTGCTGCACCAGCATTTCGAGCGTGCCGATGAGGTGTTCCTGCACCGCCTCGCCGGCGCCGGCGGCGTTTCTCGCGATGACGTTGTCGTAGATCTTCTCGTGCACGGCCAGAATGTCGGCGAGTGTCCGGGTCTTGGTGGTCGACAGGCCGAGTGCGTGCATCTGGGAACGCGTGTTCGCGACTACCTGCACGACGCGTTCGTTGCCGGCTGCCCGCACGATGGCCTCGTGGAAGACGAGATCGTGCTTTTGGAACAGCCGCTCGTCGCCGGCATCGCACGCCTTGCGCATGCCGTCGAACGCCTTCGTCAGCACAGCACGATCACGATCACTCATCCGTGTCGCGGCGCGGTACGCCGACGGCGCCTCAAGGAGGAGTCGCAACGAGTAGATCTCTTCGATATCCTTGACCGACAGTTCGAGAATACGCACGCCGCGGCTGCGCTCGAACCGGACCATCCCGTTCGCCGCGAACTGCAGCAGCGCCTCGCGCACGGGTGTGCGCGACACGCCGAGCTGGTTCGCGATCTCGACGACCGAGTACAAGGAGCCGGGAACCAGTTCACCGGAGCGAATCGCGTCCCTGATCTGGTCGAAGACACGCCCGGTCAGCGATGCCTGATCGCTGGACAGCGGCTTCACGCGCGCTCACTCTTTCCATCGGCGAGGCACGAGAGGTCACTGCGACCTCTGTTACACGGAAAAATCGCCGGCACCATCATTCCCCAGGTTTCGGTCGGCAGGGCTACAGAAAGGATAGATCAGCGCCTTGACTGGCCGGCAGGACCGTCTCAGCGTAGAGCCGTCGCCAGCCCCGGGCGGGAAGCGCGGCCGGTGTGAAGTCACGCATGCGCTGGACGATTTCGGTCTCGTCCACGAGAAGGTCGAGCCGCCGGGCGGGCACGTCCAGCCGGATCAGGTCTCCGTTACGGACCACGGCGAGCGGCCCGCCGGCGGCCGCCTCGGGGTCGCAGTGCAGTACGACAGTGCCGTACGAGGTGCCGCTCATCCTCGCGTCGCTGACCCTGACCATGTCCCGGACACCCTGCCGTGCCAGTTTCCGGGGGATGGGCAGGGCGCCGGCCTCGGGCATTCCCGCAGCGACCGGCCCGGCCCCACGAAGTACGAGAACATGGTCGGGCGTGATGTCCAGATCAGGATCGTCGAGGATCGCGGCGATGTCCTGACCGGCTTCGACCACGAAGGCGGGGCCGGTGTGTCGCAGCAGCTCGGGGCTGGCCGCCGAGGTCTTGATCACCGCGCCGTTGGGAGCGAGCGACCCGGCCAGTACCGCCAGTGCCCCAGGCGGGCCGAGTGGGTCACTGAGCGGACGAATGACCTGCTGCCAGTCCTCGCGCGGGCGGGTCTGCGCGAGCAACTCGGCGAGCGGGCGCCCGCTGACGCCGACCGTCGATGTCTCCAGGTGTGGTTCGAGCTCCTTGAGCAGCGCGGGGAGGCCGCCCGAGCGATGAAAGTCCTCCATGTAGTTGGCGCCTGACGGCTTGCAGTCGACGAGCAGCGGCACTTTGGCGCCGATGGTGTCGAACTCGTCGAGCGACAGGTCGACGCCTGCGCGTCGAGCCACGGCGACCATGTGCACGAGTGCGTTGGTGGAGCCGCCGAGCGCGGCGAGCACCTTGACAGCGTTCTCGAACGCCTGCCTGGTCAGAATCTGCCGGGGCAGGGGCGCCCCTTGCCGGGCCAGTTCGACTGCACGGCGTCCGGTTGCGGTGCCGTGCCGCAGGCGCGCGCCCGTCACGGCGCCCGGGGTGGCTCCGCCGGGAAGCATCATGCCCAGGGTCTCGGTCATGCAGGCCATGGTGGATGCGGTACCCATGACGGCACAGGTCCCCGCGGTTGCCACCAGTTCGCTGCGGGCTTCGGTGATCTGGTCGGCGTCCAGGGCCCCGGCCCGGTGCTCTCCCCACAGCCGCCGGCAGTCGGTGCACGCGCCGAGCCGCTCGCCGCGCCAGCTGCCGGTCATCATCGGTCCGACGACCTCCAGCAGGACCGGCTTGTCCGCCGAGGCCGCAGCCATCAGCTGGGCGGGAACCGTCTTGTCGCATCCGCCGAGCAGGATGGCGGCGTCCATCGGCAGCGCGTGGATCATCTCCTCGGTGTCCATCGCCATCAGGTTGCGGAACAACATGGAGGTGGGCGAGGTAAGGATCTCGCCGAGGGAGATCGTCGGGAACTCCATCGGCAGGCCACCGGCTTCGAAGACGCCCCTGCGAACGGCTTCCAGCAGCGCCGGCATCTCCCGATGACAGGTGTTGTAGGAAGACGTCGTGACCGCGATCCCGATCACAGGCCGGTCGAGATCGACGTCGTCATAACCCGCCGAAGCGAGGAACGCGCGGCGAAGGTACCGGCTGAAGCCGTCGTCGCCGTAAGCGGTCCGGCTGCGGTCGATCGCGGAAACGGACTCATGTGCAGGCATGGAAGGGGCACCTCTTACATGTACGGGATGCTGACGATTTGGAGCTGTGAGCGCCGCGGCGCTCAGCCGGCCAACGGCATCGCGAGTGGACGCATGGGCGCCCCGGTCGCGCCGCGGATCTTCAGGCAGGCGCCGATGAAGGCGAACTCGTAGAGCGAATCGGCGGCGAGCCGCTCGCAGTCGACGATTTCCATCATCGGTACACCGGCTTCGCCGAGCAGGTAGGTGTGGACCACCTGCCAGTTCTCGGGATCGTCGGCGGGCATCTGCTCCAGTGCCGAGTTGTCGCCGCCGATCACCGCCGCTCCGGCCCGGGCCAGATACTGCGCGCCCTCGAGGTTCAGGCCCGGACTGTTGTCGATGTAGCGTCGCGGGTCAGGCCACTGGGTCATTCGTCCGGTGCGGACAAGGGCGATGTCTCCCGGGACGAACGACGTGCCCTGTCGCCGAAGCGCGTTGCGGAGATCGTCGGCTCCGATTCCGTAGTTGTCCGGCAGCATGTCGACGCCGTGCAGGCCCGCCACGTCGAAGAGCACACCCCGGCCGATGATCGGCGGTATCTTATCGGCGCCGCACCTGGTCCAATGCCGCGAGCTGAGGTGCTGAGCCGCGGAGAATCCGTTCCAGATCTCGCCGTTATACCCGAAGTGGTTCAGCGTGTCGATGTGCGTCCCCGTGTGGGTATACATCGACACGGCGTCGCCTGAGTAGGAGACCAGCTGGTTCTGGGCGCGACCGGCGCCGGTGAGGTCGTCCAGGACGGTGCCGCCGGGGGTGTGGGTCATCCATTGCTGGAAGGCCGGATCGCCGGCCTTGATCCACGACGGCATGCCGATGAACATGTCCACGGAGAGGTCGATCGCGGCGCCGCCGTCGGCTCGGCGCATGACCTCCCGCGCCGACGCCGGCGACAACAGGTTGAGCATGCCGATCTCGTCCTCGGCGCCGAAGGGGCTCCGCGTCACCTTCCGGAACTCGGCGGCGTACGCCGCGATCCTCCTGCGGGTCTCCGGCGTGATGAACTCGGGTCCGCACATGGCCGTTCTCCTTTCCGCCTGGCTCGTCCTGCCCTGCTGACGGCGCCCGGCTACGTGCCGGTCGCAGCAGTCCGGGTGATCTCCCGGTACCGGTCGGGTTTGCGCTCGGCGAAGACCTCGAGCTCGTACTCGCCCGGAACGATCACCAGCTTCTTGTTGCGGGCCTGGGCGAGGTGCACGTCGGCGCCGAAGATCCCCTCGGCCCCGCCCGCGTCGACGAGGACCTCGCCGGCGGGTGAGACCACCTGGCTGCGGCCGAGGAAGGTGACGCCGTTCTCCTCGTCCGCGCGGTCGGCCACGGCAAGGTAGACGAGGTTTTCCAGTGCCCGGACCCGAGTGACGTGCTCGGCGAGAAAGGTGGCGCTCTGCGGCCACGCGGTCGGCATCGCGATGACGTCTGCCCCTTGCAGCGCGAGCACGCGCGCCGACTCGGGGAAGCGAAGGTCGAAGCAGATCATCACGCCGATGTTGCCGATCGGGGTCTCGACCACCCGGGGGCTGTCGCCGAGGCCCGGCTCCACGAAGCGGTCGACGCCGAGGTAGGGCAGGTGCTGCTTGCGATAGATCCCGAGAACCCCGTCCGGCCCCAGCGTCACCGCAGCGTTATAGAGCACGTCGCCGACCGACTCGAGGAACCCGACTACGGCGATGACCGACGCCCGTCGGCAGGCCTCGACGAGATGGGCGACTCGCCGGTCTCCCAGTGCGATGGCTCGCCGCTCAGCCTCGGCGCGCGAGTCGAACAGGTATCCGCTGAGCGCGCACTCGGGAAACACGAGGAGCTCGTGGCCCGCCGCCCCGCCGCGGCCGATCGCACCGATCGCCATCGCTAGGTTGGCGTCCAGATCGTCCTTGGTTGAGGGCAGTTGAGCAACCGCGACCCGCGTTGTTTTGTTTGTTTCATGCACCTCGGGTGACCCGCCTTCCAGCTCCAACGGGGACCGAAACGTAGCATGCTGCATGCAGCACGTCAATCAACGGGCGTCTCCGGATGGGCCTTGACATGCTGCATGCAGCATGTCAGCCTCGTTCGAGCTCGCAAGTTGTTGACGCAGGTCAGGCTGTCTGGCTCCGTGCCGATGGGCCGCCATTGCTCCGGTTCACGATCTCTCGTCGAGGTGCTTGGGGTGCCGTCGAGGCCGCACGTTCAGGCACTCTCTCCAGCCGCTTGAGAAGACCCTCATTGCTTGAAGGATGTCGATATGAGCAACGTCGTCATGATCACCGGCGCGAGCGGTGGGATCGGCGCCGGCACCGCCCGAGCGGTCGCCGCCGCCGGCAGCCCCGTCCTGCTGGTTGATCATCGAGCGGACGGCATCGAGCGACTCGCCGCGGAACTGCGCGCCGACGGGCGACAGGCTCTGGCCTACCCGGCCGACGTCACGAACGAGGCCGCCGTCCAGGGTGCGGTCGCGGCGGTGGTGGAGGAATGGGGCAGCATCCACGCGCTGGTCAACTGCGCCGCTACCATGATCTCCCGGTCCCTCACCGAAACCACGCTCGAGGACTGGACCCGGGTGCTCGGCGTCAACGCCACCGGCACGTTCCTCACGTGCAAGCACGTCGTCCGCGCGCTGGTCGCGCAGGACACGGGCGGCGTCATCCTGAATGTCTCGTCGATCTCCGGTCGCGTAGGCCTGCCGAACCAGCCCGCGTACTGCGCGTCGAAGGGCGCGGTACTGCAGCTGAGCCGGCAGATCGCCGCCGACTACGCCCGGCACGACATCCGCTGCAACGTGGTGAGCCCGGGATCGGTGCGAACGGAGCAGTTGCGCTCGTACCTCGCCGCCCAAGCCGATCCGGCCGCGGCCGAGCGCGTGCTCGTGGACGCGCATCCGCTACGCCGGATCGCCGACGTCGCCGAGATCTCCGCAGTGATCGTCTTTCTGCTCAGCCCCCAGGCGAGCTTCATCACCGGTGCCGACGTGCCGGTCGACGGTGGCTACACCGCCGTCTGACCGGCCGATCCCGGGCTCATAGGAGGTACATGCCGATGTCTTTCGACATACGCGGACCGCAGCAACAGAACGTGCCGGTGCGTCAACCCCGGCTGAGCCTGCCGCGTGGCCCGTTCGTGCCGGTGTGGGTGATGGCAGCCGCGCTCTTCGCGGCCAGCCCCCTGATCGCACCCGGCAGCCTCTCGGTCTCCGCGCTGCAGTCGATGCTGCCCTTCGCCGCGATCCTCGCGATCGCCGCACTCGGCCAGTCGTTTGTGATCAGTCAGGGGGGCATCGACCTGTCGGTGCCCGGTGCGATGGCGCTGGCCGCCGTGTTTGCCACCAAGGTGCCCCAGACGACCGGCATGCCGGTGCCGCTCGCAGCCGCCCTCGGGCTGTTGGCCGGTGCCGTGGGAGGCCTCGTCATCGGCATCGCCGTGGTGCGGTTCGGCATTGCCGCGTTTGTGGTCACCCTGGCCATGAACGCGGTGCTCATCGGCGCCGTCATGCAACTGTCGAAGGGCTTTCCGGGATCGGCACATCGTCGGTTCAGCGAGTTTGCGGCCGGCTCGCTGTGGATCGTTCCCAACCTGCTGATCATCGCCGTCGTTCTGGTCGCCGTCACGCAGTGGCTGCGGCGCCGTTCGGTGGCGGGTCGCCGTTTCATGGCCGTCGGGGCGAGTTCCTCGGCGGCGCGGCTGCTCGGTGTCCGGACGTCGACCTATCAGATCTCCGCCTACGTCGTGGCCGGACTCCTCTACGCGCTGGCGGGCCTGCTGCTCGCCGGATACCTGCGTACGCCCGACATCCTGCTCGGCAACACGTACCAGCTTTCGTCGATCGCCGCCGTGGTGCTCGGCGGAAGCCTGCTGACCGGTGGCGTGAGCAGTGCCGCCGCCACCGGCGGGGCGGCGTTGTTCCTGACCCAGCTCAATCAGGTCGTCCTGGCCGCGGGCGCCACAACGTCGGTCCAACTGCTCGTCCAAGCGGCTGTGCTCGCACTGGCGGTCATCCTTCGCCGGGTTCCGTTCGGTGCGATCTCTCGCTCCTTCAAGGCAACCGGATCCCCTGCCCGGTGACGCGGATCTAAGGATCACGGCAACCGGAAACACCCCCGACTGGAGTGACGATGCTCTACAAGCGACGCCGCATGCTGGCGGCCGGCTCACTGGTCACCGCCTTCCTCGCCATCACGGGATGTGCGACGCCGAAGGGTGACACGGCGAGTTCCACGAACGTCGACAAGGTCTACAACGACACCACCCGGATCGGCGACGTCAGTCAACTGAAGCCGATCACCGAGTTCTGCGGCAGCAAACCGCTGAAGGTGGCGCTCGCTGACGGCACGGGTGACAACGCCTGGCGCAAGACGGCCCGTGCGGAGTTCGAGAACGAGGCACGCAAGTGTCCCAACCTGACCGTGCTGCCGTATTCCGACGCCCAGAACAACCCGCAGAAGGCGATCGGCGACATCAAGGCGCTCGTGAGCCAGGGCGCCGACGCGATCGTCGTCTTCCCCGATGCCGGTGAGGCGCTGCTGCCCACCCTCCGGGAGGCGTTTCAGGCCGGCGTGGCCGTGGTGCCCTGGACCGCCAATCCGGGTGGCACGCCGGGCAAGGACTACACGACGTTCGTCGGCCACAACACCATCAACGACGGACATACCTGGGCACGGTGGACGTGTGAGCATCTGGGCGACGCGGGTGGCAACGTCCTCTTTCTCGGCGGTACACCGGGAAACACCCAGAGCACGACCGAGCTCAAAGGCGTCGAGGAAGAGTTCGCCAGCAACGCGGCCTGCAAGAACGTGAAGCTGCTGAACGACGCCGGGAAGCCGATCGACACGAACTGGAACCCCGCCCAGACGCAACGCGTCGTCGCCGGGCTGTTGACGAAGTACCCGAAGGTCGACGCGATCATCTCCGACTCGGGCGACGGCTCGCTGGGCGGCATCCGTGCCTTCCAATCGGCCAACCGCAAGCTGCCACTGTGGACCGCGAACGACCTCAACGGCTTCGCGTGCGAGTGGAAGCAGACGCACACCCAGCAGCCGGACTTCAACGTTGTCACCGTGTCCAGCCGGACGTGGATCGTCCGGCTCGCCCTGCGCAAGGCCGTCGCCGCCAAGGAAGGCATCAAGAACGACGAGCCCGAGATCATCAACATCCCGATCTACGAGGACAGCTTCGACAGCGCCAAGCAGCCCAAGTGCGAACCGACGCTGCCGACCAGCGCCATCCTGTCCGCCCAGATGCCCGCCGACGAACTCAAGAACGTCTACAACTGAGGCACATCCAGGCCTGGCCGCAGCCGGTCGCCCCGGCTGCGGCCAAGCACGAAGGGACACGCACCATGGACGCATCGAACGCCCGCCTGGTCATGCGTGGCGTGACGAAACGCTTCCCCGGCGTCCTCGCACTCGACAGGGTCGACTTCGAAGTCCACGCCGGTGAGATCCACGCGCTTGTCGGCGGCAACGGCGCCGGAAAGTCCACCCTCATGGCCGTCGCCTCCGGTGCGCTCAAGCCGGACAGCGGGCAGATCGAGATCGCCGGCCGAGTGATCACCGAGAGCTCGCCGACCGCCGCGCGGTCGGAGGGGCTCGCGATCGCCTTCCAGCATCCGGCGCTGTTGCCCGACCTCACGGTGACCGAAAACCTCATGCTGTCGGTACCGGACCGGCAGCGGCCCAGGTTCTCCGGCGCGACGCGGTGGGCGGTGGGCAAACTGCTTGCGATGGGGATGCCGATCGATCCCACCGCGACGGCCCGGACCCTGACCCTGGCGGAGAAGCAGGCGGTCGAGATCTGCGGCGCGCTGGCCTGTGACCCCCAGGTCGTCATCTTCGACGAGCCCACCGAGCCCTTCATGGCCGCCGAGACCGCCCGGCTGTTCGAGTGCATCCAGCAGCTGGCCGCCCGCGGTGTCGCGGTCGTCTACATCAGCCACCGCCTGCCCGACGTCTTCGCGCTGGCCGACCGCATCACGGTCCTGCGCGACGGGCAGACGCGCGGAACGTTCAACCGTTCCGAGGTCACCGCGCAGGAGATCGTCACCCGCGTTGCCGGCCGCGAGGTCGCGGCGCTGTTTCCCGGCCGCGCCCGCGACCCGGGCGAACCCGTCCTGCAGGTACAGCACCTCACCTCGGACCGCTTCATCGATGTCAGCGTGGAACTCGGGCGGCACGAGATCCTCGGCCTCGCCGGGGTCGAAGGAAACGGCCAGCGCGAGTTCATTCGGGCCCTCGGCGGTGCCGCGCCGTGCGACGGCCAGGTGCTGGTCGAGGGTCGTTCGGCCAACGTGTCGAATCCGCGTTCGGCGCGCCGGTCAGGCATCGTCCTCATGCCGCAGGAACGTCACGTAGAGGGTGTCGCCACGGTCCACTCCGTTCGCGACAACCTGGCCGTCGCGGCCGTCAACCGGACGGCACGACACGGAGTCATCGGCGGCCAGCGTGAAGATCAGGTGGTACAGCGGGAGATCGCGAGCCTCGGCGTCAAGCTTGCTTCACCGGAGGTTGCCGTCGAGACACTGTCCGGCGGCAACCAGCAGAAGGTGGTACTCGGCCGCGCATTGCTCTCCGATCCCAAGGTCCTGCTCTGTGACGAGCCGACGCAGGGCATCGACGTCGGCGTGCGCTCCGACATCTACCACCGGTTGCGGGCCACCGCCGACAACGGCGTTCCTGTCGTCGTGCTCAGCTCGGACAACGCGGAGCTCACCGGGCTGTGCGACCGGGTCCTGGTCTTCTCCAAGGGCCGGGTGGTGGCCGACCTCACCGGCGCCGACATCACCGATGAGGCCATCACCGCGGCATCCCTGACCGGGTCGGTCGCCGGCCATGCCGACCGGAGCACCGCGTCGGCAGGGCCTCCGCGCCGGGGCTGGCGGCGTTTCCTCGCCGGCGAGCAGAGCCCGAGCGTGTTCCTGGCCGCCGCCGTGGTCGCCCTCGGCGTCGTCGGCGCAGCGCAGAACGCCCGGTTCCTGTCGAGCTTCAACATCGCCAGCGTGCTGGAGTTGCTCGCTCCCGTGCTGTTCCTGGCCGTCGGTCAGTTGATCGTGATGATGACGGGCGGTATCGATCTGTCCGTCGGCCCGCTGAGCGGCACGCTCGTCGTCGTGGCGTCGTTCTACGTCAGCGCCGACTTCGCGGTCGGGTGGTGGATCGTGGGCTTTCTCCTGATGATATTGCTGGCGGGGGCGGCCGGGCTATGCAACGGGGCGCTGGTGCGATTCGCGGCCGTCACGCCGGTGGTGGCCACGCTCGTCACGTACATGGCGCTGCAAGGAGTGTCGCTCGCCATGCGGGACACGCCCGGAGGCACGATCGCCCAGCCGGTGACCGATGTGTTGAAGGCGAGCGTGGGCCCGATTCCCTGGGCGGTGCTGCTCGGTACGGCACTCGTGATCGCGCTCGAGTTCGTCTCCCGGCGCAGCATGGCCGGGCTCTTCCTGCGCGGTAGCGGATCGGACGACCGGGCGGCGCACAAGCGCGGCATCCCGGTCGGCAAGGTCAAGGTGCTGGCCTACGTGGCGAGCTCGTTGTGCGCGCTGCTCGGCGGCTTGCTGCTGGCGGCCCAGATCGGTGTGGGCGACCCGACCGCAGGCACGTCGTACACGCTGGCGAGCATCACCGCCGTCGTCCTCGGCGGGGCCTCCATCTTCGGTGGACGTGGCAGTTTCATCGGGGTGCTCTTCGGCGTGCTGTTGCTGCAGGTGACCCAGAATGTTGCCGTGTTCGCCGGGCTGTCCCAGGCATGGCAGTACTGGCTACCCGGCCTGATGGCACTCGCGGCGACCGGCCTCTTCGCCCAGGCGCAACGCCGGAGCCAGGTGAGATCCGGCTGAACATGGAGGGGCCCCGACCGGACACCGCGAGCGCCCACAGACTGCGGCTGGTAGCTACTTCGACCTGAAAAAGTAGATGTGGCTGCGCTGCCCACGGCTGGCCCGTGGGCAGCAGTTGGCCGCTGGGTCTGTGAGGGTGGGTCATG
>NZ_JBEPEH010000055.1:0-86562 GCF_040300725.1 Dactylosporangium sp. NPDC000244
ATCGCCGCCGCGGTGTCCTACGCGCTCACCGCCCCCTATCTCACCGGGACCGAACTCGTCCTCGACGGCGGCGCGAGCGCGGCCCAGACCGCCGCGCTGCTGCGCCCCGGCCCACGAGCCAAGCTCGGCCTGCCCCCACTCCAGGAGGGACCGCCATGACCCTGACCCGACGCACCGCCATCGGCCTCGCCGGCGCCGTGATCGGCGCCTCCGCCCTCGCCCGCCCCGCGAGCGCGGCCGCCACCGACTACGTCATCCGCCACGACCAGCCCCGCCAGACGATCCTCGGCCTCGGCGTCGAGATCCAGTCCGACTCGATCGGATCGGGCAACAACGGCCTGCCCGCCGCGACCACCTCGGTGCCGCACGACCTGGTCGCCACCGAGCGCACGCGGATGTACCGCGACCTGCTGAAGATCCGCGACGACCGCGGCTTCCGCTACCTCCGCCTCGCGCTCGGGCTCTACCTGCGGGGCCTGGACCCGGCCCAGAAGCAGATCGTCGGCCGCTGGTCGACGCAGATGAGCGAGCTGGCCGAGCTCGTCGCGCAGTCCGGGATCGAGGGCGTCTCCGCCGAGTACTGGTCGCCGGCCCCCGGCTGGAAGTCCAACGGCAGCTACGTCGGCGGGACCATCGCCTCCACGGACCCGGGCTGGCTGGACCAGTTCGGCGACGCGATCGTGCGCGACCTGACCTACCTGCGCGACAACGGCCTGCCGGTCAAGATGTTCAGCCTGCAGAACGAGCCGAGCGTCGCCGGGGTCGCCTACTCCTGCTGCGGCTACAGCAACGACCAGTACTACAAGGCGTTCAAGGCCGTCGCGCCCAAGGTGCGCGCGGCGTTCCCCGACGTGTTCATCCACGCCGACGCCGACAACGGCCAGCGGGGCCGCGGCGGCGCGCTCATCCGCGCCGACGCGACCGCGCTGTCCTACATCAACGGGTGGTCGTTCCACCGCATCGGCTCCGACAGCAATGACCAGCTGCAGAACGACTACACCAGCGACGCGGCCGGCAAGCCGGTGTTCTCCAACGAGTTCGAGTACCAGGTGCCGACCAGCGACTGGAAGATGGTGAACACCGCCCAGTCCATCATGAACTGGATGACGTTCCAGAACGCGCCGACGTGGTTCTGGCTGCACGCCCTGAAGCCCACCTACAACTCCGAGTCGTCGGGGTACTCGCTGGGCTACTGGCGCCCGTACGACGACGACGATTTCACGAAGTTCGCGGGCATCGCCAAGGGGCACTGGGACTACAACCCGCAGAACTTCAACGGGATCCACGGGTTCGTGAAGTACCTGCCGTGGAACTCGGTGCGCTACGCGGTCGACGAGGCCACGGTGCGCACCGACCAGCGGATCATGGCCTGGAAGACGCCCCAGGGCAAGCTCGTCTTCGCGTTCACGAACCGGGGGACGTCGACGGTGACGTACACCGTCGACACCGGCTCGACGCGGGCGTTCCAGGGGCAGCAGTACACGCCGACGTCCCGCAACGCCAACCTGGTGGACAAGACCGGCCCGGTGCTGACCCTGACCCTCCCGCCGACGTCCGTCCAGTTCTGGATCGAACGACTTTAGTGCTCGATGGTGTACCGCAGGTGCGTCACCATCGACGTCTGCCGGGCCGACACTTGGGTGAGCCCGATCCGGCCGATGCCCTCGAAGAGCCGCTCGCCCCGGCCGAGCAGCACCGGCGCCACGTGCAGCCGCAGCTCGTCCAGCAGGCCCGCGGCCAGGAACTGGTTGACGGTCGAGGCCCCGCCGGCGACGGAGATGTCCCGCTCGCCGGCGACCTTGCGGGCCTGCTCCATCGCCGACTCGACCCCGTCGGTGACGAAGTGGAACGTGGTGCCGCCGTCCATCTCCAGCGACTCGCGCGGGTGGTGGGTGAGGACGTAGACGGGGGCGTGGTACGGCGGCTCCTCGCCCCACCAGCCGCGCCAGTCGAGCTCCCACTCACCCCGGATCGGCCCGAACATGTTGCGGCCCATGATGAACGCGCCCGCGTCGGTGATCTCGGCGAGCTCCGCCGCGTTCTCCTCGCGCGCCTCGAACATCCACTTGTGCAGCACGCTCTCCGGGCCTCCGAAGACGTCGTCGCCCATCGGGTGCTCGAGGGTCTGGTTGAGCCCGGCGACGTAGCCGTCCAGCGACGCCGCGATGCTCGTGAAGACCTTGCTCATCTGGGTGTTCCTCTCCCTTGGGGTGCCGGTTCACCATCCGGTCGGAGCCGCTAGCCGATCCTCGACATGCTCGCGCGGCTTTTTTCGGGCGGCAACTCGGCGCCGCGGCGTTCGGACCATTCGCTGAGGGCCGAGCGGCAGGCATGGTCCAGGTGGTGTACCGCCGAAAGGTCGACCTCCACCGCCCGCCCCTCCGGCACCGAGTCGAGGGTCCGCAGCAGCTTCGGCAGCCGCAGGAACGTCGCGTTCCCGCTCAGCACCACCCGCACCGCCTCCGGGTCGCGCGCGCCGCGGCCGACGGTCACCTGCAGGTGTGACGTCTCCCAGGCGGTCTTCGCGATCGCCAGGGCCAGCCCGATCAGGACGCCCTCGAACATGTTCACGGCGAGGATCGCGCCCGCGGTGACGATCAGGATCCAGGCCTCGCCGCGGTGCGTGCGCCACAGCCGCGCCAGCTGGCCCATCGGCAGCAGTCGCCAGCCCGCGTGGATGAGCACGCCGGAGAGGGCCGCGACCGGGATGAGGCCGAGCACCGCGGGCAGCAGCGCCGCGAACAGCAGCAGCCACACGCCGTGCAGCACCCGCGACGCCCGGGTGCGCGCCCCGGCCTGCACGTTGGCGGCGCTGCGCACCACGACCGCGGTCATCGGCAGCGCGCCGAGCAGCCCGCACACCGTGTTCCCAGCCCCCTGGGCGACGAGCTCGCGGTCGTAGTCGGTCCGCGGGCCGTCGTGCATGCGGTCCACGGCCGCGGCGCAGAACAGGCTCTCCGCGGACGCGATGAGCGTGAGCGCGACCACGGTGCCGGCCAGTGCGAGCCCGTGCTCTCCCACATTGCCGAATTCCGGCAGGTGTACCGCCTGCAGCAGCCCCTCCACCTCGACCATCGGCACCCGCAGCCCCGCGGCGGACACCACCGCCGCGGCGAGCACGACGGCCGCGAGGGGCCCCGGCACCCGCCGGACGGTGGCGGGCATCCGCGGCCAGACGGCGAGCACGGCGATGGTGCCGGCCTCGACCGCCACGGCGGGCAGCAGCGCGTGCCCCGGCACTCCCGGCAGGTGCAGCAGCTTCCCGTGCCCGGAGGCGGGCGCGGCGACGGCGCTCATCGTGTACACCTGCCCGACGATCAGCAGCAGCCCGATCCCGGCGAGCATGCCTTCAACGACCGCGACGGAGATCGCCCGGAACCACTGCCCGAGCCGCAGCGCGCCGAGCGCCACCTGCAGCAGCCCGGCCGCGGTGACGAGCACCCCGAGTGCCGCGATGCCGTACGCGTCCACGGCCTCGGCCACGAGCACCGTCAGCCCGGCCGCGGGCCCGGACACCTGCAGCCGGCTGCCGGGCAGCATCCCGGCGACGAGCGCCCCGACGATCCCGGTGACGAGCCCGACCTCGGCGGGCACGCCCGAGGCGATGGCTACCCCGACGCACAACGGCAGCGCGACGAGGAATACCACCACCGAGGCACGCAGGTCGGCGGGGGAGAGAGCACGCAGGCGCGGCATGACGGGACGGACCTTCCGATCGACGACGACGAGCGACTGGGCGGGTCCGTGCCTCAGCGTCGCAGCACGCCCAGGGCCGCCAGGCTGACCGCCCAGGCGCGCGTTTGAAGCCGACCCTAACGGGGCCGCCGCGGCCGCACGGGGTGATCGGCGGTTTCACACCTGGGCGAGTGGACGATTTGCACAGGTGAACTGCGCAGGTAGGCTGCGGATATGGTCGACGATCACCCCTCCCCGTCCGCCGTGGACGCCTCGCGGGCCGTCCGGGCCGTCATCGGCCGGCTGCGGCGCCGCATCCGGGCCGCCGGGGACACCGGCGACATCAGCCTCACCCAGGCCACCGTCCTCGCCCGGCTCCTGGACCGCGACGGCCTCGCGAACAGCGACCTCGCCGCCGCCGAGGGCATGCGGCACCAGTCGATGGCGTCCCAGGTCGCCGCGCTGGCCGACCTCGGCCTGGTCGAGCGGCGGCCCGACCCCGGCGACGGCCGCCGCCAGCTGATCGCGCTCACCCCCGCGGGCCGGCAACGGGCCGAGGCCGGCCGGCAGGCGCGCGGGGAGTGGCTGGCCGCCGAGTTCGAGCACCGCTGCACCGAGGAGGAACGCCTGACGGTCATCGCGGCCATGGCCGTGCTGGAGCGGCTCGCCCATGCGTGAGCCGGCGAGCGGGCTCGACCGCCGGCTCGTCCTGCTGATGATGCTCGGCTCGATCCTCAACCCGATCAACTCGACCATCATCGCCGTGGCGCTCATCCCGATCGGCGCCGCGTTCGGGGCCCCGCCGTCGCGGACCGCCTGGCTCGTCTCGGCCCTCTACCTGGCCACCGCGCTCGGCCAGCCGATCGTGGGCCGGCTCATCGACCTCTACGGCCCCCGCCGCCTGTTCCTCGTCAGCACCGCCCTCGTCGGCGTCGCGGGCATCGCCGGCACCCTGGCCCCGGACTTCGGCGTGCTCATCGCCGCCCGCGTGGTGCTCGGCTTCGGCACCTGCGCCGGCTACCCCGCGGCGATGGCCCTGCTGCGCCGCGAGGCCGAGCGCACCGGCCGGGACAGCCCGGCGGGCGTGCTCGCCGCCCTCGCCGTGGCCAACCAGACCGTCGCCGTGATCGGCCCGCTGCTCGGCGGCCTGCTCATCGGCCTCGGCGGCTGGCGGGCCACGTTCGCGGTCAACATCCCGCTGTCGGTCCTCGCGGTGACCCTCGGCGCGCTGCGGCTGCCGAAGGAGCGCGGCACCAGGCGCGAAGAGGCCCGCGACCAGGGCAATGCCGACCAGGCCTCGCTGGCCGCCCGGATCGACCTGGCCGGCATGGGCCTGTTCGCGGCCATGCTCGTCGCGCTGCTGCTGTTCCTCATGGATCCGCACCCCGCCGCCTGGTACCTCGCGGTGCTCACCGCCGCCTTCGGCGCCGCGTTCACGGTGCGGGAACTGCGCGCGCGGACGCCGTTCATCGACCTGCGGGTGCTCGGCGGCAACCTGCCCCTGGTCGCCACCTACGGCCGGTCGCTCGTGGCCTACGTCGTGTCCTACGCCTTCCTCTACGGCTTCACCCAGTGGACGGAGGAGGGCTACGGGCTCTCCCCGCTGGGCGCCGGCCTGGTGCAGATCCCGATGTTCCTGGTCGGCATCGGCTTCTCGGTCACCATCGGACGGCGCCCGGGCGTGCTGTCGAAGCTGCTGCTCGGCGGGGCCGGCCAGCTCGCCGCGTGCGCGCTGATGCTCGCGCTCACCGCGGCCAGCCCGCTGTGGATGCTCGTCGCCGTCTCCGTGCTCTTCGGCATCCCGCAGGGCGCCAACAGCCTGGGCCTGCAGAACGCCGTCTACTTCCAGGCCGACCCGGAGCGCATCGGATCGTCGGCCGGGCTGCTGTGAACGTTCGGCTACCTCGGCTCGATGGTCGCCTCGGCCGCCACCGCCGCGTCGTTCGGCCGGCACGCGAGCACCGGCGGCATGCACCACCTGGCCTGGATCATGTTGGGCGCGGCGGTGCTGTTCCTGCTCGTCACGGTGTTCGACCGGAGCCTGCGCCGGGTGGCGGCGTCGTAGCGGCGGCGACCGTCACCGCCTCGATGCCCCGCGCGCATGCCTCCAGCGCCCCCGGCGGGATGTGCCCGGTGTCGCCGCAGATGTCCAGGTGCACGGTGCCCGGCTCGGCGGCGATCGTGACGAACATGCGCTCGTTGGGCCGGTCCTGCTTCGCGATCCAGCGGAACGCGGTCGCGGGCAGCGCCGCGCGGATCTCGGCCGCGGCCGGCACCGGGCCGTCGGCCGGGGCGGGCGGGCGCCGGTCGTTGAAGTAGCAGGCGATGTCGACCTCCTCGCCGCGCTCGGCGTTGACGCGCCGGACGAGCGCGTCGAGGTCATCGGGGTCGTAGTAGGCGTGTTTGTACGCCGTGAGCGTCCGCCGCCCCGTGAGCGCCACGGCCTCGTCGAAGGGCAGGCCCGCGACGTCGAGCACGCACAGGGCGGGCTGGCTCACCGGGCTCACGGAGCCGGCGAGGGCGCCCCGGAAGCGGTTGCTGACCACGACCCGCACGACCACGGGATGGATGCCGGTCTCGGCCGACAGCGCCACGGCGAACGCGGTCAGCAGCACCGTGGTCCGGTCGGTGCCGGTCCGCCGCGCGATCACCTGGGCGGCCAGGTGCAGCGCCGGCGACGCGAGGCCGGCCTGCCAGTGCCGCGGCCGCCGCACGTCGACGGGTCCGGGGAAGCGCCGCGGCGCGATGGCCCGCAGCGTCTTCTCCCAGTGCCGAAGCGCCGAGGCGGACTGCCGCCGCCCGGCCTCCGAGCGCTGCCACCGGGCCTGCTCGAGCGGTGACATCGCGTCCTCGAGCGGTGGCATCGCGTCCTCGAGCGGTGGCATCGCGTCCGAGGGCGCGACGAGCCCGCCGGCGCGGTGCCAGCGGGCCACCTCCTCGGCGAGCACGAGCCCGCCGAAGCCGTCGTTGACGAGGTGGCACACGACGGTCACCTGGTGGGTCAGCGCGCCCCGGTGCCGGACCACGGCGGTGCGCACGGGCCAGTCGCGCTCGAAGTCGAACACGGTCTCGTGCAGGCGCCGGCTCACCTCCGCGGCGACCGCGGCCGGGTCGGCGTCCTCGGCGGCGTCGACCAGCTCCACCGCCACCTCGCCGGCGGCCGCCACCACCTGCTGGGGCGGCCCGTCCGGGCGCAGCCGCAGCCGGGTGCGCATCGACGGGAAGCGCTCGAGGATGAACCGCAGCTCGGCGGCCACGTCCTCGGCGGTCGTCCCGGCGGCCAGCGGCAGCACGAGCCCCATCGGCATCCAGGTGCGCTGCCGGACCATGCCGCCCCACAGCTCGCGCTGGCCCCAGCTGAGTTCCTCGACACCCTCGCCGTCGCCGCGGAAGGCAACGATGAACGTCTCTGGCACGCCGGGAGTCTACGGCGGCCGGCGGGGATCCCCGGCAATCACCGTGAAAACCGGACACCGGTTTTCACGGGCGCGCTCAGGTTTTCACGGGCGCGCTCAGGCCGGGCGGGCGGCGCGGCAGCCGCCCGTCACAGCCGCCACTGTCGCCCGACGTGACGCGGTGGCGCCATCTGGTAACCGGCCGGATTCGCGGCAACCGCATCGCACCGTCGCGCGAACTGCGGTGCGCCGCGCGCGTCCGACGGTTGGTGAGTCCACGCACCGACCGCCCGACAGGAGTCGCTCATGTTCCCCGGAATCCGGCGTACGCTCGCCACCGCCCTCGCGGCGACGTTCGTCTCGCTGACCGTGGGGGCCGGCGTCGCCGCGGCCGCGCCCGCCGACGGCCCGATGTTCTCGTGCCGCTCGCACAGCGGCGACTGCCGCCAGCCGGGCTCGCCGCCGGTGATCCTGCCGGAGCCGAACGGCACCATGGGCCAGGAGGAGTTCATCGCCGCGTCGGTGCCGGGCGCGCAGCAGAGCCAGCGCGAGCACGGCGTGCCGTCGTCGGTGACCCTGGCCCAGGCCATCCTCGAGTCCGGCTGGGGCAAGAGCGCCCTGTCCACTGTGGACAAGAACTTCTTCGGCATGAAGTGCAACGGCCAGGGCTCGTACGCGATCGGCTGCGCGAGCCACAACACGAGCGAGTGCACCCCGGCCGGGCAGTGCTTCCCGACGACGGCGTCGTTCCGCACGTACGGCAGCGCCGCCGACTCGTTCCGTGACCACGGCGCCACGCTCGCGTCGCTGAGCCGCTACAGCGTCGCCTTCCAGTTCAAGAACGACCCGAACCGCTTCGTGGCCGAGATGCACAAGGCCGGCTACGCGACCGACCCGCAGTACACGGTCAAGCTGACCGGGTTGATGGCGAAGTACAACCTCTACCAGTTCGACCTTGCGGCCTGACCTGCCTTGCGGCCTGACCTGCCGAAGCCTGGCTACCGACATGGTGGCCAGGCTTCACCGCGAGCTTCACCGCGAGGTGAGGGACCTACTGGCGCCGGCCCGCGAGGTCATCGTCGTCGGACCACTCGCCGGAGTCCTCCATCGGCTGGGCGGCGGAGTGTGGCTCGCCGCTCAACTCGTGCTCCAGCGCCACGAAGTCGGTCGGCATGCTGAAGTATTTCAGCTCGCGCGCGATCTTCGTCTGCTTGGCCTTGGCCCGTCCGC
Organism: Dactylosporangium sp. NPDC000244; assembly: GCF_040300725.1. NCBI lineage: Bacteria > Bacillati > Actinomycetota > Actinomycetes > Micromonosporales > Micromonosporaceae > Dactylosporangium > Dactylosporangium sp. NPDC000244. Next base: position 8,301 of record NZ_JBEPEH010000055.1, read on the forward strand.
GTCCCATGGCTGCCCCCATGTGCACAAGTCTCGAAGTCCATTCGTGCCCGCAACAATAGCGCGCCGCTCGCAACCAGGCGACCCGGTCGCCCGGACGTCCCTCGCGGTGTGCGCGGAGGCCCGCCCGGGGAGCCGAGGCGCCGTCCGGGCGCGGTAGGGTCGCCGATGGTGATCAACCGGGTGAAAGGACGGGCGATGGGCTGGCTGGGACGCCGGCGGGGCGAGAACGGGGCGGTACACGCGCCGGGGGCCTTCGCCGGGCTGCGCGCGATCGAGATGAAGGTGCGGCCCGACTTCCGCAAGACGATCGTGTTCGGGACGCTCGCGCTCGCCTTCCTCATCACCGGGCATGACATCGGGGGCGTGCACGACCCCGAGCTGCGGATACGGCTGATCGCCTACGGGTGCGCGCTGCTGACGGCGATCTGCGGGGTGGCCGCCAGCCGTACCGCCGCGCGCGAGGTGCAGCGGGTCGCCGTCGCCCGCGCCGGGAACGCCGCCGGCACGCCGCTGCGCCTGTTCGTGCTGCTCGCCGGCTATCTGATTGCCGTCCTCGCGGTGTGCGACCTGCTCGGGGTGCAGCTTCGGCAGGTGCTCGTCGGCGGGGCGATCACCGGCATCGTCGTCGGGCTGGCGGCCCAGCCGATCCTCGGGAACCTGTTCGCGGGGCTGGTCCTGCTCTTCGCCCGCCCGTACGTGCCGGGCCAGCAGGTCCGGGTCATGTCCGGCGCGCTCAACGGGCCGCACAAGGGGATGATCGTCTCGGCGGGGCTGCTCTACACGATCCTGGAGACCAAGGACGGCCCGCTCAACATCCCGAACTCGGCGCTGCTGGCCTCGGCGGTCGGCCCGGCCCCGGCCGATGAGGACGACGAGGAGGAGCAGCCCGCCGCCGTCTCCGAGCCCGCCCTGGACGGCGCCGCGCTCGCCACCGTCGCCGCCGGGGCGGAAGCCGGCTCCGCCGACGAGCGCAAGCCTCCCGGGATCTGATGACGACCTTGTTGTGGGAGCAGCACTGCTGCCTGCCGCTGACCGTCGGGGCGGACGTCGGCGAGCTCGCCCGCTACGCGCGTCCGGGCGGCAGCTTCGTGTCGGTGAACGTCGGGTACGCGCCGCACAGCGCGGACCTGGTGCTCGCGATCCTCGACGACTGGCGGCGGCGGATCGCGGCCGACGACCGGCTGCGCCTCGTGTCCGGGGTCGGCGACATCGGCTCCGAGGGGGTCTCGGTCGCGTTCGACCTGGAGGACTCCGGGCCGCTCGAGGGCGATCTGGACCGGGTGCGGCAGTACTACGACCTCGGCGTCCGCACGCTGCTGCCGACGTACAACGAGCGCAACGCGGCCGGCTGCGGGTGCCTCGACGCGACCGACGAGGGGCTGAGCGCCTACGGCCGGGACCTGGTGCGGGAGATGAACGCCGTCGGCATGGTCCCCGACGGCTCGCACTGCAGCGCCCGGACCGGCCTCGACCTGTGCGAGGTGTCGGCGCTGCCGGTGGTGTACAGCCACTCGTGCATGCGCGCGCTCTGGGACCATCCGCGCAACATCACCGACGAGCAGGCCCGCGCGTGCGCGGCGACCGGCGGCGTCGTCGGCATCGCGGGCGTCGGGATCTTCCTCGGCCCGAACGACCCCTCGATGGAGGCGCTGATCCGGCACATCGACTACGCCGTGGAGCTCGTCGGCCCCGAGCACGTTGGGCTCGCGACCGACTACTCGTTCGACCACGCGGACCTGAACGCGGAGATGGTCGCGAACCCGTCGCTGTTCCCGGAGTGCTACACCCGCTGGGGCCCGATCAGGTTCATGCCGCCGGAGGGCCTGCTCGGGGTCGAGGCGGCGTTGCTGGAGCGGGGGTATCCGGCGGAGGCGGTCGCCGGGATCCTGGGCGGCAACTTCCGGCGCGTGGCGGAGCTCAGCTGGCGCTAGGCCAGGGGATCTGCGGCGAGCGGTAGAAGTTGATGCCCTGCGCCCGCCAGCGGGGCGCCTGGGCGGCCAGGCGCAGCCGGAACGCGGCCCAGTCGTGGGTCGACGCGGGCGACCAGCCGAGTTCCGCGATCGCCGGCAGGCGCGGGAACGCCATGTACTCGAGGTCGGCCGAGGTCCGCAGCGTCTCGGTCCACAGCGGAGCCTCGACGCCGCGGATCGCGCTCGCCGGCGCGCCGGTCAGGTAGCTGCCGGGGTCCCAGCCGTAGGCGTCGGAGACCTCGATCAGGGCGGCCCAGTCCTGCCCGAGCGGCGTTTCGGCGTTGTACTTCATGTCGAGGTACGCGAGGTTCGCGGGCGACAGGACCACGCCCGTCCCCCGCTGGGCGGCCGCGGCGACCTGCGGGTTGTCGTTGGTCGTGTCCCAGTACTGCGCGACGGTCGCCGGCAGCGGGGTGGCGCTCACGATCTGGTGCCAGGCCAGGACCTGCTTGCCGTGCGCGGCCACGATGCCCTGGACCCGGTTCATGAACGTGATGTAGTCGGCCTGGCTGGTGGAGTGGGCCTCGTCACCGCCGATGTGCAGGTACTTGCCGGGGGTGATGGCGGCGAGCTCGCGGATGACGTCGTCGAGGAAGCGGTAGGTGATCTCCTTGCCGACGCACAACGAGCTGAAGCCGACCTCGGTGCCGGTGTAGAGCGGCGGCGCGACGCCGTCGCAGTTGAGCTCGGCGTAGGAGGCGAGCGCGGCGTTCGTGTGGCCGGGCAGGTCGATCTCGGGGATGACGGTGATGAAGCGGCTCGCGGCGTAGGCGACGATCGCGCGGTACTGGTCCTGGGTGTAGTAGCCGCCCGGGTCGCCGTCGACGGCGGTGCTGCCCCCGTAGGTCGCCAGGCGCGGCCAGCTGTTGATCTGGATGCGCCAGCCCTGGTCGTCGGCCAGGTGCAAGTGCAAAGTATTGATCTTGTACTGCGAGAGCTGGTCGATGTACCGCTCGACCTGCGCGACGGTGAAGAAGTGCCGGGCCACGTCGAGCATGGCCCCGCGGTAGGCGAACCTCGGCGCGTCGCTCACGTGCCCGGCCGGAATGGTCCCGCCGGTGATCAGCTGCCGCAGCGTCTGCACGCCCGCGAAGAGCCCGGCCGCGCGCCCGGCGGTGATCGTGACGGCGCCGGGGGCGGCGTCGAGCCGGTAGCTCTCGTTGCCCTCGTCACGCCCGGCGAGCACGAGCCGGATCGTGTTGCCGCCGCGGCCCGGCCCGCGCACGGGCAGCCGCAGGACCCCGCCGAGGTAGTCGGCGACGCCGCCCGCGCCCGCCCCGGCCGTGATCGTGGTGTGCCGGTCGATCGTGAACGTGCCGCGGTCGGCGCGCGCGGACACGGGTGCGGGGACGATGCCGGCGTAGGCGGACCGGTCGGGCGCCGCGGCGACGGGCTCGGCCACGGCGACGGCGGACATGCCGGCGGCGACGACCGCCGCGAGGGCCACTCGGCCCAGCTTCCACCGCATGGCCCGCCTCCGCACTGTTAACAACGCTATCTAATCGACAAGCGTCACCATATGACCGGCGTCCGCCCAGCGCAAGGCGGTGCTGGAAGTCTAAAGCCCCCGCACGTGGGGCCGGGCCGAACGACCCGCCTCGGACAGGTCGCCCGCCTCCTGCGCCCGGCCGCCCGCGCGGCGCATGGTGAAGGCGAGATGGTGGCGGCGAGGAGGTCGAGGACGATGCGGCAGCGGGACGTGCGGGTAGTGATGTTCGGCGCGGGCGTCGCGGCGCTCGGCGTGGCGATGAGCGAGCTCCTGGCCCGGCTCACCCGGAGCGCCGATGCCGGGGACGCCGGAGTTGCGGCCGCCGCGCGGCGTCAGCGGTAGTACATGTTGTCGGCCTCGGCGGTCTTGTTCTTGGCCGGCCGCTTCGTGGCGAGCGCCTGGCCGTGCCCGGCGAACGTGGTCGTCGCGACGAACGTGGGCTTGTCCTGCAGCTCCATCTCGACGCGGATGGAGGTCACGTTGCCCTGGTCGTCGGTCTCCAGCGTGAACGGCGCGTTCTTGGTGTAGAAGGCGATGACGCTCGGGCGCCCGACCGGCAGGAACTCCTCGCTGCTCTGCATCGGGGCGAAGAGGCCCTTGTACGCGTGCGGGCCGCTCGCCGTCGCCGAGACGACGCTCTTCGTGAACGTGGCCAGGCCGGTGGGGTTGTCCATGTTCACGCCGTCCAGCGCCTGGCTCTTGAGCCTCGACAGATCCAGGTGGACCCACGTCTGCGAGTCCTTGTCGCGGCTGTAGAGGTCGTGACCGAACACGATGCGGTGCCGGTGACCGTCGGTGCTGCCGGTGCCGGTGACCGTGACGTCCTCCTCGAACACCTGGCCCGCGTGGTCGTAGCCGCCGGTCGCGCTCACCTTGCCGGTGGCCTCGTCGGGCAGGTTGCTCTCCACGTGGTACGTGTACTGCGCCTCCATCAGCTTCGTCAGCAGCGCGACGACGTCGTCCTTGGCCGGCGGTGGCAGGGGCGAGCGGCTGGCGGAGGGCCCGGCGGCCGGGCGCGCGGGCTCGGATTCGGGCTCCGGCAGGCCCAGGCAGCCCGAGGTGGCGAGGGCGGCGCCGGCCAGGACGAGGACGGCGAGCAGCGGTGAGCGACGTGGCATGTGACATCCCCCGTGGATCGAAACAGCCGTATCAACGGCCGCGACGATAGCTCAGGTTCGCAACGGCCGCCACGAGGCCCGCGGCGGCGGGACGTTCGACCCTGCCGCGGCGACGGGCCGCGGGGTCACAGTGATCGCGGAAGACAGCGAACCGGCCCGAAGGAGCACGCCATGCCGGCCATCGAGCACCAGACGCAGATCGAGGCGCACGCCGTCGAGCACCTCACCGAGCGGTTGATCCGCCGGTACGCCGCGCGGCACGACGCCGCCGCCGTGCGCGCCACCGTCGAGCGGGTCGCCAAGCGGTATGCGACCGTCGGCGTGCACGCGTTCGTGCCGGTGCTCATCGAGCGCGACGCTCGCCGCGAGCTCGACGAGACGGCGCACGGGCTTCCGCGGGCGTGACGGGCGGGCTGACCGCGATGTCCGCCGGGCCGGGGGAGAAGGAGCCGACGAGGACCGTGACGCCCTCGTGCTCGCCGACGAGCAGCGGGGTGCCGTGACGGGGTCGCGGGGCACGACGTCGTGCGCGGCGCACCACGCGGCCAGCCCCGGCCGGGCGAGCGCGACCCGGCACAGCAGCCTCGTCACTTCTGCCGGACGCTGGGGACGGTCGCGCGCGAGGCGCCGCAGGGCCGCGACGGCCGCCGGGGATCTCCGGTCGGCCGCGGCGCGCAGCCGGCGCCAGGCCGGGCCGGACCAGTCCGCGGGCACCCGGGCGGCGAGCCACCACGCGGCGAGCCGGTTCACGGGCCCAGCTCGATGTCGGTGGGGCCGGGCACGAAGACGCCGAGCCCGACCTCGTCGGCGAAGCGCAGCCGCAGACACTCCCGCAGGGCCTCCAGCAGCGGCCGCGCGGGGAGGCCCGGCGGGCCGGTGTCGAGGACGCGTTCGAGCTCGTCCAGCGCCGCCGGCGCGATGGCGCCCATCGGCGTGGACAGCAGCCGGTACACCGGCGCGAGGCCGACCGTGACGTCCGTGTTCTTGTAGCCGTGCTCGCGGGTGATCGTGAAGCGGCCCCGGGCGCCCCGCGGATAGTGGTCCGGCTCCAGCCCCGCGGCGCCGGGCGGCTCGACCGGCTCGAGCGTGACGCCGTCGCGGAACACGACCGTCGCGCCGTCGGGGCTCTCCAGCGCGAGCAGCGTCGTGTCGTCGACGCCGTCGAGGTTGCGGCCGCCGTCCAGCGCCGCGGCCGCCTCCCGCACCAGCTCCCGGCCGGCGACGCGCCACCGGGTCAGCGACACCGCGGTGCCCTCGGCCGCGCGGGTGCGCTCCAGGACCACGAACGCGTCCGGGGCCACGAACGCGACGCCGGAGAAGCCCTCGTAGCGCTCCTCGTCGCCGTCGGGCCGGCGGTCCGCGTGCGGCCGCGGCAGGAAGGTCGCGACGGGGGCGCCGGACGGGTCCAGCACGGCGAGGGCCTCGGGCACCGACAGGGCGAGGTGGGCGCCGCCAGGGCTCACGGCCAGCCAGTGGCCGTAGGCGTACTCCAACCGCCGCCGGTGCCGCCGCAGCTCCTCGGCCGCGGCGTCGGTGTGCCGGTCGACGCCGGCGGCGGTGCCGAAGTACAGGCGGCCGTCGCCCTGGTCGGCCACGAAGCCGTCGCCGGTCCGCAGCACGTTGGCCCAGACGTCGCCGCGCAGCAGGATGCGCCGCCGGCCGCCCGCGTAGTGGCACAGGCCGGCCTTGTCGATGCCGATGACCGCGTCGCCGAGATGGGCCAGCATCCGGGCGGACGCCTGCCAGTGCGGGACCCGGTACAGGTGGGCGTTGTAGGAGTACTCGAAGCGATACCGGTGCTGCTGGCCCGTCGTCACGTCGATGTCGTACAGCGTGCCGTCGGCGAGCACCGCGACGCGCCCGCCGTCCGGCGCGAGCGCGACGTCCTGCACGTCGGCCGGGAGGCGGCGCTGGAACGGCGCCGGCAGCGGGTCGCCCGCCGCGGCCAGGCCCGCGGTGAGGATGTCGAAGAGCCGCCGGTCGCGGCCCGCGCGGGGTCGCCAGCCGCCGAGCCGCCCGGCCGCGGTCACCGCCTCGGCCGGGGTCAGCCGCCAGATCATGCGCCACAGCTCGGGCTCGGCGCCGGCGACGGTCACGAGGTCGATGTCGTCGGCCGCGGCGACGGCGGCGAGCAGCCGTTCGCGCCGTTCGGGGCCCGCGGCGGCGAACGCGGCCGAGAGGTGGTGGCCGCCGGGGTCGATCGCACGGTACCGCCGCTGCTGCCCGGTCACGAGGAACAGCACGGCGGCCGTCGCCGGGTCGTCGGGGACCACGTCGTTGGCGGCGCACCACGCGGCGAGCCCGGGCCGCTGCGGGGCGAGGCCGCCGAGCGCCTCCAGCACGGCCGGGTCCCGCGACTCGAGGATGCGCCGCCGGGCCGCGTCCGCCGCCGGGTGCCCGTCCTCGCGGCCGGCGAGCTCGACCGCGATCCGGCGGTGCTCGTCGGTGTCGAGCCGCTCGGGCCCGTCGGCCCCGGCGAGCCAGGCGCGCACCCCGCCGGTCCGGCGCATGTTGTGCCACAGCCGCGGGTGCGGGTCCGGCCGCGTGAGCACGAGCGCCCACAGCGCCTCGGCCACGGACTCGGTCGGCGCCGGCAGTCGCCCGGCGAGCCGTGCGATCGCGGCGACGGCCGCCCGGTCGCCGCCCTCGGCCGCGGCGAGCAGCCGCCGCCAGTGCGGCCCGAGCCAGTAGCGCGGCACGCGGGACGCGAGCCACCACGCGGCGAGCCGGTTCACCACCCCAGCGTGCCGGACGGGCGCAACCGCACCGGCTCGGCGGCTTTTGTGCGGTTTCTCTCAGCCGGTCCGACGACGGAGCCGATGGGACGTACGACCTCATTGCCGGGCAACGTGCGAGGAGCGGCGAAGCGATGACGAGCATGTCCACCACGGCCACGGCGCGCCCGCCGCGGGCGACGATCGGGCTCAAGCTGGGCGTCATCTTTGTCGGCATCGCGGTGGTGTTCGGGGCCGTGTGCACGGTGGCGTACCTCTCCGTCGACTCCCTCGTCGAGAACACCGGCAAGGTCCGGCACACCTACGAGGTGCTGAGCCGGCTCGACGCGCTGAACTCCAGCCTCAAGGACGCCGAGACCGGCCAGCGCGGGTTCCTCATCACCGGCGAGGACTCCTACCTGGCGCCGTACACCCAGGCGCTGCAGGACCTCGCGGCCGAGCAGCAGGCCCTGCGCACGCTCACCGCCGACAACGCCCGCCAGCAGCAGCGCCTCGACCAGCTCGCCCCGCTCGTGACCGACAAGCTCAACGAGCTCAAGCAGACCATCGACCTGCGGCGGGCCTCCGGCTTCGACGCGGCCCAGAAGGTCGTGCTCACCAACGCGGGCAAGACCGTGATGGACCAGATCCGCACGATCACCACGGCGATGGGCGGCGAGGAGTCGAGCCTGCTGTCGGTGCGCGCCGCCGCGGCCAGCTCGGCCGAGAACCGGACGAAGACCTCGATCGTGGTCGGCGTACTCGTCCTGCTCATCGGCATGACGGTCGCCGGCGTGATGATCACGCGGCAGACCAGCCGGCGCGTGAACCGGGTGCGGGACACGATCGCGGCCCTCGCCGCCGGGAACCTGACCGCGACGTCGAACCTGTCCACCAACGACGAGTTCGGGCGGATGGGCCAGGACCTCGACACCGCGATGGCCTCGGTCCGCGCGACTGTGCAGGATCTGGCCGGTACCGCCGCCACCCTGACCTCGGCCGCGGCCGAGCTGTCGAAGGTCAGCGGCGATCTGAACCTCGGCGCGACCGAGGCCTCCGGCAAGGCGACCTCGGCCGCGCAGGCCGCCGACGAGGTGAACACCAACGTGCAGTCGGTCGCGGCCGGGGCCGAGCAGATGACCGCGTCGATCCAGGAGATCGCCACCACCTCCTCGCGGGCCGCGGAGGTCGCCAACCAGTCGCTGGAGATCGCTCGCGGCACCACCGAGCAGCTGACCACGCTCGGCCAGGCCAGCACGCAGATCGGCGAGGTCGTCCGGCTCATCACCTCGATCGCCGAGCAGACCAACCTGCTCGCGCTCAACGCCACCATCGAGGCGGCCCGGGCCGGCGACGCGGGCAAGGGCTTCGCCGTCGTGGCGAGCGAGGTCAAGGACCTGGCCCAGGAGACCGCCCGGGCCACCGAGGACATCACGAAGCGGATCGGCGCGATCCAGGCCGGCAGCGACGGGGCGAGCGCGGCGATGGTGCGCATCGAGGACGTGATCGGCCAGCTCACCGAGTTCAGCCACACGATCGCGGCCGCCGTCGAGGAGCAGTCGGCGACCACGAACGAGATGACCCGCTCGATCAACGACGCGGCCCGCGGCGCCGGCGAGGTGCAGGCGAACTTCTCGGGGGTGGCCGAGGTGACCACGGCGACCTCGGGCTCGGCCAAGCACAGCCAGCGCGCCGCCGACGACCTGGCCGGGCTGGCGGTGCGGCTCAACGGCATGGTCGCCAAGTTCACCTACTGAAAACCGAGGCAGCTGTGACCGATGTGACCACGGGGCCGTACGAGATGTCGCGCCCCGATCTCGCCGAGGCCCGCGAGTCCCTGCACCGCCTCTACGGCGCGGGAACCGAGCAGCTGTGGAGCGACCTGCTGCGCCAGGCCCAGCTCACCGGCCGGGAGACGGATCCGGCGGCGCTGGAGCGGCTGATCGCGGCGATGCTCGCCGCCGACCCCGTCACCGCGCTGTGCGGGCGCAGCCTGGCCATCCGCGCGGCGACGTTCGTGCGGCTCTCGGCCGTGCACGACCTGATCCGCGAGCGCGAGCGCGATCTCGACGCGTCGGCCGCGGTTCCGGGCGGCGGGCCGGGGTAACCCTGTGTGAGCAGGCACCGCAGAACGGGGGACGCAGATGGACCGGCACAGTGAGAAGATCGCCAACCTGGAGCGGATGCGCGGGCTGGCCGCGTACGACCTGTTCCATCCCGGCCTGGGCGAGCGCCTGCAGGCCATCTGCCGGCACAGCGCCGAGCGCCTGGGGATGCCCATCGCGGCCGTGCAGGCCGTGCTCGACACCGCGACCGCCACACTGGCCGCCACGGCGACGATCGGCGCCTCCGACGGCGAGCACCTGCTGGTCGCCACCGGCGGCGGGCCGAACGAGTTCGCGTTCTGCCCGCAGGTGGTCCTCGACGGCGCGCCGTTCATCGCCGAGGACCTCGCGCAGGACCCGGCCCACGGCGCGAACCCGATCGTGCGGGCGGGCCTGATCCGCTCGTACGCGGGGGTCCCGCTGCGGCTGCCGGCGGGCCACGTGCTCGGCTCCCACTGCGTGATGGGCGGGGACCCGCACGCGTTCACCGACGCCGACGTGGCCGACCTGACCGCGGCCGGCGACGAGGTGATGGCCGCGATCCGCGACTACGAGCTCGTGCGAGCCTGACCCGCCCGGCCCGGCCTTGCCGGCCTGACCCGCCCGCCCGCCCGCGTCCCGCCGCTGGCATGATCGCGTCGTGCCATTGTTCAAACGCCGTCCGCTGCCGCCCGTCCAGCGGCTCATGGCCGCCGCCGGGCTGCCCACCGCCGGCGGCGAGATCCCGGTGCCGGACGTCGTCATGGAGGTGCTGCGCCGCCAGGGCGGACGCATCGCTCCGGCGCTCGCCGCGGCCGAGGACCTGCTCGGCGGGGACGAGGTCGCCCAGCGCGAGGCGCTGCGCTTCATCGAGGGGCTGCAGAACGCCGCCTCGCACGGGTCCGCGGACCTGCTGAGCACCGACGAGCTGCTGCCGCTGCGCGGGCCGCGGACCATCGAGGCCTGGGCGGCGATCGAGCGGTTCTGGGCCGCCGTCGTCGCCTGGTGCGACGAGCAGGGACACGAGCTGGACTCCAGCGAGTCGCTGCGGGTCGTGCAGAACCCCAGGCTGCGCGAGATCCTGTGGCCCGGGTGCCGGAGCCTCCCCGACGGGCGGCGGGTCCAGCTCGCCGAAGTGCTGCGGTACGAGCTGGCGACGGGCGAGTCGATGGCCTGGCTCGGGCCGCACCCGGCCTGAGCCCGCGCGCGGGCCGTGCAAGAGTAGTCCGATGGAGCTTCAGCCGCTGCTCGCCGCCATCCCCAGCCCCGCGCGGGGCGTGTGGCACCTCGGCCCGGTGCCGATCCGCGCCTACGCGCTGTGCATCATCGCCGGGATCATCGTCGCCGTCTGGTTGACGCAGCGGCGGTGGGTGGCCTCCGGCGGCCGCCGCGAGGACGTCGTGGACGTCGCCATCTGGGCGGTTCCGTTCGGCATCGCCGGCGGGCGGATCTACCACGTCATCACGGACCCGGAGTTGTACTTCGCCGAGGGCCGCAGCCCCATCCGCGCGCTGTTCATCTGGGACGGCGGCCTCGGCATCTGGGGCGCCATCGCACTCGGCGCGGTCGGTGCCTGGATCGGCTGCCGGCGCCTCGGGATCTCGCTGCCGTCGTTCGCCGACGCCGCCGCGCCCGGAGTGGCCCTCGCGGAGGCGATCGGCCGGCTCGGGAACTACTTCAACCAGGAGCTCTACGGGCGTCCGACCAACCTGCCGTGGGCGCTGCACATCGACCCCGCGCACCGCCCGGCCGCGACCCGGGACATCGCCCTGTACCACCCGACGTTCCTGTACGAGGCGCTATGGTGCCTCGGCGTCGCCGCGCTCGTGATCTGGGCCGAGCGCCGCTTCCACCTCACGAACGGGCGCGCCTTCGCCCTGTGCGTGGCCGCGTACACGGTGGGCCGGGGGTGGGTCGAGATGCTCCGCGTCGACACCGTGAACCACATCCTGGGCCTGCGCCTGAACACCTTCACGAGCGCGATCGTCTTCATCGCCGCCGTCCTCGTGCTGTGGCACACCCGCCCCCGGGCCAAGGCGGAGCCCGACCTCGTCGGCGCCCAAAGGTCCGCAGGAGATTCAGGAAGCCCAGACCCAGAATGATCACGACCATGGCCGGCCGGGAACGGTCACGGCCTGAATATGTTCGCCATATGCGCGACCGCGGGGGCGACGATCGTGGTTCCGGTCGCATTCTGGGATAATTCTTGCCATGGGGCAGATGCAGTTGTTCAGCCCGCGGGAATTGGCTGCCATGCGCGATCGAACGAAAGCCAGGAATTGGTGGCCGGGGAAGGACGAGTTCCGGAAGGAAACGCAGCGACGGCGCGACTGGGGGCTGGTGAGACGGCATGCGGAGAAGCTGCGCCGCATCCACGGCCTCGCGGAACCCACACGGACCCCCGTAGAAGCTACCCCCGTCAACACACAGTCCGCCCCCGCCACAAACACCACCACACAACCGGCCGCCGCATTTCCCGAGGGCCGCGGCCGCGCAATTCCACCGACCCATTCCATCACCCGGGCGCATCCCGCAGAAGCGTGGCACCACCCGGCACCGAGGCGCGATCCGGAAAGCGACCGGGACGCCGCCGCCCGCGCACCCGTCCCATTGGCGACCGTCACTTGCCCCGGGCCGGGCAGGCGGGACAGTGGTCCGGTGATGCCTCCGATCGCCAGGCTCAAGGCGGCGCTCAACGGTGGCCGGGCGCCCGGCGAGCGCCCGGGCCTGCCTGCTTCCCCGCCGGGTTCGCCGACGCCGCGCAGCGCGCGGTCGTGGCCGGGGCCGAGGCCGTGCATCTGCGTCCGTGCGGCAACGCCGGGGTGGAGTCGCTGGCGGTGGCCGATGTGGGCGTGGCGGTCGGGGCCGAGGCCGTGCATCTGCGTCCGTGCGGCGATGCCGGGGTGGAGTCGCTGGTGGTGGCCGATGGGGGCGTGGCGGTCGCGGCCGTGCGCCGGACCTGCCCGGACACGCCGGGCGGGGTCACCGCGGGGCTCGACGAGGTCGGGGTGGCCGGCGAGGGTCCAGCGCGGCCAGGCCTGCTCTTCGGCCCGCCGGTGCCGCCCGAGCTCCTGCGCGATGCCTGCCAGCCGGTAGCCGCGGGGTCGGACCTGGTGCCCAAAGTAGTCGGCGGGCGCCGCCGGGGCGCGGGATGCTCTATGGTGACTCATCGTGTTCGATCCCTCGTACCAGCCGCAGCCCTGGGTCGTTCCGGCTCCGGTTCCGCCCGTCGAGGTCGTCGCCGAGCCCAAGCGGGCCGGGCTCGGGCGCCGGCTGCTCGGATGGTGGATCGACTACCTGATCGTCATGGTGCCCGGGCTGGCGCTCGTCGCGTTCGCGTTCTGGGAACTGGTGCGCGGGCTGCCCGAATACGTCGGCGGGGTCGCGGCCCAGGCCGGCGTCACCCGGCTGGTCGGGCTCGTCACGCACCGCGGCGCGGGCGAGGGCGGGCTGCGGGCGGTCGCCTCCGGCCGGTGGTTCGAGCTGGCGCTGCCGCTCATCCTGGCCGTGCTCGCGGTGCCGGTGCTGCAGTTCGCGTACCAGGGGTCGATGCTCGCCTGGCGGGGCGCGACGCTCGGCAAGGTGCTCGCCGACACCAAGGTGGGCGCGGCCGGCGCGGGCGGGCGGTTCGCGCTGCGGCGCGCGTTCGCCACGGCGCTGGTCGAGACCGGGCTGGTCGGGATCGGGCTGGCGCTGGCGGTGTACGGCGAATTCTCCTTCGGTGTCCTCGTGCTCGCCGTCGCCACGCTGGTGTGGTGGGTGAACCTGCTGCCCGCGTTCGGGCCCCGGCACCGCACGCTCGTCGACCGCGCGGCCGGCACGGTCGTGGTCCGGCGCGCCCTCTACGCGCAGGTCGCGGCCCGCACCGCCGAACTGGCCCGGCGCACCTCCGGCGCCGCGCTGGTCGCCGGTCAGCGGGCCTCCGGCGCGGCCCTGGTCGCCGGTCAGCGCGCCTCGGGCGCGGCGGTGGTCGCCGGTCAGCGCGCCTCGGGTGCGGCGGTGGTCGCCGGGCGCATGAGCGCGGACGCGGCGGCGGTCGCGGCTCAGGTCGCGGCGGAGGCGGCGGCCGCGGCCCGGCGCCGCAGCGCGGAGCACCTGCCGGAGGCGGCCCGGCGGACCACGGACGCGGCGGCGGCCGCGGCGCGCAAAACGGCGGCGGCGGCGGCGGACGCGGCGGCGGTCGCGGGGCAGGCGGCGCGGCAGGGCGCGGAGCGGCTCATCCAGACCGCGCCGGTGCAGCAGGCGCTCAACTCGAAGGTCGGCCAGCAGTCGCAGGCCCTCGGCGCGGCGGGGGCGAAACGGGCGCGGGAGCTCGGGGACCGCACGGCCGGGGTCGCGCGCAAGGTGGGCGGCCGGACGCAGCAGCTGTGGCAGGAGCGCCAGGCCGCCCGCGCCGCGGCGGCAGCCCCGACCCCGCCGCCCGACTCGACTCCGGCGCCTTCGGCGAACCCGGCCCCGGACCCGGCGTCCGCCTCGACCCCGGTCCCGCCGTCCGCTTCGACCCTGGACCCGCCGTTCGCTTCGACCCCGGACCCGCCGTCCGCTTCGACCCCGGTCCCGCCGTCCGCTTCGACCCCGGTCCCGGCGTCCGTCTCGACCCCGGACCCGGCTTCGCGACCGGCGCTGCCCGCTCCGGAGCCGCACCCGGCGACGCCGCTGTGGGCTCAGGCCGAGCCGCGGGATCAGCAGCCGGGGTAGGCGTCGGTCGTCCGGGCCCGTCGGAACAGCACGCCGAGCAGGTGCGCGTAACCGCGGGCATCGTCGATCGCGCGGTGGGTGTGCGCGATATCGCCGAACCATGCTGAAGGCAGGTTCTGCGGTGACACGTCGGCGACCGGGCGGCCCGTGACAGCTGCCGCATAGCTGCGAAGACACAGGCCGGGGCCGTTGAAAAGGACGTCCTCTTCGTAGGGACCCTGGACCAGGCCGTAGCGGGTGAAGCGTCGGAGGTAGTAGTCCATCCAACTGCCGTCGAAGGCGATCGGTGAGGCTGCGAACATGCGCGGTCCGGGCAGGTCGCGAACCCAGGCCGCGAACTGGTTCATCACCAGCTGCACGGGCTGCGGGTCGGTCGTCGCCGCGGCCCAGGCCTCGGGCTGGGTCTGAAACCACGCGTACGTGTCGGGGTTCGGGGCCGCACCCGGGAGAGGCTCGAGGACGGCTTCAAAGATGCCGCACTCCTCTCCGTTGGCGGTCACGGCGACGGAAGCGAACGACCGCATCGAGTTCGGACCTGGCCATGGGCCGTCGACCTCGATGTCCGTGACGACGTAAATCCACTCGTCCCGGCCGCCGGTCGTGTCAGTCAAGGCGAGGCTCCTCTCAGCACGTTCAAGGTCGCCGGAAAGTGTGCCATGTCGGCTTGGCTTGGTGATTGACGTACACGACTTTGTGAACGTTTCACGCCGAAAGGTTTTCGGCGCATGCGGGCTGACTTTGGTGGCGGTTAAGTCTTGGCACAAGTCGTCACAAGCATTGACTCGCGGCGATCGGTGCCGCCAGGGTTTTCGAAAAGGGTTTCGTCGATGTCTCCCATATGGGGCAATCGACGTTCGTCTCACCCTGGGAAGGGAGATCGCCTCATGCCCAGATCCGGACCCACACGGATCATCGTCGCCGTGGTCGCCGCCGTCGGCCTCGTCGTCACCGGAGTCCTCGCCGGCACCGCCTACGCCGGCGACCGGACCAGCCGGACCGCCGACCTCACGGCCGTGCCGGCCGACGAGCCCGCGAAGGGGCTTGTGTACAACGGCCTGCAGCGCCGCCCCGCCGGACCGTGCGGCGCCGGCCTGCTCGAGGTCAAGGGGACCAGCCCCGTCATGTGCACGCACGGCCCGGACGCGCCGCCGGCCGGGCTGCAGGTCAAGTCGAGCGTCCAGCCGCTGGCCGCGGCCGCGGCGTCCACCCAGGCGCTCGCCGTCTGCGAGGGCGACGGGACCAGCGGCAAGCGCGTCGAGGTCCTCTACGTCCACGGCTCGACCAGCCGCTACGCGCAGTACCTGGAGACGTTCCGCACCCTGGCCGAGGGCGTCGACACGATCTTCAACGAGAGCGCGAAGGAGACCGGCGGGGAGCGGCACGTGCGGTACGTGACCGAGACCGTCAACGGCGCCTGCCGGCCCGTGGTCCGCGACGTCAAGATCGCCGACTCTGCCCTGAACGCGAACGACTGGGCGCCGCTGCTCAACGCCGTCAAGGCGGCCGGGTACACCCGCACCGACCGCAAGTACCTGCAGTTCGTCGACGCCAACGTGTACTGCGGCATCGGCGGGCTCGCGGGCGACACCACGAAGAGCGACGCCAACCGGTCGAACACCGGCCCGGAGTACGCCCGCGCCGACAACGGCTGCTGGGTCGCCGGCGTGGCCGCGCACGAGCTCGGCCACACCCTCGGTGCCGTCAACAACAACGCGCCCAACGCGTCCGGCTTCGGCCACTGCGTCGACGAGTGGGACGTCATGTGCTACCAGGACGACCCGAGCGTCGTCATCCGCACGGTGTGCACCAACCGGTCCCACGACGACCGGCTGGACTGCAACCACGACGACTACTACAGCACCAACCCGCCGGCGGGCTCGTACCTGTCGAAGTACTACAACGTCGCCGACAACCTGTTCCTGATCAAGGGTGGCCAGTCCCAGCCCGGCAGCAACCTCGCGCGCTCGGCGACACCGTCGGCGTCGTACACCTCGCCGTGGGAGTCGGTGAACGCCATCAACGACGGGATCGACCCGCCCTCGTCCAACGACAGCGTGAACCCGCGCTGGGGGACGTGGCCCAACAGCGGGCAGCAGTGGGCCGAACTGCAGTGGACGGGCGCACAGACGCTCAAGCGGGCGCAGGTGTACCTGTTCGACGACAACCAGGGCATCGACGTGCCCTCGAGCTGGAAGCTGCAGTACTGGACCGGCAGCGCGTACGCCGACGTGCCCGGGGCGAGCGGCTACCCGGTCACCGCGAACGCGTACATCACGGTGACCTTCACCCAGGTCTCCACGACCCGCCTGCGGGTGCTGCTGCAGTCCAACGGCACCAGCTCGGTCGGCCTGCTCGAGGTGAAGGCCTACGCGAGCTGAGCCGAGCTGAGCCGCCGAGCGGAACCAGGGGCGGGCGCGGCGCTCTCCGGCCGCGCCCGTCTCAGGCGTCGGGGAGGTAGTCGTCCAGGTTCAGCTCGGCGTGGGCGAGGTGGCGGGCGAACCACTGCGCCGCCGCGCCCGCGACCTGGCCGAGCGTGCCTGGCTCGGAGAACAGGTGCGTCGCGCCCGGCACGACCCACAGCGCCGACTCGCCGCCGAGCTCGCGATCCGCGGCGCGGTTGAGCTCGAGGACCGCCTCGTCGCGTTCGCCGACGATCAGCAGTACCGGTGCCGTGACCTCGGGCAGGCGGGAACCGGCGAGATCGGGGCGGCCGCCGCGCGAGACCACCGCGCGCACCTGGCCGGGGCGCTCGGCCGCGGTCAGCAGGGCGGCGGCCGCGCCGGTGCTCGCGCCGAACAGCCCCAGCGGGAGCCGGCCCGGCACCGCCAGGCCGGCGACCCAGTCGGCGACGCCGGTGAGTCGCTCGGCGAGCAAGCCGATGTCGAAGCGGGCGTCGAGCGGCGACTCGTCCTCGTCCGCGGTGAGCAGGTCGGTCAGCACCGTGGCGAGCCCGACGCCGTTGAGGCGCTCGGCGACCATGCGGTTGCGCGGGCTCAGGCGCGAGCTGCCGCTGCCGTGTGCGAACAGCACCAGCCCGCGCGAGTCCGGCGGCACGGTCACGTCGGCGTCGAGCACGACCCCGGCGCACTGGATTGCAGTGCTCATGGGATTCCGCCTACCCGCCGGCCGACCGATCACGCATGGCCGCGCCCGGAGCGGGTAGAGGGTTCTGTACCGCCTGAGGAGGCCGCGATGCTGTTCGCCGACCGTACCGAGGCCGGGCGGGCCCTGGCCGTGGAGCTGCAGCGGCAGGGGCTGGCCGGCGATGAGCCGCTGGTGCTGGCGCTGCCCCGCGGTGGGGTACCCGTCGCCGTGCCGGTGGCCGAGCGCCTGGGCGCCGAGCTCGACATCGTCATCGTCCGCAAGATCGGGGCGCCCGGGCACGTGGAGTTCGGCGTCGGCGCGATGGCCGAGGACGGGCCGCCCGTGTTCGACGACACCGCCCTGCGCTACCTCGGCCTGACCGCCGCCGACCTTGCCCCGACCGTCGCCGCCGAGCGGGCCGAGCTGGACCGGCGGGTCGCGCGCTACCGCCGGCGGCGGCCGGCCCCGGCGGTCGCCGGCCGCCACGTGGTGCTCATCGACGACGGCCTGGCCACCGGGGTCACCGCCCACGCCGCCGTGCGCTGGCTCTCGGCGCGGCGCCCCGAGCGGATCGTCCTGGCCGTGCCCGTCTGCTCGGAGCAGGCCCGCGAGCGCCTCGCCGAGGCCGTGACCGTCGTCTGCCTGCACACGCCCGAGAACTTCGCCGCGGTTGGGCAGTGGTACACCGACTTCGCCCAGCTCACCGACGCCGACGTGGACGCGGCCCTGAGCCGGCACGCGCACACCTGAGCCGCACCCGGGCGCGGCCCCGCGGCGGCGCGCGGCGGCGGCAGCGGGCAAACCGGGTCGCGTGCGCGGCCCCGCGGCGGCGCGCGGCGGCGGGAGCGGGCAGACTGGTCGCATGCACGTCGAAGACAAGGTCGGCACCATCGGGCTCGTGCTGCATCCGCGCAAGCCGGTGGCCGACTCCATCGCGGCGATCCTCGCGGCCGCTGGTGACCATCCCGTCCGGGTCGTCGCGCGCGAACGGGACCGGGAGCGGCTGCCCGACGCCGTCGGTACCGTCGCCGACGACGCGTTCGTGGCGGACGTCGACGGGCTCATCGCGCTCGGCGGGGACGGCACGATCCTGGGCGCGATGCGGCTCGTCGTCGACCGGCCGGTGCCGATTCTCGGGGTCAACCACGGCAATCTCGGGTTCCTCGCCGAGGTCTCGCCGCCCGAGCTGCCCGCCGCGCTCGCCCGGCTCGCGGCCGGCGACTTCACCATCGAGCGGCACGCCGGGCTCGAGGCGAGCGCCGACGGGCAGGCGCTGGCGACCGGGTTCGGCTTCAACGACGTGGTCCTCGCGCGGGCGGTGCGCACCGGGGCCGTCTCCGTCGACCTGGCCGTGAACGACGTGCGGTACGGCTACTACAAGGCCGACGCCGTGGTCGTGGCGACGCCGACCGGCTCGACGGCCTACAACTACGCGGCCGGGGGCCCGGTGCTGTCGCCGTCCTCGGACGCCGTCGTCGTCACGCCGGTCGCCCCGATGGCGGGCATCAGCCGCGCGGTGGTTCTCGGCGCCGGCGACCGGGTGAGCCTGACCGTGGCCCCGGACAGCGCACCGATCGCGGTGGATGTCGACGGTACCGCCGCCGCCACCCTCGGCCCCGGCGACCGCATCACCACGACCCTGCGCCGCGCCGCGGCCGAGATCGTGCGCTTCTCCGCCGCCGAGCACGCCAGCCGCAGCCGGGTCAAGCTCAGCCTGCTGGATCTGCCCCTGCGCCCCGACCAGCTCCTGGAACTCATCCCCCCGGCCGTGCGCCAGCGGGCCCACGACGCTCTCACCAGCGGTGATACAGAACGCTGACAGCCGGACAGTGTCCCGTTGCTGACGGCCGGTCACGAATCGGTCAACATAATTGGAGGGCATGTCCGACAATCAGCGACACGCCATCGTGCTCGGGGGCAGCATCGCGGGGCTCACCGCCGCCCGCGCCCTGCTCGACTCCTTCGAGCGCGTCACCGTTTTCGACCGTGACACCCTGCCCGACGGCCCCGAGCCGCGCCGCGGCGTCCCCCAGGCCGAGCACGCCCACGGTCTCCTCGCGCACGGCCGGCAGGTGATCGAGGGGCTCTTCCCCGGGATCGTCGACGAGCTCGCCGAGCACGGCGCGGTTCCGCTCGACCTGCAGCGCGACGGCGTCTGGGTCTTCGGCGACCGGCCCGCACCCCGCGCCGTCTCCGGGCTCGCCGGGCTCTGCGTCAGCCGGGCCCTGCTCGAGTCCGTGCTGCGGCGGCGGGTCGCGGCGCTGCCCGGCGTCGTCGTGCTCGACGGCCACGAGGCCACCGGCCTGCTCTTCGACGGCACCCGGGTCACCGGCGCGACCGTCCGGCCCGCGCACGGCGCCGAGCACGAGGTCCACGCCGATCTCGTCGTCGACGCCACCGGGCGCGGCAACCGGGGCGTGACCTGGCTCGCCGCGCTGGGCTTCGAGCGGCCGGCCGAGGAGCGCATCGACGCCGGCACGGTGTACGTCTCCCGCGAGTACCGCCGCGTGCCCGGGCGCGAGGACTTCGCGGCGATCCTGAACGCGCCCGGCGGGCCCGCGCGGCCCTACGGCGGCATCGCCCTCGGCGTCGACGGCGACCGGTGGATGGTCACGCTGCTCGGCGTCGGTGCCGAGCAGGCCCCGCCCACCGACCCCGACGAGTTCCTCGGGTTCGCGGCCAAGCTGCCCGACCCGCGGCTGCACCGGCTCCTGGCCGCGTCGGAGCCGCTGGGCGACCCGGTGCGGCTGCGGCTGCCCGGCAGCGTGCGGCGGTACTACGAGCGGATGACCCGGCTGCCCGAGCGGTTCGTGTCGATCGGGGACGCGGTGTGCGCGTTCAACCCGGCGTACGGCCAGGGGATGACGGTCGCCGTCGCGCAGGCCCGCGCGCTCGGGCTCGCGGCCCGCGACGGCATCGACGGCCTGCCGCGGCGCTTCTACGCGCGGGCGGGGCGGATCGTCGACGTCCCCTGGGACATGTCGGCCGGCGGGGACCTCGCCTACCCGGACGTGGAGGGGCCGCGGACGCGGCGGATGGAGATGCTGAACGCGTACGTCGCCCGGGTCCAGCGCGCGACCGGCGTCGACGCGGCCGTGGCCCGGCGCTTCCTCGAGGTCTCGAACCTCATCCGCCCGCCGCAGTCGCTGCTGACCCCGGCCATGATCGCGCGTGTGCTGCTGGCTCAGCGCGCCAGCAAGGCCCAGAGCGCGACGAGCGCGAGCAGCAGGGCGACCGCCGCGATCGGCCAGTAGTTGCGGGAGACGTCGGCTTCGGGTGCCGGCTCGGGCTCAGGGGCTCGGACCGGCACCGGAGACGTCTCCACGGGCGGCGGGGGTGCCGGTACCGGGATCGGGATCGGGATGGGCATCGGCGCCTGGGCGGGGACCGGGCCCGCCTCCTGGGCGCGTCTGATCAGGCGCGCCACGCGCTCGCTGGCGGCGCGCAGCCGGGCCGCCTCCTTGCCGGTCAGCTTCCGGCCCGCGATGATGCCGCAGGCCTGGGCGACGGCGACGACCAGCACCGGGTTGCCGACCAGCTCGCGGTGCCCGGTGAACAGCGCGGCGATCATGTTCCGGTCGACCCGCAGGCCCGGCGCGAGGCGGTGCGAGCGGATGACCTCGGCCAGGTAACGGCGGGCGCTCTTGCTGCGCCGCTTCGGCAGGTCCCGGCCCCGCGGGCGCTTGCGGCTGCTGCGGTGCTCGGCCCGGGCGACCAGGGCGCTCAGGGCGGCCACGAGGGACTCGACGGCCTCGTCGGCTTCCTGCCACCGCCGCGTTACAGCATCCGACAACCCCCGTGCCCCCTTTCCCGGATCAACCTTCCAGATTCGGGGGCGTATCGCCAATCGGCAGCCACATCAGGGTGGCGGGGTAGAGGGCCTCGGCGGTGGTGAGGGCGTCCTGCGCGGAGCCGAACACGGCCACCTCGATGCGCCCGTCGGCCAGGAACCAGCTCGTCACCGCGTGCCCGGCCAGCTCGTGCCCCCAGGCGACGACCGATACGTGGCCGTCGTCCTCGGGATCGGCGACGATGCCGAACAGCCGCGGCGCCTTGTCCAGCACGGTCACGCTCACAACCCCTGTTCGTCTCGGCAAGATGCACATGCAAATGCAGAGTACGACGGGAAAAGGCGCGTTGCCCGCCGCGCGGGCGGGACGCGGCGCGCTGGAGTAATGCGTGTCCCTCTCACGTGTCGGCGTATCAGTAATCGCGCCTCCCCGGCTGCGCGCGAGTCAACTTGGCTGCGGAGGGTATCGATGGGTGCATGGCAGAGAGCGAGAGCAGCAGCACCAGGACCGTCGTCGTGGCCGCGGGCGCGAACCTGGCGATCGCGGTGGCGAAGGCGGTGGCGGCGCTCCTCACCGGGTCGGCCGCCCTGTGGGCCGAGACCATGCACTCGGCCGCCGACACCGGCAACGAGGTGCTGCTGTGGCTCGGTCTGCGCCGCTCCAGGCGCGAGCCCGACCGCCGGCACCCGTTCGGCTACGGGCAGGAGCGGTACTTCTGGGCGTTCCTGGCCGCCCTCGGGATCTTCCTCGTGGGCGGGATCCTGTCGATCGCCGAAGGCGTGCGCAGCTGGCTCGTGCCGGAGCCGCTGCAGAGTCCGTGGATCGGCATCGGGGTGCTCGTCGTGTCGGCGGGGTTCGAGGGGTACAGCTGGCTGACCGCACGCCGCCAGCTGCGCTCGGACGCGAAGGCCCGCCGCCGCTCGGTCCGCGATCACCTGAAGCGCGCGTCCGACCCGAGCGCCACGACCGTCTACCTCGAGGACTCCGCCGCGCTCATCGGCATCGCCCTGGCCCTGATCGCGCTGGTGCTGCACATGGTGACCGGCTGGGCCTGGTGGGACCCGGCGGCGAGCATGGCCATCGGCGTGCTGCTCGCGGTGGTGGCGTGGCTGCTCGCCCGCCGCTCGAAGGCGCTGCTCATCGACGCCGCCGCGCCCGACGACGTGATGGAGACCCTGCGCGACGAGATCGGGCCGCAGCCGTGGATTCACGAGGTGCGTGAGCTTCGGGCCGTGTACGTGGGCCCGTCCCAGCTGCTCGTCACCGTCAACGTCGAGCCGTGCCCGGACGTGCGCGCCCGCCCCGGCGCCGAGCTCGTCGACCACGTCACCGACCTGCGCTCCCGGCTCCTGCGCAACCCGGCCGTCGCCGACGCCGTGATCACCGTCGTGTGACCGCCGCGTGGTATCTCTAGCGGATGCCGCAGACGGTCCTCTATCTCGTGCTGCTCATGACCGCCGGCGCGGCGGGCGCCGGCCTGGCCGCCGGTCGGCGTCTCCCGCCCGCGACCGCCGTGCTGTTCGGGCTGGTCGCCGTCGTCTCCGGGCTGCAGCTGACGGTGGCGCCGGGCCTGTTCGAGGCGCTGCGCCGCGACCGGTCCGCGATCGCGCACGGCGAGGTGTGGCGGCTCGTGACGTCGTGCTTCGTCCAGGACGGCGGCTGGCCGGGCACGATTTTCAACCTGCTCGCCCTGGCCGTGCTCGGCACGATGGCCGAGCGGCTCTGGGGCACGGCCCGGTGGCTGCTGCTGGCCCTCGTGGTGCAGGTGCTCGGCGGCCTGTGGGGCCTGGTCGTCCAGCCGGTCGGCGGTGGCACCTCGCTGGTCGACTTCGGCCTGGCCGCGTCCCTGGCCGTCGGGGCCCTGACGCTCGGATCGGGCCACCGGCCGCGCGTGGCCGCCGCCGTGACGCTGCTCGCCGCGCTGGCCCTGCTGGTGCTGGGCGACATCCACGGCGGCGCGGCGACGGCCGGAGCCGCGGGCGGCGCGCTGCTCGCCCTCGAACGCCGCCGCGCTACGCTACCCCGATGGCCGAGATCACCGGGGCGTTCGAGATCCATGTGACCGTCGAGGCGCGGCACGGCGCGGATCTCGCCCGGTTCGCCGAGCGGTACGACGTCAAGTTCGTCCACATTGTCCTGGACCGCGGCCAGAACTCGTCCCAGCCGATGCTCAGCCTGCCCGCGCAGGGCACCCTCGCCCAGGCCCGGAAGACGGCCGCCGAGTGGCAGGAGCGGTTGCGCGAGCGCGGGCTCGTCGCGGCCCGGCTGAAGATCGAGGCGGCGCCGTGGTGCGACGGGCTGCCGCGGACCGAGGACGAGGCCGCCGGGGAGCCCTCGGGGCGCTACTTCGAGCACCACGTGAAGCTCGCCCTGCCGGCCGCGCCGGTCGCGGCCATGCAGACGGCCGCCGAGGTCGGCGCGGCCCACGACGCCCGCCTGTCGCGCAACGCACGCCGCCGCCACGACGGCGGAGGGCAGGAGCGGTTCCTCACCCAGCGCTGCCACCACGTCGGGCTGGACACCGCGACGCAGCGGCTCGAGCGGCTCACCGCCGCGCTGCGCGACGCGGGCCTCGACGTGGTCGAGGTCGAGCAGGAGTACGTCGTCGAAGACTCCAACCTCGGCCACGACCGCGGCTGGATCACGCGCCGGCCCGAGTCGGGGCGCAACCACGCCCGCGAGGCCATGATGCGCTCCGCGCCGGCCGGCTCCGCGGACTACCCGCCCACGTACCTGCCGGTGCCGGAGGACGAGTCGGTGCGGCAGACCGCGGCGTTCGACCCGGCCGTGCAACAGTACCCGAACGCCTACCGGGCCGGTGAGCCCGCCTTCGCCGACGAGGGCACCGGCCGGCGGTGGCGGCGGGCTCGCCGCGCCGCTCTCGAACACGCCCTCGGCGCGATCGCCCGCAGCCGCTGGGCCGGCCACCTCGTGCTGCGCGGCAGCGTCACGATGGCCGCGTGGGTCGGCGACGCCGCGCGCGACCCCGGCGACCTCGACTTCGTCGTCACGCCGCACACCATCACCAGCGGCAGCGATCAGGCGCGGGAACTGCTCGACGGCATCACCGCCGCGCTCGCCGCCGAACCCGGCGCCGGCCTGCGCCCCGACCGCGTCGTGCACTCCGAGATCTGGACCTACGAGCGCGCCGACGGCCGCCGCCTCGCCGTACCGTTCGCCATCGGCGACGGCGGCCCCAGCGGCAGCATCCAGATCGACGTGGTCTTCGGCGAGCCGCTGCCGCTGCCGCCCGAGCCGATGTCGCTGCCCGGCATCGACCGCCCGGTGCTGGCCGCGCCGCTCGGGCTCGCCCTGGCGTGGAAGCTGCTGTGGCTGGCCACCGACGCCTACCCGCAGGGCAAGGACCTCTACGACGCGGTGCTGCTGGCCGAGCTCGCCGCACCCGATCTGCCCTTCGTCCGCGACCTGCTGCGCCCCGAGCTGGGCGCCGAGGCCGACACCTTCTGCGCCGAGAGCGTGCTGGCACTGACCGTCGACTGGCCGAACTTCACGGACGAATATCCCTGGGCCGGCGGTACCGCTGAGCCGTGGCGCTGGCGCCTCGCGCTCGCGCTGGAGCGCGCCTGGGGGCTTCAGGCCTGACGGGTCCCGCTGCCTGATCGCGGCCGACGTGCTGGGATGGATGGGTGCCGGCCACGGACAGGAAGGACGATCCCATGATCGAGCTGAACGCGGAGCACGCCCGGCGAGCGATCGTCGAACACACGCGACGCCTCGCGGAGTCGGCCGCCGCGGCCGGGCCTGACGCCGCCGTGCCGACGACCCCCGGGTGGACCATCGCCGACCTGGTCGAGCACGTGGGCCAGACCCAGCACTGGGTCGCGGAGATCATCGAGCGGCGCATCACCGACCCCACGCAGCTGCCCACGGAGGTTGCCGCACTGCCGGCCGACCCCGGCGAGTGGCCGGCGTGGCTGTCGGAGTCCGCGCAGCGGGTGGCGAGCGCGTGCTCCGACGACGCGCTCGACGCGCCGGTGTTCAACGCCGCGGGGGACGAGCGGACCGGGGCGCGGTTCTGGATGTCCAGCGTCCTCAACGAGTCGGTCGTGCACGGCTTCGACGCCGACAGCGCGGCGGACCGGCCGGCCGACATCGACGCCGGCATCGCGGCCGCGCTCATCGGCAACCACCTCGCGATGCTCACCTCCCCGACGTGGGCGATGCAGCGGTCCGAGTCCGCGCACGCCATCCGGGGCACCGGGCAGACCCTGCAGTGGCTGGCCACCGACGTCGACGGCGACGCGGGCGCGTGGTTCGTCGATCGGCGGCCCGACGGTGCGGCATGGCACCGCGGGACCCGGCCGGCCGATGTGACGGTGACGGGCCCGGCCCAGTCGCTGCTGCTGATCCTGACCCGGCGGCTCCCGCTCGCCGACCGTGAAGCCACCGGCGTCACCGTCGAAGGCGACGCCGACCTCGCCCGGCAGTGGCTCGACAACACCGCCCACGTCAGCAACTGACCGGCACCGAGGCCTGTCGCCGCTTGTGCGATCATGTGCGTGTGCGTCGGGCCTTCATTGCGGCATTGGTACTGCTCAGCTTGGCCGGATGCGACGGTGCCGAACCCGCGGGCACGTCTCCCGCGGCCGCCGCGTCGGCATCGCCGTCGAAGCTTGCCCTGCCGGCTGTGGGCATGTGTCACACGGGTCAGTCGCTGGACATGTACGACTACCGCGCGGTCACGCTCAACCCGATCGACTGCGCCAAGGAGCACCAGGCCGAGATCGTCCGCGTCGGCCGCCTCACGACACCGCCGGAGAACAAGACGCGTGAGGTCTACGGCGACTGCGACACGGCCGCCCGGGAGTACGTCGGCGGCGACTGGCACGAGGGCCGGCTGGGCCTCGCGGTCATCGTCCCGTCGACGGAGGAGTGGAACGCGGGCGCGCGCGAGTACCGCTGCGCGCTGTTCGAGTTCTCCGCCGACGAGTTCACCTCCCGGCAGCGCACCGGCAGCCTGAAGGACGGCCTGCGCGGCACTCGCCCGCTGGCGCTGGCGTGCGTGGACGTGCTCGCGATCCCGGACGGGCAAGGGTGGTACAAGAGCATCGACCGTCTGGTGCCGATCGACTGCACCCAGCCCCACAACGGCGAGTACGTCGGGCTGTACGTCGGCCGCGACATTCCGTACCCGGGCATGACCAAGCTGGTCGACGAGGTGACGCAGGCCTGCGACACGAAGGCCGGGCAGTTCCTGGGCGAGTCGAAGGCGAAGTTCGAGAGCCGCTCCGACCTGCGTGTCGTCCCGACGGGCGGCAATCCGGACCGCTGGGACCTCGGCGATCGCACGGTCCACTGCTACGTCGTGACCCGCCCGGACAACCGCGTGACGAAGTCCCTGAAGGGCAGCCCCTGATCCGCGCCCGCCGATGTCGTCAGTCGAACTCGTCGGGCGGAAGGGCGAAGACGTCACCGCGCAGACAGTCGCGCCGGGGTTCGGCAGACAGCGGACCTGGTTCGTTGAGCACGACCTGGGCCCGCCATCCGCCGACCGTCAGCCCGTCGGCGGCATAGCCGGCGAGTCGGCCGTCGACCGCGTCGCCCAGTATTCCGGCGTGTTCGAGCAGGACGAACAGCGCGTCCGCGGCGCACGACACCATCTCGCGGGCTTCCTCGACGCTCGCGCCCGGGTTGAGTTCCCGGTAGGCGCGACGGGCGGTCGCGAGGAGCCGGTCGGCGTCGGCAACGGAGAAGTCGCGCCGCAGCCGAAGGGACAGGTTCGTGCCATTGACGAGCGGGTCGTTGCCGATCACGGTGCCGTCGCCAGTCACGCCGACACGATACCGGGGCTCTCACATATTGCGGTGGCGCTGGTAGTGGCGGGCGACGCGGGCGCGGTTGCCGCACGACGGCTTGCACCAGGCCTGGCGTGGATCGTCCTGCAGAAAGTAGCGCACACACCGTGGGGCCGGGCACGCGCGCAGCCGGGTGACGTCAGGACCGGCGAGGAACCTCGTGGCGGCCTCGGCCAGTGTGGCGAGCAGGCGCCCCTCCGCCGTGGTCGCGGTGAGTTGATAGCTCAGGCGCGGCGCACCGTCGGGCGGCCACTGCAACGTCGGCGGTCCGAGGCCTGAGGCGGCGGCGTTCAGCCGGGCCAGCGCCGCTTCGACGTCGATCAGGTTGTGGGCGTCGGCCCGGCTCGGCTCCAGCGGGCGGACCGCCCGCGCGAACAGCGATCGGACCGCCGCGCGCAGCTCCGTCACCCGCAGGCGGAGGTCCTCGGTCGCGGGCGCGACGCCGAGATCCGGGGCCGCGGCCAGCCAATCGGCCAGGCCCTCGACGGTGTCGAGGTCGTCCGCCACGCCTCCGTCGCCGTCGTGGCGGATCGTGCTGACCAAGGAGAGCGAGAGATCCCAATATCCCACGCCGACGATGGTACGGTGCCTATCGTTAGATCGCCTCGATCCCATTAGGCAACGGGGGTAGATCGTGCTGCTGCTTGCGCACATCAGTGACCTGCACCTCGACGGCTCCGAGCGCAGCCTCAGCCGGGCCGGAACAGTCATGGACTACCTGCGCGGGCTGCTGCGCCCCGTCGACGCGCTGCTCGTCACCGGCGACATCGCCGACAACGGCGACGAGGCCGAGTACGAGGCCGCCGCCCGGCTCCTGGCCGCACCGTTTCCGGTCCTGACCTGCCCCGGCAACCACGACATCCGCGCCGCGTACCGCACGGCGCTGGCCGGTGAGCCCGCCGCCGACGGCCCGATCAACCGGCGTCACCGTGTCGGTGGCCTGGATGTCCTGATGTGCGACTCGACCATTCCCGGTCGCGACGAGGGGCTCCTGGACGACGAGACCCTCGCGTGGCTCGCCGGGGCGCTCGACGAGCTGGGCGACACCCCGGCGGTGATCGCGTTGCACCACCCGCCGGTGCGGCTGCACCACCCGCTGCCCGACTCGATGCTGCTGCAACAGGAATCCGCGCTGGCGGCCCTGCTCGGCAGCCACCCGAACGTCCTCGCCGTCCTCGCCGGCCATGCGCACACGGCGGCGGCGGCCACCTTTGCCGGCCGGCCGCTGCTGGTCGCGCCGGGCGTGACCTGGACCCTGCGGCTGCCGTGGGAGAGCGAGCACCTGGCGGATCTCGGCGCGCCGCCCGGACTGGCGTTCCACGTCCTCGACGACGCCTGGAACATCGTCACCCATTACCGCGTCGTGCTCTGATGCGCGCGCACGTCGCCGCGTTCCTGGTGGCGATTCTGCCGCTGATCGCCATGCCCGGCGCGAGCCTGACGCTGCTCACCCGGCCGCCACTGCCACCGGTGAACCGGGGGCGGCGCCCAGCCTATCTGCAGGCGCTGCTCGGCAATGTGCTCAACCCGAAGGCCGCGGCGATCTTCCTGACCCTGGTGCCCCAGTTTCTCGACCCCGCCGCGGCCATCCTCCCGCAGATCCTCGTCCTCGCGACCGCGCAGGCCGCCCTGATCACCGTGTGGCTGCTCGGCTGGACGGTGCTGATCGGCCGGGCCCGCCAGTCGCTGCGCTCCGCCACCGCGAGCACCATCGTCCGGCGGATCGCCGCCGCGGTGCTCGTCGGCCTCGGCATCCGTACCGTGGTCGCGTGAGCGCTCCGAACCGCGACCTCACCGGCAGCACAGGGCCGTCACCCGGGACACGTTTCGCCCGCTACCCGTCCGGAACCCGGTCGGACCGGTACGTGGCAGGGGGCAGTTTGACCTGATCGTTGCCGGGTAGCGGCCTTCGACATGGGTGCGATTACGGCTGAGGTACTGATCTCCCGGCTCGCCGAGTGGGGCGTCGACACGGTGTTCGGGCTGCCCGGTGACGGCATCAACGGCATCATGGAGGGGCTGCGCCGCAACCAGGACAAGGTGCGGTTCGTCCTGGTTCACCACGAAGAGGCGGCGGCGTTCATGGCCACCGCCAACGCCAAGACCACCGGCAAGATCGGCGTGTGCCTGGCCACGTCGGGGCCGGGCGGCGTGCATCTGGCCAACGGGCTCTACGACGCCAAGCTCGACCACGTCCCGGTGCTCGCGATCACCGGCCTGCAGGAGTCCAGCGTGCTCGGCACGGCCTACCAGCAGGAGGTCAACCTCGACCGGTTCTACGAGGACGTGGCCGAGTACAACCAGATCATCATGAACCCGGCCCAGCTGCCGACCCTCGTCGACGTCGCGATCCGCACCGCCTACGCCCGCCGCGGCGTGGCCCACCTGACCATCCCGAACGACATCCAGGTCGCACCGGCGGGCAAGGACCCGTACCAGACCGTGGCCCCCGTCGTGCCGCCGACGACGGCGCCCGTCTACCTGGCGCCGGCGGTGCGGCCCCGCGACGCCGATCTGCGCGCGGCGGCCGACCTGCTCAACTCGGCGCGGAAGATCGGGATCCTCGCGGGGATCGGCGCGCGCGGGGCCGGGCCGCTGGTCGAGCGGGTCGCGGACACGCTCGGCGCCCCGATCGTCAAGACGCTGTCGGGCAAGATGGTGGTGCCGGACGACTCGCCCTACGTGACCGGCGGCCTCGGCCTGCTCGGCACCAAGCCGAGCGAGGATCTGATGGAGGACATCGACGTCCTGCTGATGCTCGGCACGAACTTCCCCTACACGAAGTTTCTGCCCAAGCCCGGCAGCGCCAAGGTGGTGCAGATCGAGATCGACCCGAGCCGGGCCGGCACCCGGATCGCCACGGACGTGCCCCTCGTCGGCGACGTCGGGGCCACCCTGGAGGCGCTGCTGCCCCTGCTCGAGCGCAAGGACCAGGAGCATCTGCATCGGTACCAGGAGAAGGTCCGCGACTGGCGGGAGCAGATGGCGTCCCTGGAGTCGCCCGACCGTGACCCGATCGCCCCGCAGTATCTCGCCTCCCAGCTCGACGCGATCGGCGCCGACGACGCGATCCTCACCTGCGACTCCGGCACGATCGCGACCTGGGCGGCGCGGCACTGGCAGATCCGCGGCGGCCGCGAGTTCTACCTCTCGGGCACCCTCGCCACGATGGCGCCGGGGCTGCCGTACGCGATCGCCGCCCAGCACGCCCACCCGGGCCGGCAGGTGATCGCGTTCATCGGCGACGGCGGCTTCGCGATGCTCATGGCCGAGTTCAACACCGCGGTCCGCTACGGGCTGCCGATCAAGGTCGTGGTGAACAACAACAACTCCCTGGGCCAGATCCTGTGGGAGCAGATGGTGCTCGGCTTCCCCGAGCACGGCGTGCGCTTCGGCGAGCCGGCGCCCGACTTCGCCGGGATCGCCCGCGCCTGCGGCGGCTTCGGCGCCCGCGTCGACAAGCCCGGCGACCTGCCCAGCGCGCTGCGGGAGGCGTTCACCCACAACGGCCCGGCGCTGGTCGACGTGGCCGTGGACCCGAACGAGCCGCCGCTGCCGGCCAGCGTCACCTACGAGCAGGCGAAGAAGTTCGCGGCGGCGTTCCTGCGGGGCCAGCCGCATCCGGCCGCGATCGCCACCACGCTGTTCAAGGACAAGATCCAGAAGCTGAAGGGCTGAACGATGGCGGTCGTCGAACTTCCGAGTCCCACTGCGCGCCGAAACGCCCCGCCGCGAGACGCGGCCGGGCTCGAGGAGGCGCTGCGCCGGGCGGTCCGGGGCGATGTGCGCTTCGACGCCGGGGCCCGGGCCGCATACTCCACCGACGGCTCCAACTACCGGCAGGTCCCGATCGCCGTGGTCTGCCCGCGCGACGTCGACGACGCGGTGGAGGCCGTGCGGGTCTGCCGCGAGCACGACGTGCCGATCGTGTCCCGGGGCGGCGGCACCAGCCTGGGTGGGCAGTGCTGCAACGTCGCGGTGGTGCTGGACTTCTCGAAGTACGTGCGGGGGGTGGAGTCCGTCGACGTGCAGGCCCGCACCGCCGTGATCCTGCCGGGCACCGCGCTCGACGATGCCAACGCCGTGCTGGCCCGCCACGATCTCGTGATCGGGCCCAAGCCCGCGACCCACTCGCACTGCACGATCGGCGGCATGATCGGCAACAACTCGTGCGGGGCGACCGCGCAGTGGTCGGGCACCACCGCGGCCAACGTCGAGCGGCTCGAGGTGCTGACGTACGACGGCACCCGGATGTGGGTGGGCGCCGGGCACGATCCGGACGAGGGCGGCATCTTCCGGGCGCTGCACGAGCTGCGGGACCGCTACGCCGAGCAGATCGCGACCCGCTTCCCGGACATCCCGCGCCGCGTCTCCGGCTACAACCTGCCCGAGCTGCGCGACGACCACGGGTTCCACGTCGCCCGCGCGCTCGTCGGCACCGAGTCGACCTGCGTGGTCGTGCTGCGGGCCGAGATGCGGGTGCTGCCGCGGCCGAAGCACCAGGTGACGGTGCTGCTCGGCTTCCCCGGCATCGCCGAGGCCGGGGACGCGGCCCCGCGCGTGGCCCGGCACTCCCCGATCCAGCTGGAGGGGCTGGACGAGAAGCTGCTGCGGTACGAGCGCGAGGAGCACCGGCCGACCGAGATTCTCAAGGTGCTGCCGGACGGGCGGGCCTGGCTGATGGCCGACTTCACCGACCTCGACACGGCACGGGCCGTCGTCGCCGAGCACGACGGGCCGGGCACCATCCTCGAGGACGACGCCATGCGGCAGCGGCTCGCCAAGGTGCGGGAGGCGGGGCTGGCCACCACCGCGCGCACCCCGAACGGCCCCGACGCCTGGCCCGGCTGGGAGGACTCGGCGGTCGACCCGGAGCGGCTCGGCGACTACCTGCGCGCCTTCATCGAGCTGCTGGACGAGTTCGGCTACGGGGCCACCAGCCTGTACGGCCACTTCGGCCAGGGCTGCGTGCACTGCAGCATCCCGTTCGACCTCACCAGCGAGCCCGGGATCGCCCGCTACCGCGAGTTCGTCACGCGCGCCGCGAAGCTGTGCGTCGAGCACCGCGGCTCGTTGTCGGGGGAGCACGGCGACGGGCAGGCCCGCGGCGAGCTGTTGTCCATCATGTACGGCGACGAGGTCGTCCGCGCCTTCGAGGAGTTCAAGGCCGTCTTCGACCCGACCGGCCGGATGAACCCCGGCAAGGTCGTGCACGCCCGGCCGCTCGACGGCGACCTGCGCCTCGGCGCCGACTACGCCCCGGCCCAGCCCGCGACCCGGTTCGGCTACTTCGAGGACGACGGCAGCTTCGCCCGGGCCGCCCTGCGCTGTGCCGGGGTCGGCGACTGCCGGCGCACCGGCCCCGACGGCGGCGTGATGTGCCCGAGCTACCAGGTCACCCGCGATGAGGAGCACTCGACCCGCGGCCGCGCCCGGCTGCTGTTCGAGATGGTCAACGGCGGGGTCGTCGACGACGGGTGGCGCAGCACCGCCGTGCACGACTCGCTCGACCTCTGCCTGGCCTGCAAGGGCTGCCGCAGCGACTGCCCGGTGCAGGTCGACATGGCCACCTACAAGGCGGAGTTCCTGCACCACCACTACAAGGGCCGGCTGCGCCCCCGCGACCACTACTCCCTCGGCTGGCTGCCCCTGATCGGGCGGGCCGCGTCCCTGGCCCCGGACGTGGCCAACGCCCTGGCCAGGGTGCCCGGCGCCAAGCGGCTCGCGGGGATCGACCCGAAGCGTTCGGTGCCGCGGTTCGCCCCCGCCCGCATCGACCGCTGGCTGCGCCGGCGCACCCCGCGCGGCACCGGCGAGCGCGGCCGGGTGGTGCTCTTCCCGGACTCGTTCACCACCGCGTTCGCCCCCGCCATCGCCGCCGCGGCCGTCGGCGTGCTGGAGGCGGCCGGCTTCGAGGTCCTCGTCCCGCCCAAGCCGGTGTGCTGCGGCCTGACGTGGATCTCCACCGGCCAGCTCGGGGTGGCCGAACGGGTGCTGCGGCGCACCGTCGGCACCCTCGCCCCGTACATGCGCGCCGGCCTGCCCCTCGTCGGGCTGGAGCCGTCGTGCACGGCGGTGTTCCGCTCCGACCTCGGCGAGCTCTTCGGCCGCGACCAGGACGCCGACCGCCTCGCGCGGCAGACCGTCACGCTCGCCCAGCTGCTCGCCGAGCGGGCCCCGGACTTCGCGCCCCAGGTGCCCGGCGGGGTGCGCGCGATCGTCCAGCGCCACTGCCACCAGCACGCGGTCCTCGGCGCCGACGCGGACGCCACGGTCATGAAGGCGATCGGGCTGCAGGCCGAGGACCTGGACTCGGGCTGCTGCGGGCTGGCCGGGAACTTCGGCATGACCGCCGGGCACCGCGAGGTCTCGATCGCCTGCGCCGAGCAGGCGCTGCTGCCGGCCGTGCGCGCCGCGGACGCGGGCACGCTGGTGCTCGCCGACGGCTTCTCGTGCCGCACGCAGATCGAGGACGCCGACACCGGGCGCCGGGCCGTGCACCTCGCCGAGGTCCTCAACGCCGCGGTGCACGGCGAGGTCCTCGGCGCCTATCCCGAGCGGCGCATCGCCCACCGGCCCGGCGACCGTGTCCGCTGAGATCGATGGGGTGCGCTGGGCGGCGTACCGCATCCCGACCGACGGCCCCGAGGCGGACGGCACCCTGGAGTGGGACGCGACCACCATGGTCGTCGTGCACGCCACCGCCGAGGGGGTCACCGGCCTCGGCTGGACCTACGCGCCCGCGGCCGCCGGGCACCTGATCGGCGAGATGCTGAGCGCGCACGTGGTGGGCCGCCCAGCGTTCGACGTGCCGGGGATCAACGCGGCGATGGTCCGGGCCGTGCGCAACGCGGGCCGGTCGGGGGTCGCGGGCACGGCCATCTCGGCGGTGGACACGGCCCTGTGGGACCTCAAGGCGCGGCTGCTCGGCGTGCGCCTGGCGACCCTGCTGGGCCCGGCGCGCCCGTCGGTCCCGGTGTCCGCCAGCGGCGGCTTCATCACCTGGGACGACCGCCGCCTGCGCTCGTGGCTGGACGACAACGCGGCGATCCCGCGCGCGAAGATCAAGATCGGCGGCCCCCGGGACCGTAAGCGGATCCGGTTGCTGGTGGACTCCGGCCCGGAGCCGTTCGTGGACGCCAACGGCGCCTACACCGCGAAGCGGGCGATCCGGCTGGCGGACGAGTTCCCGCAGCTGCGCTGGTTCGAGGAGCCGGTGTCGTCGGACGACCTGGACGGCCTGCGCCGGGTGCGCGCCGCCGTCGGGGCCGACGTCGCCGCGGGGGAGTACGGCTACGACCTGCCGTACTTCGCCCGCCTCCTCGGCTCCGTCGACTGCCTGCAGGCCGACGTCACCCGCTGCGGCGGCATCACCGAGTGGCAGCGGGTCGCGGGCCTGGCCGCCGCGCACGGGCTCGAGCTGTCCGGCCACTGCGCGCCGGCCCTGCACGCCGACGCCGCCCTGGCCACCCCGAACCTGCGCCACCTGGAGTGGTTCCACGACCACGTCCGCATCGAGTCGATGCTCCTGGCCGGCATGACCAGCCCGGGCGAGGGCGGCGAGCTGCGCCCGGACCTGTCGGCCCCGGGGCACGGCCTGACGTTCAAAACCGCCGACGCCGAGCGGTACCTGGTCGCCGCAGCGCCGCGAGCGTGACGGCCCCGAACACGAGGTGCGGCACGATGTCGCTCACCCAGTCCTTGACCGTCCACGTCCTCGGGTCGCTGACCCGCAGCACCGTCAGCGGCACGTCGGCGAGGGCCATCGCCACCCCGCCGATGAGCGCGACCTCCAGCGCTGCGGGCATCCGGTGGCCGCGGCGCGCGAGCGCGTGGTGCAGCAGCCCGGCGAGCGCCCCGACGGCGACGCCGGACCCGGTGCCGACGAGCGGCCCGAGCCCCTGCAGCCGGTTCTCGCGGACGTTCTCGTCGCCGGGCACGGACACGCCGGCGTCCTCGGCGAACCGCGCGACGAGTTCCTGCGGCGCGCCGCTGGCGGCCCGCCCGCGCACGGCCATGTCGGCGTAGGTGACGGCGTTGAGCGCGGTGGTCCCGGCCGCGCCGGCGAGCGCCCCGCGAAGCAGTCCAATCGTCATGCCCGGCCCCCTACCCGCCGGGGCGCCCCTCACGCCTCGCGGCGCGGTCAGCTGGGCGCGACCAGGTCCAGGTGGCCCGCGACGAAGGCCTGGACCCGCTCGGTGCGGACCGCCTCGAGCAGGTCCAGCGTCGTCTGGTCGAGGGTCTCGGCGTTGGACACGCCCGGCGCGTTGTTGAAGGTGCCGTTGTTCGTCTTGATCGTGAGCAGGTCGTCGGCGCCGATGCCGCGCATCGCGTAGAGCCAGTCGGCCAGGTCGATGCCGCCGCTGTCGATGGTCATCGCCTTGCCCACGACCCGCAGGACGTCGTTGAGCCGCCCGGGGTCGGTGAGCACGTCGGAGCTGAGGATCTTCTTGAACAGCGCCTTGAGGAACTGCTGCTGGTGGCGCTGCCGGTCGTAGTCGCTGTTGGGCAGTAGCTCGCGCTGGCGGACGTAGTCGAGGGCCTGCCAGGGCTCGAGGTGCTGGTAGCCGACGTGGTACACCTGCGGCGTCACGCCCGGCACCGCGGACAGGCCCTGGCCGCCGTCGGAGCGCGTGAACTGCCGGAACGGCACCGCGTACTCCCCGTTGGCGGTGTGGCCGATATGTACCGAGGTCGTCTCCTCGTCGACGTACATGTCGACGCCCCCGAGCACCTCGACGACCTGCTGGAAGCCGGTGAAGTCGACGATCGCGGCGCCGTCGAAGGTGATGCCCCACAGCGACTTGATGGTCAGCGCGAGCAGCTCGACGGCGTGGGCGCGCTGGCCGGCCCCGGTGAGCCCGTCGCCGCCCCAGGCGTAGGCGCCGTTGATCTTGTCGTGGCCGCCCTCGTACCGCTTCGCGCCGTTGTCGTACGGCGGGATCTTCACCCAGGTGTCGCGCGGGATCGACACCAGGTAGGCCTGGTCATGGCTGGCCGGGATGTGCAGGATGATGATCGAGTCCGCCCGCACCAGCTCGGCCGGGTCCTGGCCGGGGCGCGCGTCGACGCCGATGAGCAGGATGTTCTTGGCCCCGTTGACGTCGACGTGCCCGCGCTGCTCGGCCTGGCGCCCGCTGTCGCCGAGGAGGTTCTCCTGGGCGACGCTGCGGGTGGCGTACTTGAACAGCGCCTCCTTGCCCGCGAGCGCCCCGCCGGCCAGGAGCGTGAACACGAGCCCGACCGCGATGAGCAGCCGCGCCCACACGGGATCCCGGCCGGGCAGGCGCTGGGCGCCGCGTCGGCGGGCGGGTGCATCCGGAGTGGTCACGGGCCGGCTCCTGCTGGTCAAGGGGGATTTCACTGTACAAGATCACTCGCCCAGGTTCCTCACGCTATTGACGGAATCGCGCGCTCCCGCGTTGCATGGGCGTCGTGGGCACTACGGCACGGCGCATCGCCATCGGCGGCGGGGCCGCGGCGACCGCGCTGCTCGGGCTCGCGTACGCCACGACCACCGCGACGCTCGTGCTGGCGGCGGTCGCGCTCGCCGTCGCCGGGCTCGTCACGCTGGCGCCGGGAAAGGACCACGCCCCGCCGCGCCGGGACCGGCTGCTGTTCCCGCTCGCCGGCGCCGTCGCGCTCTCCTCGCTCGCCGCCGTCTCGGTCGTCTGGGCGGCCGTGACGCCCGCGGGGCCGATCCCGTGCGTCGGGCCGTCCAGCACCGCCCGGCTCGCGCTCACCGCCGCGCTCGCCGCGCAGCTCACGGCCGCGGTCGCGATCGGGCGCGCGGCGAACCGGGACCGCGGGGCGGCGTCGTGGCGGGCGTACCTGCGCCACAACCCGAGGATCCGCGCGTCCCTCGGCGTCGCCCTGCACCTGGCCGCGCCCGCCGCCACGCTCGCCGTGCTCGCCGGGGCGACCGCCTGCCACCTGAGCCACACCCGGCTGCTCGACACGGTTGCCGCCGGTACCGTCGCCGCCGCCATCGCCGCCGTCGACCTCGTCCTCGCGGCGCGCCTGGCCGGCCTGGTCACCCTCGCGCCGGCCCGGGCCGCGGACACCGACGGGATCGAGCTCGCGCTGCTGGCGGCCGACATCCGCTCGATCAGCCAGCTCAGCGTCGTGCACCTCGCGCACGACGAGCTCATGGTCACGGCGAGGGTGGGGGTGCCGGCCGGGGCCGACGTCGCCGCGGCGCTGCACGAGGCCCGCGCGCACATCCGCGACTTCGTGCCGACCGCGCGGCACATCTACCTGCAGCCCGAGAGTCCTGAGAGCGTGGGCTGAACGCATTCGGCGGCTTGAATGCCGTGGCCGAACCGCATAACCTGCCCGGGAGTTGACAAATCTGACAAACGGGGAGGACGCATGACGATGGGCATGAGCCGCCGGGCGGCGCTGGCGGCGAGCGCCGGGGCGACCGCGGCGCTGGTCGCGGGCGGGACGGCCGCCGCGGCGCCGGCGAAGGAGGACGACCTCGCGAAGCTGCCGCCGGCCGAGAAGATCCGGCGGGTCTACGCGCGGCAGAAGGCGAAGGCCGGCGGCACCTGGTACTCGCACGTCACGCGGGTCAACGCCGCGGGCGCGATGGAGAACGTGATCGAGGACGACGCCGATCACGTCGTCAACGGGTACAGCGTGCAGAAGCTGGCCGTCGCGACCGCCGTCATGGACAAGATCGACCGGGGTCAGCTCACCCTGGGGCAGAAGCTGGACCTGCAGGCCGACATCATCCTCGGCGGCACCGGGATCTACTTCCTGCACACCGTCTGGGGCGACGACATCACCGTGGCGAACTTCCTCACCGCGATGCTGCTCGTGTCCGACAACACGGCCGTGCGCATGTGCGGGCGGGTGGTCCCGGCGCTGGAGATCAACGACATCCTCGCGGCGAAGGGGTTCGTGCACACCCGGGTCGAGCCGGTGGCCAACCCGAACCGGTTCTTCCTCGGCACCACCACCCCGCACGAGATCACCAACCTGCTGACCCGCCTGGCCAACGGGACGCTGCTGTCGGCGGGCTCGTGCGCGTTCCTGCTCAGCATCCTGCGGTGGATCAACGGCTACCACGACGGCATCCGGCGCGGCATGTCCTCGGAGGAGCGCAGCCGGGTAGCGACCAAGTACGGCGCCGACTTCAACACGCTCGGCGCGGCCCGGCACGAGGCCGGCGTCATGTTCGGCGCGGACGGCTCCCCGGCGCTGGTCTACGGGTTCTTCGCCGAGGGCCTGGGCGACCTCGACAACTACGGCGCGACCCATCCGGCGGTCGAGGCGCACGCGGTG
The DNA here is from genome assembly GCF_040300725.1 of Dactylosporangium sp. NPDC000244. NCBI lineage: Bacteria > Bacillati > Actinomycetota > Actinomycetes > Micromonosporales > Micromonosporaceae > Dactylosporangium > Dactylosporangium sp. NPDC000244. Next base: position 46,354 of record NZ_JBEPEH010000055.1, read on the forward strand.
CTCGGCCGCACGATGTTCGACACCATCCAGAGCACCACGAGCGCGGCCGCCCGCACCAAGACCGTGATGCCGAAGTTCCAGCCCAACAATGGCGGCTAATCCTATCTGCTTGATATAGTATCGGCCATGCCGCACCGCGCCGTCCTGCTCGTCTGTCTCGGCGCGGGCTTCACCACACTGCTCGACCAGTCCGTCCTCACGATCGTCGTGCCCGCGCTGCGCGAGTCGCTCGGCGCGGGCCCGGCGGCGCTGCAGTGGATCGTGGCCGGCTACTCGCTCTCCTTCGGCCTGGCCCTGGTCCCGGCCGGCCGGATCGGCGACGTGGCCGGGCGGCGCCGGCTGTTCGTCGGCGGCCTCGCGCTGTTCGCGGCCGGGGCCGTCGTCGCCGGCACCGCCGACGAGGCCTGGCTGGTGGCCGGCGCCCGGCTCGCCCAGGGCGTCGGCGCCGGCACGGTCAACCCGCAGATCATCGGCCTGTTCCAGGACCTGTTCACGGGCCGGGACCGGGCGCGGGCCCTGGCCGCGTACGCCGCGGTCGGCGGGCTCGCCGCCGCGCTGGGCCCGCCCGTCGGCGGCCTGGTGCTGGAGCTGACCGGCCCCGACCTCGGCTGGCGGCTGGTCCTGCTGCTGAACCTGCCCTTCGCGCTCGCCATGCTGCCGCTCGCGGCCCGCCACCTGCCCGCCGCGCGCCGCCCGGACCACCGCACCGACCTCGACCCGCTCGGGCTGGCCCTCCTGGCCGCCGCGATCCTGGCCCTGGTCCTCCCGCTGACCGGCACCGCGGGCGGCTGGCGCTGGCTGCTCGCCGCGGCCGTCGCGGGCACCGCGTTCGTCCTGTGGGAGCGCCGCTACGCCGCGAGCGGGCGGACCGCGGTCCTGCTCCCGGAGCTGATGCGCAGCCGGGGGTACGTCCTGGGCACGCTCGTGGCCATGTGCTACTTCGGCGCCACGCTGGCCCTGGGCCTGGCGCTGTCGCTGTTCCTGCAGCACGGCCTCGGCTACGACCCGCTGATCACGGCCGCCCTGACGCTGCCCGGCGCGGTGGGCTTCGCGGCGGCCTCCTTCCTCAGCACCGCCGTGGTGACCCGCTACGGCCGCGCGGGCGTGACGGCCGCCCTGGGCGTCGCGGCCGCGAGCGTGGCCGCGGAGGCGGCGGCCGTGCGCCTCCTGCCCGTCGGCGGGGCCGTGCTCGCGCTGGCGCTCGCGCAGCTCGTGACGGGCGCGGCCGGCGGCCTGGTCAACGCGCCGAACCAGGCCCTGACGCTCGGCCACGCCCCGCCGGGCGCGAACGGCCTGAGCGCCGCGGTGCTGCAACTGTCGCAGCGGCTGGCCGCGGGCGTGTCGGTCGCGGCGGTGACGGGCGTGGTGCTGGCCGCGCCCCCGAGCCTGGCGGGCCACCGGACGGCCCTCCTGCACGCCGCCCTGATCTGCTTCGGCCTGATCGTGCTGGCGCTGGCGTTCGCCCTCGCCGACCGGGCCGAGCCCGCGCGCGTGCGCCCGGCGCGGACGTGAGGCTCGGCCGGGGCTCACCAGTCGAGCTCGGGGCCGTCCAGCGAGTCGCACTCGGCGAGGGGCCGGCCCGGCGCGCCGACGCCGGCGTTGTTGACCAGCGCGTCGACCGGCCGCCCGCCGATCGCGGCCAGCAGCTCGGCCCCGACCGGCTCGCGCATGTCCTGCACGACGCTCGCCCCGCCGTCCTGGTGCGCGAGCAGCCGACGACGTCCCACCCGCGCTCGGCGAGCACGTCCACGAGCGCCGCCCCGAGCCCCCGCCCGGCGCCCGTGACGACGGCGAGGCGGCTCAGCTGATCGCGGCGGTCGTCGCCGCCGAGGTGGCCGCGGTGATCGCGGCCGTCGACCCGATCACGGCCTGGATGCGCCGCACCGTCTGCTGCACGGCGTCGGCGGCCCGGTTCCCCGCGGTGATCGCGTCCAGGCGAGCCTTCAGCTCCTCCTTGGGCCGGCCGGGGAACACCTCCTCCGCGAGCCCGCTCACCTGCACGAGCCCGATCAGCGCGGCGGCGCGGGCGGGCACCTCGCCGTCCCCGTCGCCATTGCCGTCGATGGCCGCCGTCAGCTCAGCGCGCACCGCGGTCTCGGCCGCCGGCTGCGCACCCGTCGCCGACGCGAACCGGGTGCGCGGGAACACCCACAGCACGCGGTCCTGCTCCTTGCGCAGCACGCCCGCCTCGACCTGGCGGTCGAGCACCTTGGCCCGCAGCCCGTCGGCGAGCGGCTGAATCCACGCGTCGGCCTTGCGCGGCTGCTCCCCGGCCGCGATGCGGGCCAGCGCCTCGTCCACCACCGGGTCGCCCGTCGGCGTCGGGTCGGTCACCGTGACCCGGTCCTCGGCGAGCTCGATGCGCCCGGCGAGGGCCAGGTCGAGCAGGACCGCCCCGGCGAGACCGTAGTTCAGGCGCAGGTCGCCGATCAGGTTCTTGCCGTGGTCGTCGAGCGCGAGGAGCAGGAAGTCGTCAGCCAGGCCGTTGTTCATGGGTCCCACGGTAGCGCTGCCCGGCACTACGCTCGGCGCCATGACTCGGTTCCTGCTGGTGCCCGGCCGCGGCCGGCCGTTGCCGGAACACTGGTCGCGCCGCTGGGCCGAGGACCACCCGGAGTTCTCCTGGGCACCGGAACCGCCGGGCCCGCCGTACGTCGCCGAGGACCGCGTCGCCGCGCTGGACGCCGCGATCGGGTCCGGCGACGAGCCGGCCGTGCTGGTCGCGCACAGCGCCGGGTGCCTGACGGTCGCGATCTGGGCGAGCCGGCACACCGGCCCCGTGCGCGCCGCGATGCTGGTCACGCCGCCGTGGCTGGACCCGGAGTGGGACGGGCCCAGCCCGGACTTCGTCTGCGGCCCGGTGCCCCGCGACCCGCTGCCGTTCCCGGCGCTCGTGGTCGCGAGCCGCAACGACCCCGCCGCGACCTTCGAGCGGGCCGCGGAGCTCGCCCGCGACTGGGGCGCGGAGCTCTTCGACGCCGGCCCCGTCGGCCACCTGGACTCCAAGACCGGCTTCGGGCCGTGGCCGGAGGGCGAGCGCCTGGCCCGCGCGCTCGCCGCCCGGGCCGGGTCCTCCTGACTACTCCGGCCTGACTACTCCGGCCGGGTCTCGCCGGCGTCGTGGTAGGTCTTGGGGTCGCCGCCCACGACCGTCGCCGCCGAGGCCGGCGCGACATCGTCCCGGGCCACGATCGGCGCACCCACCACCAGCAGTGCTGTTCTTTGCCATCCAAGGTGCTCGGGAGCCCAGGTCCGCTGCCTGGGCGGACACGATTGAATGGCACAGATGGATGCTGGAGCCCTTTCACGATGCTGGTTGGGCTGACCTTTGGGGTGGGCATGTGTGCCATCGAAGTTGCCCCGAACTGCGTAGTGCCGGTTCGTGGCCGATCCATGCGCGGCTCATGAATCGGGCACGTTATTGCGCATTTCCGGTAACGATCGGCAAGCGGGCGAGCGGCTGGACCTGCCGTGCCTGGCATCGAGAATTGGGTGCCTGCCGTAGTCTCTGTTGGTGAGCGATAGCAATGACTACGTGAGGTTGCGAGAGACCTTCAATGAGGACGCCGCGCGGTATGACCGTGCCCGCCCTCGGTATCCAGTGCAGATGTTTGATGATCTCGCTGCGGCCGGGGTAGCGCCTGGGGCAAGGGTGCTGGAGATCGGCTGTGGCACCGGGCAGGCGACCGTGCCGTTGGCCGAGCGGGGCTACCGCATCGTGGCTGTCGAGTTGGGCACGGACATGGCGGCTGTGGCTCGGCGAAATCTTGCCGCGTTCGACGCGGTGGAGGTCGTTACGGCGGCGTTCGAGGAGTGGCCCTTGCCCGGTGAACCGTTCGACGTGGTGTTCTCCGCTACCGCGTTTCACTGGATCGACCCCGCGGTGCGGGTGTCGAAGTCTGCTGACGCTCTGCGTCCCGGTGGCCTGCTGGCCACCGTGGGAACCCACCACATCGCTGGCGGCACCTGGACCGAGGCATTCTTCGTTGAGATCCAGAAGTGCTACGAGCGCTTCGATCCGTCGACCCCACCGGGCCTGCGTCTTGAGACTGCTGGTGACATCGTCGAAGACGATCGGGAGCTCACCTCGTCGGGGCGATTCGGGCCTGCGAAGTTCTACCGATACGAGTGGGAGCTGCCGTACTCGACAGCTGACTACCTGGATCTGCTGTTGACCTACTCCGGACACCGTGCCTTGCCGGACGTACAGCGGAGCGCGCTGCTGAACTCCATCGCGCGGCTGATCGACGTGGACTACGGGGGTCAAATTGTCAAGCGCTACCTGACGGAGCTGAGGATCGCCCAACGAGTCCGGTGAATCGCTTCGACCAGTTCGCCGCCGGCAGATGATCATCTACCGCACGCCTGTACGCGATGATGGTGTGATTGCGGGGAGACCGAGCAGGGATTTCTTTGTTGGGCGGTTTCCAGGGTGGGGGTTCGGGGGATGCGATGGCCAGGGCCACGGTCCGGGCGCCGACGCGGAAACGTGTGAAGAGGCTCTTGACGCTGGTGTCGGGCTCGGCGGCCAGGGCGGCGCGGATCGCACGGTAGAGGGCAGGTTTATCGGAGTGGCGGCGGCGGAGCCGGTCGGTGCGTTGCGGCCGGCGGGGCGTGGCGTCGAAATCGGCGAGGGCTCTGGTGAGTGTGTCTGCGGTGCGTCCGGACAGCCCGACGAGACGTTCCGGTCGGACTGCGCTGAGCCCGGGGCGGCCTGCGAGGTAGCGGCGCAGGTAGCTGGGGCGCAGGTGGTTGGCGCGAGCGAGTCTGCGGATGCAGGACTCGACGGTTTCGCCGTGGCGTGGCCGGACCGCGATCGGCAGAGCGCGCAGCTGGTCATGCTCGGCGGTCCGATGGTGGAGGGGAACGGCACGGTCTCGACCAGGCTGAAACGTCCGGCGATCTGCCGGCCGCGGGTGCCGGAGAACAGGCCCTCGCGTTCGACGTCGATCCCGGCATACACGAACGTCGCCGGGATCCGCTCGGAGAAGTACTTCAAGGTGTCCGATACCTCGGCGCCACTGCGGGTCGCCAGCTGCAGATTGTGGATCTCATCGACACAGACCAGTCCGACGCGGGCGTCGACGGCCACGCCGCAGACGGCCTCGATCACGTCCGTCATGTTGGCCCGGTGGGTCATGGGCAGCCCGAGGAACCGGGCGAACTCCACCGCCAGCATCCTCGGCGTGGCCGCCGGTGGGACAGTCACGTAGACCACCGGGATCCGCGCCAGCCCTGGATAGCGCAGCCGGTCGGTGGCCTCGTGGGTCTTGCCGAGCTGGGTGATGGCGGTGGTCTCGCCGGTGCCGGCCGCACCGGACAGGATCAGACCCCGCCGGGCGCTGACCGCATGCCGGTTGAGCAACGCCAGCCGTCGTCCGGCGTTGACGACCTGGCGCAGGGTGCTGGTCGCGACGACCGCCATGTGGGTGTGGCAGTCCAGCCCGCGCCCGCCGTTGCCCCGCAAAACATCCTGCAACCGCCCGGAACGTTCACGAGGGCGCGGCGAGGGGTACACCTGCGACGTGGCCCTTCCCATCGAGGACTACGCGATCATCGCCGACACGCAGACGGCCGCGCTCGTCGGGCGGGACGGGAGCATCGACTGGCTCTGTGTGCCGCGGTTCGACTCCGCCGCGATCTTCGCCGCCATGCTCGGGTCCGAGGAGAACGGGCACTGGGTCATCGCGCCCGAGGGCGGGGTGATCTCCGTCAGGCGGCAGTACCGTGACGACACCCTCGTCCTCGAAACGCTGTTCGAGACCGAGGACGGCGCTGTCCGCCTCATCGACTTCATGCCTCCGCGGGCCGAGGCGCCGCAGGTCGTGCGGATCGTCGAGGGCGTGCGCGGGCGCGTGCCGATGACGATGGACCTCCGGCTGCGCTTCGACTACGGCAAAGTGGTCCCCTGGGTGTACCGCGAGCAGGACGCCCTGGTCGCCGTCGCCGGACCGGACGCGGTGTGGCTGCGCACGCCGGCCCCGACGCGCGGCGAGAACCTCTCGACCCGCGCGGACTTCGTGGTGGAGACCGGCGACCGGGTGCCGTTCGTGCTCACCTGGCGCCCGTCGCACCTGCCCCCGCCCGAGCCCATCGACCCCGTCGAGGAGCTCGGCGTCACCGCCGGTTACTGGCGCGGCTGGGTCTCGGCGTGCACGTACGAGGGAGAGTGGCGCGACGCCGTGGTGCGCTCGCTGCTCACCCTGAAGGCCCTCACGTACGCGCCGACCGGCGGGATCGTGGCCGCCGCGACCACCTCGCTGCCCGAGAAGCTCGGCGGGGTGCGCAACTGGGACTACCGGTTCTGCTGGCTGCGCGACGCCACGATCACGCTGCAGAGCCTGCTGTACTCCGGCTTCCAGAGCGAGGCGACGGCCTGGCGCAAGTGGCTGCTGCGGGCGATCGCGGGCAACCCGGCCGAGCTGCAGATCATGTACGGCGTCGCGGGCGAGCGCCGCCTCGACGAGTACGTCGCGACCTGGCTCACCGGCTACGACGGCAACCCTGTGCGGATCGGCAACGCGGCCGCCGAGCAGTTCCAGCTCGACGTGTACGGCGAGGTCATGGACGCCCTGCACCAGGGCCGCCGGGCCGGGCTCAAGGCCGATGACCCCGCGTGGGGGCTGCAGGTGAAGCTGATGGAGTTCGTCGAGCGGCACTGGCGGGACCCGGACGAGGGCATCTGGGAGGTGCGCGGCGGCCCCAAGCAGTTCGTGCACTCGAAGCTGATGGCGTGGGTCGCGGCCGACCGCGCGGTCAAGGCCACCGAGGAGTTCGACCTCGACGGCCCCGTGGAGCGCTGGACCGAGCTGCGCGAGGCGATCCGGGCCGAGATCCTGCAGAAGGGGTACGACCCCGGGCGGCGGACGTTCACGCAGTACTACGGCTCCGAGGAGCTCGACGCGGCGATGCTCATGGTCCCGCTGGTCGGGTTCCTGCCGGCGAGCGACGAGCGGGTGGCCGGCACCGTCGCCGCGATCGAGGAGCACCTCATGGAGGACGGCTTCGTCCAGCGGTACACCCAGCACGAGCACACCGATCATGACAACATTGATGGGCTGCCGCCGGGCGAGGGCGCGTTCCTGGCCTGCACCTTCTGGCTCGCCGACAACTACGCGCTCATGGGCCGCCACGACGAGGCCCGCGAGACGTTCGAGCGGCTGCTGGCCCTGCGCAACGACGTCGGACTGCTCTCGGAGGAGTACGACACCCAAGAGAAGCGCCTCGTGGGCAACTTCCCGCAGGCGTTCAGCCACGTGCCGCTCATCGACACCGCCCGGACCCTGTCCAGCGCCCTGGCCGCGACCGAGGCGCGGGCCGCGGAAGGACTCAAATAGGGCTACGCCCGCTCACTCCCGCGGTGCGCACCCTTGGCGGCATGGCGAAGATCCTGTTCGTGCTCACGGGGGCGAGCTACTGGACGCTGCGCGACGGCACCCGGCACCCGACCGGCTATTGGGCGGAGGAGTTCGCGGCGCCGTACCGCGCCGTGACCGAGTCCGGCCACACCGTCGAGGTCGCGACCCCGGGCGGCGTGGTCCCGCACGTCGACGCGATGAGCCTGCGCCCGTCGATGGCGGGCGGGGAGCAGGCGGCCCTGGACCAGGAGGGCGTGCTGCGCGCGGCCGAGGAGCTACGCCGCCCGCTGCACCTGGCCGACGCCCGCCTGGAGGACTACGACGCCGTGTACTACCCCGGCGGCCACGGCCCGATGCAGGACCTGTGGGACGACGCCGACTCGGGCCGCCTGCTGACCGCGGCCCTCGCGTCCGGCAAGCCGCTCGCGATCGTCTGCCACGCCCCGGCCGCGATGCTGGCGACCCGGCGCCACGGCGAGTCCCCGTTCGCGGGCTACCGCGTGACGGCGTACACCAACGACGAGGAGAACGCGGTCGGCCTGGCCGCGCGCGCCCGCTGGCTCGTGGAGGACGAGCTGGTCACCCTCGGCGTGCACTTCGAGCGCGGCGAGATCTGGAAGCCCTACGTCGTCGTGGACCGCAACCTCTTCACCGGCCAGAACCCGGCCTCGGCCGCGCCCCTGGCCGCCGAGCTGCTCAAGGCCCTCGGCGCTGCCACCACCGGCGCTTCCGGGTGAGATCGAGCCGGGCAGCCGCAGCTCCACGGTGATCCCCATGCCCCGAACCCTACGGGCCCTGCTCACTCCAGCGCGGTGTCGGCGAGGTGGGCGGCCGCGCCGAGACAGCCGGCCGGGTCGCACAGGGTCTCCAGCTCGGCCGCGGTCAGGTGCTCCAGCAGCAGCGGGTGCCCGGTCAGCGGCTCGTCCGACGCGGTCGCCTCGGCGACGAGCCGGCGCGCCGCGGACCGGCCCAGCCGCGGGGTCAGCGCCGCCGACAGGCGCTCCGAGGCGATGTGGCCGCCGGTGCGGGAGAGGTTCTCCCGCATGCGGGCCGGGTCCGGGCGCAGCCCCTCGGCGAGCAGGGCCGCGGTGTGGGCCGCGCCGCCGGCCAGGCGCAGGGCCTCGCGCAGCAGGAGCCACTCCGCGTGCCAGCCGCCCGCGGAGCGTTCGTCCTCGGCGAGCAGCGCCTGGGTCAGGCCGGTCGCGAGGGCGGGGACCTGAAGGGCGGCGCTGCGCACGAGGGTGGCCAGCACCGGGTTCTGCTTGTGCGGCATCGCCGACGAGACGCCGCCCGGGGGCTCGCTCACCTCACCGATCTCGGTGCGGGCCAGGGTCAGCACGTCCACCGCGAACTTGCCCAGCGCGCCCGTCGTGAACGCCAGCGTCGCACCCAGGTCGGCGACCGGCGTGCGCAGGGCGTGCCAGGGCAGGCGCTGGCGGGCCAGGCCGGTCTCGTCGGCGAAGGCGGTCACCAGCGCGTCGGCGAAGGATGCCTCGCGGTCGGTCAGGTACCCGGCCAGCGTGCCGGCCGCGCCGCCCAGCGACACCGGGAGGCCGCCGTCGAGCAGGCGGGCGAGGCGCGCGTCGGCGTCCAGGACGAGGCCGCGCCAGCCGGCCGCTTTCAGCCCGAACGTCGTCGGCACCGCCTGCAGGGCCAGGGTCCGGCCCGCGATCGGGGTGTCCCGATGCGCAAGCGCCAGCCCGGCCAGCGCCGCCGCGGTCCGGGCCAGGTCCGCGCGGATCAGCTCCAGCACCCGGCTCGCGACCAGCATGGCGCCCGTGTCCAGGATGTCCTGGCTGGTGGAGCCGCAGTGCACGTACTCGGCGGCGGGCGGATCCAGCTCGGCGACCCGGGCGGCGAGCGCCTGGACGAGGCCGACGACCGGGTTCGCGGTCCGCCGGGCGGCCAGGGCCAGGGCCCGCACGTCGAACAGGGCGGCCTGGGCGGTGCGCGTGATGACGGCCGCGGCCTGCGGGGGCACGGTGCCGAGCCGGGCCTGGGCGCGGGCGAGCGCGGCCTCGGCGTCGAGCATCGCCTGCAGCCACGCGCGGTCGGACACGAGCTCCTCCACGGGCGTGCCGGCGCTGACCGGACTCAGCAACCCGCTCATACGACCACCCCCGAGATCGACGGGGCCGGCTTCGGCGCGGGGGCGGGGCCGAGTCCGCGCACGGCGGCCGCGATGGCGTCGGCGTCCCCGACGGTCACGGAGTCGACGCCCGGGCGGATGCCCGCGGCCGTGACCCAGTGCACCGACTCGGTCGGCACGCCGTAGGCGAAGCGGCGCGGGTGCGCCTGGCCGTGGCCGTCGACGATGCGGTAGGGCCGCTCGGTCACCGCCAGGCCGCCGGTGACGTAGTCGCCGCCGTCGGAGCACGGGATGCGGTACGGCCGGCACTGCTCGGTGTCGAGCATGTGGCGCAGCAGCGGGTCGCCGGTGCGGCGCAGGTCGACGTCGTGCAGCCGGGCCTCGATGAGCGCCGCGGCCCGCACGGGCTCGCCGGGCACGGCCGCGGACACGGCCACGAACGCGGGGTCGGCGGTGTCGGCCAGGATCTGCGTGCCCGGGCCGGTGAGCGTGACGATCCCGCTCTCGATCAGCGCGCCGAGCTCCTCGATCCGCGACGCGGGCGGGCCGATCGACAGGAACGCGTTGAACGGGGTGTACCAGGCGGTGAGCTCGTCGCGGTAGGAGGCGCCGTCCAGGCCCCCGTGGTCGACGACGAGCCGCACCTCGTTGCGCAGGTCCCGCAGCACGTCCAGCGCGGCCTTCAGCGGGCCGCCGACGTTGCCCTGCCGGGCCTGCCGCACGTCTTGGGCGAGGTGTTCGAGCACCCAGGCGGTGAACTCGGCGCGGCCCGCGAACCGGCGCCGGCCGGCCGGGCGGGCCAGCTGCTCCCAGTCCCAGCGCTCGGCCGGCTCGACGCCGAGCTCGTCGAGCGCCGCGCGGGGGTCGGCGAGGTACCGGCCGACGAACGCGGCCGGGTCGGGCAGGCCGAGCAGGGTCGTGTAGTACACCGTCTCCACCTCGGCGGCGATGAGCGGCCACACGTCGCGCCCGAAGCGCAGCGTGCCGCGGTGCCGCCGGAGCTCGTCGACGACGGCGGGCGTGAGCACCCGCGGCGTGTGCCGGCCGGACGCGCCCTTCTGGTTCTCGCCGCGCGCGTGGGACGGCACCCCGCGGCGGGAGGTCGCGAAGATCAGCGGCTCCTCGCCGCTGGGCCGGTAGCGCAGCCGGTCGCCGTGGCGCTCGAAGCGGCCGCCCCGGCCCGCGGTGAGCAGGGCGACGTAGTCGAAGAAGTTCAGGCCGAGGCCCCGCACGAGGACCGGGGCGGCGGGCGCGAGCACGGACAGGTCGACGTCGGCCGGGTTGGCCTGGGTCAGGTAGACGAGCCGGTGCACGCGCGCCAGGCTCGCCGTGCGGGCCTGGGCCGGCGGCAGCTGGGCGGGCACGTGGCCCTGGGCGAGCACCACCGCGTCGAGCCGGTGCAGCCGCGTGCCGTCCTCGAGGCGCACGCCCTGCGGCCCGCCGGGCAGGCCGCTGGTGTCCGCGATCGCGACCGCGCGGGAGCGGTGCACCCGGACCGTCACGTGCGCGGGCGCGGCGGCGGCGACGCGGGCGAAGCTGTCGGCGAGGTACCGGCCGTAGAGGGCGCGGCTGGGGTAGTCGTCGGGGCCGAGCCGGGAGGCCTCAGCCATGGTGTCGGGGTCCGCGTCGGCGAGCGGGCCGAGCAGGGCGAGCCCGTGGGCCCAGTCGTAGAGGCTCGGACCGGGCTCGACCGGCCCGGCGATGGCGACGCTGTCGTCGGTGTAGACCGTGATCTGCGCCGCCACCGTGTTGGTCAGCAGCTGCCGCGACTGCCCCGTGCGCCACACCGCGCCCGGCCCCGGCTCGCCGGGCTCGACCAGGTGGACGGTGACGGAGGCGAAGGCGGGGTCGTGGCGCTCCTGCGCGCACAGCCGCTCCAGCACGCACAGCCCGCGCGGCCCGCCGCCGACGATGCACAGCTCCAGATGTCCGCTCATCGGGACGCTCCGATCCGCTCGGCGTGCATCCAGGCCACGGCGTCGTGCAGCTGCGTGGCCGTCATCGCCGCCAGGGCCGCGTTGCGCCGCGCCGCCGCGGCCCCGGCGGCGTGCCAGAGCCGGATGCTGTCGCGGGACGCCCGCTGCACGGCCGCGGTGCGCTCGAGCCGGCGCCGCTGGTACTCCAGCAGCCCGCCCGGCCCGTCGCCGAGCAGCCCGCCGAGCGTCACCGCGTCCTCGAGGGCCTGGCAGGCCCCCTGCGCCGCGTAGTGCAGCATCGGGTGGGCCGCGTCGCCGAGCAGGGTGACCCGCCCGTCGGTCCATCCCGGCACCGGGTCGCGGTCGACGAGCACCCAGGAGCGCCAGTCGCGGCCCAGCTCCAGCAGGTGCCGTGCGGCGGGCAGCGCGGCGAGCTCGGCCCGCACGTGCTCGGCGGTCGCGGGGCGGCCGGCGAACGGGCGCGGGGCGCCGTCGTCGCGGCTGGCGGCGAGGTTCAGGTAGCGGCCGCCGGCGATCGGATAGTGCACGAAGTGGCACTTCGGCCCGCACCACCAGGTCACCGCGCGGGACCGCAGGTGTTCGGGGACCTCGTGCATGGGGATGATCGCGCGGTACACCGTGATGCCCGAGTTGCGCGGCGCGCCGTCGCCGACCAGGGCGGCCCGCACGGCGGAGTGGATGCCGTCGGCGCCGACGAGGGCCGCCCCGCCGACCCGCCCGCCCCCGGCCAGCAGCGCGGTGACGCCGGTCGCGTCCTGGTGGAAGCCCGCCACCGGGCTGGCCGCGCGCAGCGTGATGCCCGCGGTGTCGCGGCAGGCCTCCAGCAGCATCCGGTACAGCTCGCCGCGGTGCACGACGACGTATGGGCTGCCGAAGCGGTCCCGGTAGCCCTCGCCCAGCGGCATGCTCGTCACGTGCTCGCCGGTCACGCCGTCCATGAACCGCAGCTCGTCGATCGGCGTGGCGACGGCCCGGGTCGCGGCGCCGAGGCCGAGCCGGTCGAGCGCGTGCAGGCCGTTCGGGGCGAGCTGGATGCCGGCGCCCAGCTCGGTGAAGGCGGCGCCGCGCTCCAGGACGGTGACCCGGTGCCCGTGCGCGGCCGCGGCGAGGGCGGAGGCGAGGCCGCCGATGCCGCCCCCGGCGACGATGACGTCCGCGCTCACGTCGCGGCCTCCAGACGGCGGGCCAGCTCCAGTCGCTTGATCTTCGTCGTCGCGGTCTGCGGCAGGTCCGCGAGGCGCCACTGCACCGGCTCGGCCAGCGGCGGCAGCCCGGCGACCGCGGCCCGCCAGGCGTCGCGGTCCAGCGGCCGGTCGTGCTTCGTGCACACGACCGGCACCGGGCGCCCGTCGCCGCCGGGGACGATGATGACCTCGGCGAGCTCGTCGAGCCGGGCGAAGAGGCGGTCCTCGGCGGCGAGCGTGCTGCCGAAGCCGGGTATCTCGTCGACCTCGCGGTCCAGCAGGTGCAGGCAGCCCCAGCGGGTGCGGTACCCGAGGTCGCCCATCCGCCACCACGAGCCGGTCCGCTGCCGCTCGTAGCGGCTGTCCTCGCCGAGGTAGGTCAGCACCCGCCCGTCGGTGCGCACCTCGATGAAGCCCGGCGAGCGCGCGCTGACCCGCCCCCCGTCGCGGCTCACCACCCGCACGCCGGTCATGCCGGGGAAGGGCACCCCGACGCAGCGGCCGTCGGCGTCCTCGCGGCGGTGCCGGGTGAACGCCCGCGCGACGACGGGGCCGACCTCGCTCTGGCCGTAGAGCTGGCCGAAGACGGGGAAGCGGTGGGCCGAGGCGGCGAGCATCCGGCGCACGGTGCGCGGGTGGATCGCGTCGAAGGTGCTGCTGAAGTACCGCACCGACGCCAGCGGCCGCCGCGGGTCGGCCGCGAGCTCCTCCCAGCGCATGAACGTGTTCGGGTGGGCCTCCAGCACGCCGGGGCGGACGTCGGCGAAGAGCTCGGCGGCGCGGGCCGGGTCGTCGTCGGCGAGCACGACGAGCGGGAAGCCGCGCAGCAGCGTGATCGCCAGCGCGGTGAACAGCCGCGAGTGGACGAACGACACGTGGATCGCGACCGGCCGGCGGCGGCGCACGAGCGCGGCGACGGAGGCCTGCGGGCGGTACCGCGCCTGCAGCGTCCGTCCGGTGTGGACGGCCAGCTTCGGGGTGCCGGTGGTGCCGGAGGTGTGCGTGACGAGGGCCGGGTGCTCGGGCGGGACGGTCACCGCGGCGATGCGCGGCACGTCGTCCAGCTCGGCCAGGGCGGTCGCGCCGGGGTGCTCGCCCTCGGCCAGCAGCACCCGCGCGGCGAGGTCGAAGACGGCCGCGGGCAGGTGGTCGCGCAGCTTCGCGGCGTCGGTGAGCAGGTAGGGGCGGTCGACCCGGCGGACCAGCTCGGCGACGGTGGCGCCGTCGAGCTTCGGCGACAGCAGCACCGGCACGGCCCCGGCGCGGGCGATGGCGAGGGCCAGCAGCGTGATGTCGAAGCCGTCGGACTTGTGCACCACGACGCGGTCGCCGGGGCGCACCCCGGCCGCCCACAGCCGGGAGGCGGTGCCGGCGACGAGGTCGGCGAGGGCCGCGACCGTCGTGCGCCGGCCCAGCCGGGGGGCGATCGCGAGCGGGTGGTCGAGCACCACGGGGTTGTCCGGGTGCCGGGCCGCGGCCCGCTCCAGCAGCGTGCCGAGCCGGATGCCGCGGTTGCCGATGCGTTGCAGCAGCATGACGGCCCCCTACGCGTCCTTCTCGATGACGAGCCGGATGCGTTGCAGGGTGTCGGCCAGGTCGCCGGCGACCTTCTCGCCCCACTCGGCGAAGAAGCGCGCCCGGGCGGTGTCGTCGAGGCCCGAGACGATCTTGCGGATGCCCTCCGTCGGCCGGCCCATCCGGAAGTGGTGCACGAGGGTCGTGCCCTCGCCGTCCGGGGCCAGCTCGAACGCCCAGACGCTGTCCTGGGCGGCGCCGGTGCTGTCGCGCATCGCCCACCGGAACGCCCGGCCGGGCTCGGCCGCGACGACCTCGGCCTCGGTGCTCCAGTCGCCGCGCACGACGGGCGCCCAGGCGACCACGTCCTCCGCGCGGCGGTTGTCGCCGCGGAAGACCGCGCCGACGGTGCCGGGCGCCCCGGCGACCCACCGGCCGCCGAGGCACTCGGAGCTCCACTCGCCGCTGCGCGGCAGGTCACTGACGACGGCGTACACGCGCGCCGGGCTGGCGTTGACCCGCACCTCGGCGCGCGACTCGAACAGGGGATTGTCGGCCATGCATCCATCGTCGCCAGCGTGATCGATGCTGGTCAAAGCCGCGAATCCAGATCTGTCAGGTCAGAATTCGCCGGCGTGCTCGCGGGCCCACCGCGCGAACGTGCGCGCGGGCCGCCCGGTGATCCGCTCGACGAGGTCGTTCACCGCGTACGGCACCCCGTCGGTCGCGGCCCAGTAGCCGAGGGTCGCGTCCAGCACCCAGTCCGGCACGATCTCGGCGTACACCCGCCGCGCCTGCTCCGGCGTGAGCTCCTCGATCCGGACGGGCCGGCCGATCGCCTCGGCGATCAGCTCGGCCTGGCGGCGCTGGGTCACCGACTCGGGGCCGGTGATGAGGTACCGCCCGCCCTCGTGCCCCGGCCGGGTGAGCGCCGCGGCGGCGACGGCGGCGATGTCGCGCTCGTGGATCGCGTCGCTGTGCGACTCCGGATAGGGCAAGCGCACCACGCCCTCGGCCCGGATGGAGGCCGCCCAGCCCCACAGCAGCACGTTGCTGGCGAAGTTGTCCGGCCGCAGGTACGTGGTCGCGAGCCCCGACGCGTCGAGCGCCCGCTCCACGGCCCTGTGCATGTCGGCGATCGCCCGGCGGGCCGGAATCCGGTCCAGCACCGTGTCGGACGACAGCAGCACCACGTGCTCGACGCCGGCCTCCCGTGCGGCCCCGGCGAAGTGCTCGACGCCCTGCGGCACCGCGTACAGGAACACCTTGCGCACGCCCTTGAGCGCGGCCGGCAACGAGTCCGGGTCGGTCAGGTCGGCGCGGACGGTCTCCACAGTGGACGGCAGCCGCAGCCGGTCCGGGTCGCGGCCGGTGGCCCGGACCGGCACACCCGCGGCGAGCAGCTCGTCGACGACGGCGCGGCCGACCCGGCCGCCGCCTCCGAACACGAGGACGGGAGTGGTCATCGGGAACCTCCTCAGTGGACCGGCTGCGGGGCCGGGGTCGCCGCGGCGGGGTCGCGCCGCGGGGCGGAGAAGCGGCGGGTGATCGGGCGCTCGAACCAGGTGTACAGCGCGGCCGCGGCGGCGGTCGCCACCAGCAGCTCGGCCAGGATGAGCCCGATCGCCGCCGGGGTCGGGAACGTGCGGCCCAGCAGGGTCCGGCCGCCGGTGATGACGATGAAGTGCAGCAGGTAGAACGCGAAGGAGACCTCACCGAGCCAGCGGGCCGGGCGGGCGGCGAACCAGGTCCCGCGGCCGCTCGCGTCGGCGCTCGCGGCCGCCGCCACGAGCAGGGCGATGGGCACGATGGTCACGGCGCGCTGGCCGTAGAGGTACGGCACGAACGAGGCCAGCGGCACCGAGACCGCCAGCAGCAGCGCCGACCAGCCCAGCCCGATGTCCCGCCACCGGCCGAGGGCGACGGCCCGGGCGACCAGGATGCCGAGCGCGAAGTCGAGCAGCCGGACGGGCGGCAGGAAGTAGGCGAACCAGTACTGCGACTCCGACGCCGCCCAGCCGCCCGGGACCCCGGGCGCGTCGGGCAGCAGCGCGTAGGCGAGCGCCGGGGTGGCCACGACGCCGGCGACGGTGGCGGCGATCCAGTACTTCAGCCGCTCCGCCCGGATGCGGTTGACGAGCGGCAGCAGCAGCGGGAAGGCCGCGTAGAAGAACGCCTCGGTCCCCAGCGACCAGCTCGGCGGGTTGACGCTGAGGTTGGTGAAGAAGTCGGGCACCCAGACCTGGAGCATGAACAGGTTGAGCGTCGCCTGGCCGGCCGGGGTGTACGCGGCGGCGAAGACCACCATCGCCAGCACCCACGCGACCACGTAGTTGGGGTAGATCTTCACCAGCCGGCGGCGCCAGAACGCGCCCGGGGTGTCCCGCTCCCGTGCCGACCAGGTCAGCACGAAGCCGCTGAGCACGAAGAAGAAGGTGACGCCGAGCGCGCCGAGCTGGGCCGCGGCCGTCGCGTAGTGTGCGGCGAGCGTCTGGTCCGTGAACAGCGTGGTGCTCGGCAGCTGCAGGGAGGCGTGGTACACGAACACGAGGAGCGCGGCCGGGAACCGCAGGCCGGTGAGCGAGGGGAGCCGGGCGGGGTGGGTCATCGGGCACCGTCTTCCACGATGGGGGGCCGGCCCTGGGGGCCGGGGGGCAGGCTGAACAGGCCGGCGATGTCGAAGTACGCGTCGCGGTGGCGGAACGAGCCCACGTCCGGCCGTGCCACGAACGTGCCGCCGGCGATGACGAGGTCGTCGGCGCGCCACGAGTCCAGCAGCGCGTGCACGGCGGTGACGAACGCCGCGGTCCTGGCCGGGTCGCCGGTCGGCCGCCAGCCGGCCCGGCCGCCGCTGAGGTGGTCCAGGCTGGCGAGCTTGCGGGCGATCTCGTAGGGCTCCCGGCCGTCGGTCGCGACCACGGCCACGAGCCGGGTCAGGTCGTCGCGGCCGGCCACCGACGCGAGCACGGCGAACGGGTCCGGGCCGTCCGGGTCGTCAGGGTCGTCGTCCACCACGAACACGCTCATCGGGCCGCCCCCAGGCCGAGGCGCGAGCGCAGCGTGCCGCCGCCGGGCGGGCGCAGCGCCCCGCGCCGGGCCAGCTCGGCCGGGAGGAGCCCCGCGATGGCGTCCAGGTCGTGCGGCAGCGCGCCGGGGCGCAGCCGGAACCCGGTCACCCCGGCCTCCTGCCACTCGGCCAGCAGGTCGGCGAGCTCGGCGGGCGAGCCGGCGAAGACCAGCGTGTCGGTGTGGAAGACCTCGCCGGCGAGCTCGTCGAGCCGGTCCTTGCGGGCCTTGGCCGCCCCGGTGCCGGCGTCGAGGAAGACCACGAGGTCGCCGAAGATGTGCAGGGTCTCCCCGGCGCGCCCGGCCGCCCGCTGCGCCGCACGCACCTCCGCGACGATCGCGCGGACCCGGGCCGCGTCGAACGCGGTGATCCACACGACGTCGGCGGCGCGGGCCGCGAGCCGGTACGGGACCGTGGCGTGTGCGAGCACCATCACCGGCGGATGGCCCTGCGGCGGCGGCGCGGCGCTCCAGCGGCGCCGGACCGCCTCGACGTGGTCGCCGGCCTCGTCGAAGAGGGCGGCGAACACCGGCGCGATCTCGGGCCGGTCGATGTCGGCGAGGTCGAAGCGCGGCAGCGTGCGGCGGCCGAAGTGACCGGCCTCGTCGGCCCGGTTGGACGCCTGCGGCCGCCAGCCGGCGCGGCCGTCGCTGAGGCGGTCGAGGGTGGCCACGGCCCGCGCGGTGTCCTGCGGCCGGGTGTGCGTGACGGTCGCGGTCGGCACCAGGCCGATCCGGCTCGTCGCGGGCGCGGCGAGGGCCGCGACCTGCACCGCGTCGAGGCGCCCGCGGACCTGGTCGACGCGGCCGTCGGGGCCGTCGTACCGCGACGTCTGCAGCCCGAGCGAGTCCTCGATCGTGACGTAGTCCAGGCCGCCGTCCTCGGCGCGGCGGATCAGGTCGATCCAGTAGCCGGGGCGCAGCAGCTCACGGGGCCGGGCGTCCGGCCACCGCCAGGCGGCCGGGTGCCAGCCCGCGCCGTCGAGGGCGACGGCGAGATGCGGCGGGGGTGGTGCGGTGCCCACACGGCACCTCCTTCGGATGCGGCGCGCCGGCCCCCGGGCGTGTGGAGGCCGGCGCGGGCGGGACGCTCAGCGGACGCTGATCGCCTGGAGCTTCTCGAAGAGGTACTGCGACGCGGAGATCTCCGGATACGCCTCCCGGCCGATCGGCGGCTCGAGCGAGGCGATGCGCGCGTCGCGGTCGCTGACGTAGAAGAAGACCAGCGACACCAGGTCCTCGTCCGGGGCGGTGGCCTGCGGCGGCAGCACCCGGTGCCGGGTGGAGCGCCAGCGGTCGCCGGTCCAGCGGGCCATGAGGTCGCCGATGTTCACGGTGAACGCGGCCGGGTCGTACGGCGCGTCCTCCCACTCGCCCTCGGGCGTGAACACCTGCAGCCCGCCGACGCCGGGCTCGCGATCGAGGACCGTGACCGTGCCGAAGTCGGTGTGCGGGCCGATGCGGAACTGCCCGTCGCCGGGCGCGCCGACCTCGCTGAGCGGGGGATAGCGGTTGATGTTCAGCGTGTACTTCGGGAAGCGCGTGTGCCGCGTGAAGTGATCAGCCGGCAGGTCCAGCGCGGCGGCGAAGATGGTCAGCAGCTCGTCGGAGAGCGCCCGGACGCGGTCCATGTACTCGCGGGCGCTCGCCTCCAGCTCCGGCACCGCGGCCGGCCACACGTTCGCCGGATGCCAGCCGAGGTCCGAGGCCGGGTCGGCCGCCTCGACGGACGAGCCGACCGAGTACGACTCCTTCAGGTCCGGCGGCGACTCCACGCCCTCGAGGTAGCCGTTGGCCTCGGCGCCGGGCGGGATCCAGCCGCGGCCGCCGGGCGCGACGGCGAAGGGCTGCTTCTCGGCCTCCGGCAGCGCGAAGAACCGGCGGGCCGCGGCGCGGGTGCGGTCGCGCAGCTCCTGCGGGACCCCGTGCCCGGTGATCAGCAGGAAACCGGACACCTGCAGGGCCCGGTCGATCTCGGCGGCGACGGCGGCCCGGTCCGCGGGCGATCCGCTGAACCACGGTCGCAGGTCCACCAGGGGGATGCTGCTCATCGTGCTCCCTTCTTAAATTTTCTGTTACTCCTATCGGACAAGTAGTTTTTTGGGCACGCGGGTGCCATGTGCGGCCCGGCTTCGCCGCTCAGCTCGTGAACAGCTCCCGGCCCACGACGCGCAGCAGCTGCAGCTGCTCGGCGCTCTGGGTGCCCGGGCTGGGCGTGAACAGCAGCAGGTGCTGGTCCTCGGCGGGCGAGAGGAGCTGCTCGCAGTTGAGGTCGATCAGCCCGATGGTCGGGTGGACGACCCGGATGTTGCCGCTGCGGCGCACGCCGACCTCGTGGCGCTCCCACAGCTCGGCGAACTCGGGGCTGGCCGCACGCAGCCGCCGCACCAGGTCGAGGGCGGCCTGGTCGCCGCTGCGGCGGGCCAGTGCCGCGCGCAGGTCCGCGGTGTGCAGGCGGCTGTAGTGCTCGCGGTCCGGCTCGGGATATGCGGCTCGCACCGACGGGTCGGTGAACCAGCGCCAGACGATGTTGCGGTTCTGCGGCTGGGTCGAGCACACGCCGCCGAAGAGCGACTCGGCCAGCGAGTTCTGGGCCAGCAGGTCGCCGATGTCGTTGAGGATCTGGGCTGGCGCGTCGGTGAGCCGGTCGAGCAGGAACAGCAGGCCCGGGCGCACGTGGTCGCCCGCGTGTCGCCCCGCCGGCGGGCGGTGCCCGGCCAGCAGGTAGAGGTGGTCCCGCTCGTCGTCGTTGAGCCGCAGCGCCCGCGCCAGCGGGGCCAGCAGCTGCATCGACGGCTGCGGGCTGCGCGCCTGCTCCAGCCGCATGTAGTAGTCGGCGGACATGCCCGCCAGCTGGGCCACCTCCTCGCGGCGCAGGCCCGGCGTTCGCCGCCGCGCACCGCAGGACAGGCCCACGTCCTGCGGCTGCAGGCGCTCGCGGCAGCGGCGCAGGAAGTCGGCGAGCTCGCGACGGTTCATGTCAGCCATCATGGCCTCCCGCGGGGTGGTGTAGCCAAGGATCAGTTGTCCTAGTCAACACATCGGGTGTCCAGGATTTGTAACACGGAGCGTACTTGAGCGACTACCGAGACTGGTGTTAGCTCGAACGGGCCGACGCAGTGACGTGGGTCCATGGAGGTGTGTGCCGTGCAACCGCGTCCCGCCCCGCCCGCCGACGAGCACCGCGGGCTCGCCGCGCTCGTCGACGCCGCCCACGACCTCGCCGGCGCCGGCGACCTGGAGGCGCTCTTACCCGTCGTGGCCCGCCACGCCCGCCGCCTGCTCGGCTGCGCGCTCGCGTTCGTGGCGGTGCTCGACGACGAGCGCGCCGAGTTCGCCGTGCGCGCGGTGGACGGGCTGGCCTCGGGGCTCGCGCCGGGCCATCGCCTGCCGCGCGACGAAGGGCTCGCCGGGCCGGCCTTACGCGGCTCCGGGCCACGCTGGACGTCCGGCGCCGACGGGTCGCCGGCCGAGGGTCTGCCGCCGGCGGAGGGGCTGCGGGCCGTCGTCGTCGTCCGGCTCGGGATCGGCGCCGGGCGCTTCGGGCAGCGGCCGTTCGGGGTGCTCTTCGCCGCCGACCGTCGCCCGCGCGCCTTCACCGCGGGCGAGTGCGCGCTGCTCGCCTCGTTCGCCGAGCTGGCCGGGGCCGCGATCGAGAAGGCGCGGCTGCTGGAGCGCACCGTCGCCCGGCTCTCGGGGCTGGAGAACACCACCGCGCGCACCGCCGCCCGGCTCGGCCGCTCCTGCGAGCTGCGCGCCGCCCACCACGCGCTCGTCGACCTCGCCGTCGCCGCCGGCGATCCGCAGGACCTGGTCGACGAGGCCGCCCGCCGCCTCGACGCCGCCGTCCGGCTCTGCGACGCCGACGGCCGCGCCCTGGCGACCGGCCGCGCGCCGGGCGGGGACGAGGACGGCGCGCCGCCGTGGCCCGACCAGCCGGCCGGTCCCCATCGCGAGCCCCGCGAGCTGGACACCGGGATCTGGGCGGTGCCCGCCCTCGCAGGCGGCCGGCCGCTCGGCACCGTGCTGGTGCGGGCCGAGCGGGTCCTCGGCGCCGCCGACCGGCAGCTGCTGCCGCTGGTCGCCCAGGCGGCCGCGGTCGTGCTGCGCCAGCACGCCGGCGTCGCCGTCGAGGAGCACGCCCGCGACGACCTGCTCGACGACCTGCTGATGCACCCGCCGCGGTCCCGCCGCCGCCTGCAGCGCGCCGCCCACCGGCTCCGCCTGGACCTCGACCGGCCCCACGTCGTGCTGGCCGCCCGCCCGGAGACCCCGGACGCCGCCGCCGGCTGGGCCGTGTCGTACGTGCGCCGCATCGGCGGCGTCGGCGGGGTGCGCGACGGCCGGCTCGTCGTGGTGGCCCCCGGCGCCGACCCGGGCGCGGCCGCACGCAGCGCCGCCGAGGAGCTCTCGGCGCTGCTCGGCGCCCCGGTCACGGTCGGCGCGGCCGGACCGGTCCGCGGGGCCGCCGCCGTCGCCGCCGGGCACGTCGAGGCGCTGCGCTGCCTCGACGCGCTCACCGCGCTGGAGCTCGCCGGGCGCGGGGCCTCGGGGCGGGACCTGGGCTTCCTCGGGGTGCTGCTGTCCGACCGGCAGGGCGTCGACACGTTCGTGGACGCGGTGCTCGGGCCGGTGCTCGACCACGACCGGAGGCGGTTCACCGAGCTGACCCGGACGCTGGACGCGTACTTCGCCGCGAGCGGCAGCCCGACGAACGCGGCCGAGCGGCTGCACGTGCATCCGAACACCGTCGCGCGCCGCCTCGAGCGGGTGAAGGAGCTGCTCGGCCCGGACTGGCAGCGGCCGATCCAGGCGCTGGACCTGCAGCTCGCCCTGCGCCTGTTCCGCCTGCGCGACACCCTGTCAGGCGGTGCGGAGGCCAAGGCGTGAGCAGAGATACAGGCGTGAGCAGAGGTACAGGCGTGAGACATCGGCCGCGCCACGGCGGACGCCGGGATTCCTGACGGGAGCAACGGTCGTGCGCCCGACGGACCGGAGCAGACAACGGCTCAGGGACGAAGGACCACCCGGCGCCCGCGCAGCTCACCCCGTTCGATCATGCGGTGCGCCTCCGCGGTGGCCGACAGCGGCAGCTCCACCGTCGCCCGCGGGCGCAGCCGGCCCGCGGCCAGCAGTCGGTTGATCGTCACCGCCGCCTCCGCGAGCTCGGCCGCGGTCGCGTGCGAGATGACGAACCCGGTCACCGTGCGGTCGTGCATGTAGAGCGCGCCGGCGGGCAGCACCGGCCGCGTCCCGGCGCCCGCCAGCAGCACCGCCCGGCCGCGGAACGCCAGCCGCTCCACGATCGTCTCGAGGTCGTTGCGGCCCGCGGTGTCCAGGTACACGTCGACCCCGTCCGGGCACGCCTCCGCCAGCCGCCCGTCCAGGTCCGCGTCGCGGTAGTCGAGCACCTCGGCCGCGCCCAGCGCCGCGCAGTGCTCGGCGTCGCGCGCCGACGCGATCGCCACGACCCGGGCGCCCGCCTCCGCGGCCAGCACGACCAGCGCGGCCCCGACGTTGCCGGCCGCGCCCGCCACGACGACCGTCTCACCCGGTCGCAGCCGCCCGTGGGTGAACAGCCCGAGGTAGGCGGTGCCGGCCGGATGCACCATGGTCACCGCGGTCTGCGGGGCGACGGCGGGCGGCAGGCGGTACAGCCGCTCGACCGGCACGACCGCGAGCTGCGCGGCGGCCCCCTGCCGGCCCGCGTGGCCGAGGCTGTTGCACCACACCGCGTCGCCGGGCGCGAACCCGGGCGCCCCCGCACCGGCCGCCACGACCACCCCGGCCAGGTCGCGGCCGACCACGAACGGCATCGGCAGGGGCGTGCGGAACAGCCCCGAGCGCACGAACGTGTCGACCGGGTTGACCGTCGTCGCCCGCACCTCGACGAGCACGTCGGTCGGGCCCGGGACGGGATCGGCCAGCTCGCCGAAGCGGATGACGTCCGGCGTTCCCAGCTCGTGCAGGTAAGCGGCGCGCATGAGCCCCGATTCTGCGCCGGGCCCGCTCGGCCGCCAACCCGGTCGCGCGTGTTTCGTCAGGTTCACCCGCTCAGCCCAGGGTTGGCGATCCTAGGCAGAACCGTCCGATTCAAACCCGGCCCCGCCGGTGCCACGGTCGTCTTGTCCGGATTCGACAAGACCGTTCAAGGAGTGACCATGGCCCGTGTCGTGCGGTTCGACCGCTTCGGCGGCCCCGACGTCCTGCAGGTGACCGACGAGCCGGCGCCGGTGCCGGGCGAGGGAGCGGTGCTCGTCCGCGTCCGCGCCGCCGGGCTGAACCCGGTCGAGTCGGGCATCCGCGGCGGGTTTCTCGACAAGGTGTACCCCACCACGTTCCCCTCCCGCCAGGGCCGCGACGTCGCCGGCGTCGTGGAGGGGACCGGCCGCGAGGTCATCGGCTGGACCGACGAGCGCGGCACCCACGCCGAGCTCGTCGCCGTCCCCGCGAGCCACCTGACCGACCGCCCCGCCGGCGTGCCGTGGGAGGTCGCCGGAGCCCTCTACACCGCGGGCGCCGCCGCCTACGCCGCCGTTCGCGCGATCAGCGCCGGCACCGGCGACACGGTCGTCGTCGCGGGCGCCGCCGGCGGGGTCGGCACGATCGCGGTGCAGCTCGCCCGGCTCGCCGGCGCCACCGTCATCGGCCTGGCCGGCGAGGACCACCACGAGTGGCTGCGCGCCCACGGGGTCGTGCCGGTCGCCTACGGCGACGGCGTCGAGGAGCGCGTCCGCGCCGCGGCCGGCGAGAAGGTGGACGCGTTCATCGACGCGTTCGGCGCCGACTACGTCGACCTCGCGCTGCGCCTCGGCGTCCAGCCGGACCGGATCGACACCCTCATCAACTTCGCCGCCGTCGCCCAGCACGGCGTGAAGGCCCAGG
This sequence comes from Dactylosporangium sp. NPDC000244, assembly GCF_040300725.1. NCBI lineage: Bacteria > Bacillati > Actinomycetota > Actinomycetes > Micromonosporales > Micromonosporaceae > Dactylosporangium > Dactylosporangium sp. NPDC000244. The sequence continues at coordinate 70,388 of NZ_JBEPEH010000055.1, forward strand.
GCAGCAACGACGCGTCCCGGCCCGAGGTCCTGGCCGAGCTGGCCGCCCTCGTCGCCGAGGGGCGCCTCGAGGTGCCGGTGCGGGCGTTCCCGCTGGAGCGCATCGCCGAGGCCTATGAGCTGCTCGAGCGCCGGCACACCCTCGGCAAGCTCGTCATCGTCCCGTAAGGAGCCCGATCGTGTCCGAGACCCTCGACCCGTGGGGGATGGCCTGGGTGCACCAGGTGTACCGCCGCGAACTGCGCCTCCTCGCCGGCCTCGTCGCCGGCGTCGCCGACGGTGACCGCGAGCGCGCCGCGATCGTCGCCGAGCACCTGGCCGACATCACCGGCTCGCTGCACGAGCACCACGTCGGCGAGGACGAGCTGCTGTGGCCGCCGCTGCTGCGCCGGGCCCGCCCGCACGCCGAACTGGTGCACCGCATGGAGCGCCAGCACGACGAGCTGCACGGGCTGCTGCAGGAGGCCGCGGCGCTGGGGCCGGTCTGGCGGGCCTCCGCCGCCGCGGCCGACCGGGACCGCCTCGCCGACGTCGTGGCCCGGATCTCGAAGGTGACCGACGAGCACCTCGCCGACGAGGAGGAGCACGTCCTGCCGCTGATCCGCGAGCACATCACCCCGTCGGAGTGGCAGGCGTTCGAGCTGCGCGGCCACGCCTCCATCCCGCCGGAGAAGGCGCTGGTCTTCCTCGGCATCGGCCTGCAGGACGCCACCGACCACGAGCGGGCGCAGTTCACCGGCGGTCTCCCGCCGGAGGTGCTGGGGTTCTGGGAGGGCGAGGGGCGCGTGCGGTACGAGTCCTGGCGCGCCGCCCTGCTCGGCACGGCCTGACCGCGCCATGGGCATCCGGCTCGACCATACGTTCATCCCCGCCCGTGACCCGTTGCGCTCCGCGCTCGACCTCGCCGGGATCCTCGGCCTGGGCGAGCCGGAGCGCTCCGGCCCGTTCCCGGCGGTGCGCCTCGCCGACGGGCTGCTGCTCGAGTTCGCCCCGGCCGACGGCGCCGTGCCCGGCCTGCACTACGCGTTCGAGGTCAGCGCCGGCGAGCGGGACGCGATCCTGGCCCGGCTGCGGGCGGCGGGCCGGCCGTTCTGGGCCGGTCCGCTGCACTACGCCCCCGGCGTCGTCAACCACCGCGGCTTCTACTTCGACAGCCTCGACGGGCACAGCCTCGAGGTCGTCGTCCGAGCGCGGCGGGGCGGTGCGGCCGATCCGCGCGAGCTGGCCGCGGCGGTCGCCCGCGCCTACGCCGAGCGGGACGTCGAGGCCGCCCTGCGGCTCTTCGAACCCGCCGCGCTGCTCGCGACCCGGCCCGGCGAGACCGTCACCGGCGGCGCCCTGCGCGACGCGATCGCCGGGTTTCTCGCCGGGATACGCCACATCGACATCCGTGTCCGGCACATCTACGAGGCCGACGGCATCGCCCTGATCCTCACCGACCACGTCACCGAGCTCGACGGCCCCGGCGGGGAGCCGGTCGCGGTCACCGGCACGGCCACCGACGTGGCCCGCCGCGGCCCCGACGGCCGGTGGCGCTACCTGCTCGACAATCCGTCCGGAGGGTCATCATGACCACTGCACCACGCCGCCGGGGCGGGCTCCTGCTCGCCCTGCTCGGCCTCGCCCAGCTCATCACGTCCATCGACTACAACATCGTCTACGTGGCCCTGCCCCGCATCGGCGCCGACCTCGGGTTCTCGGCGCAGAACCTGCAGTGGGTGGTCAGCGCGTACGCGGTCGCCTTCGGCGGCTTCCTGCTGCTCGGCGGCCGCGCCGCGGACCTGCTCGGCCGGCGCCGGGTCTTCGTCGCCGGGCTGGCGCTCTACGCGATCGCCTCGCTCGCGGGCGGCCTCGCCGGCCACGCGGGGCTGCTCGTCGCCGCCCGTGCCGTGCAGGGCCTCGGCGGCGCACTGCTCTTCCCGGCGACGCTCGCGCTGGTCGCGACCTCGTTCGAGGAGGGCCGCGAGCGCAACCGGGCGTTCTCCGTCTGGGCGGCCGCCGGCGCCGGCGGCATGGTGCTCGGCTCGCTGCTCGGCGGCGTGCTCACCGAGGCGTTCGGCTGGGCCGCGGTGTTCTACGTCAACGTTCCGCTCGCCGCCGCCGCGGTCGCCGGGGCCGTGCTGCTGCTGCCCGCCGACGGCCCGCGCGCGGCCGGACGCTTCGACGTCGCCGGCGCGCTCACCGCCACCGCCGGGGTCACGCTCATCGTGTTCACCCTCGTGCAGGGCCCGGTGCTGGGCTGGGCCTCGCCGCCCCTGCTGGCCGCGGCGGCCGGCGGCGTGGTGCTGCTCGCCGCGTTCCTGGCGATCGAGTCCCGCTCCGGGTCGCCGCTGATGCCGCTGCGCCTGTTCGCCAATCGCAACCTCAGCACCGGGGTGGTCCTGACTCTGCTGTTCATGGCGACGTTCGGGACGCTGCTGTACTTCCTGACCGTCCACTTCCAGCGCGTGCTCGGCTACTCTGCGCTGCAGACCGGCCTCGCGTACGTGATCCCGATGGCCGCGGGCGCGGCCGGCTCCTTGGCCGGGGGCCGGCTCGCGCTGCGCTTCGGCAACCGCGCCACGCTGGTGACGAGCCTGCTCGTGGGCTCGGTGGCGACCCTGGCGCTGGGCCTCGGCATCGGCGCGGGCGGTTCCTACCTGGCGCTGCTGCCGTCGATGGTGGTGCTCAACCTGGCCCAGGGCGTCATCTACACCACGATGTTCGCCGCGGCGACGACGGGCACGGCCCTGTTCGACCAGGGCATCGCGTCGGGGATCGTGTCGACGGGCCAGCAGGTCGGCTCGGCGGTGGGCCTGGCCGCGCTGGTCGCGGTCGCGAACGCGGGCGCGGGTGGCCCGGCCGGGCTGCGCAACGCGGTGGTGATCGCCGCGATCGGCATCCTGCTGACCGTGCTGGTGGGCCTGAACTTCCGCCGATCCACGGCCCCGGCCGAGGATGAGCCGCTCGTGAGCGCCTGACGGCTCAGCCGCGGGAGCGGCGGGCGAGGTGCCGGGCCCGCACGCGGGCCTGGGTGAGGCGTGCCGCCAGGCGGCGCTGCTTGGCCATGCCCCGCTCCGTGCGGTAGTAGCACTGCGGCGGCTGCAGGCGAGCGATCCGCTCCTGGTATCGCAAGCCCGGCCGGGGCGAGGTCATGATCGGCCAGGCCGCCGCTCGCACGGCAAGGTCTTCGGCGGTCCACGGCATCAGCAACTGCGGCCAGCGGTCGGCGAACATGGTGCGCATTCTGCCGCCGCGGCGCCGCCCGCGCGACCCTTTATGCCGAGACGGCGACGTCCGGGGCCAGCGCGGCCAGGAAGTCCGCCGCGTCGAACATGGCGCCCGCCGACGCCGCGCCCGTCGTGCGGGTGCGGCCGGTCAGGATGCGGGTGACGGCCTCAACGGCGAGCGGCGCGGTGACGGCGTAGATGTCCCGGCCGGTCGCCGAGGCGCGGCGCTGTTCCGAGCCGCGGTACACCACCGCGTCGACGACGAAGGACTGGGCGGATCGGCCGCTCGCGTCGGCCGCGACCGGGGCCGGCGTGTCCGGTGCGGCCAGGTCCCGGGCCGCCTCCACCGCCATGGAGGTGCGCACCTCGGGCACGGCGAGATGGCTGGGCACGGTGACGAGGTCGGCCATCGAGAACTCGGCGACGACGTCCCGCGCGCCGGTCGGGGGCGGGAAGGTCCAGCGCTCGATCCGGGGCGCGTCGTCGTGGTACTCGAGGCGGCCGCCGGTGTAGCGGACCCGGCGGCCGCCACGGCGCCGGTGGGACACCTCGCCCGCCTCCCGCGTGCCGGCGGTCGGGTGCCAGCTGTCCAGGCCGTAGGCCACGTGCACGCGGTCGGCGTCGGCCCAGTCGCCCATCGCCGTGGTGACCAGCAGGTCGCCGAGGCCGCCGTAGAACGCCATCGCCGGCACGATCGGCAGGGGCCGGCCGGCGTACCGGCGGAAGGTGTCGGCGTTGGCCTCGATCTCGGCAGCCACGTCCACGTACGGAATCCCGGCACGCAGCGCCGCCTCGATGACCGGGCCGGCCGTCGCGGCGAACGGGCCGGCGCAGTTGATCACCGCGGCCGAGCCGGCCAGGGCGCGGTCCAGCGCCGCGGGGTCGTCGACGGCGGCCGGGCGCACGTCGAGGCCGGGCGCGACCGGGAGGCGGCTCGGGTCGCGGCCGGCGAGCACGGGGACGAGGCCGCGCGCGAGGAGGTGCGCGGTGACGAACCGGCCCGTGTGCCCGGACGCGCCGTAGACGGTGACGGGACTGCCTGCAAGATCCATGCGTTCATCGTGCCGACCGGCGGCGGGGAGCGTGAGTGTCGGAAACGACGAGATGCGTACAGTTTCGGACGTGAGCACAGTCGCGGTGGCCGTGGCCGACGGGGTCCTGCACTTCGAGCTGGCGCTGGCCTACGAGCTGTTCGGCTCGGCCGCGCCGGTGCCGGTCGCGGACTGGTACGAGGTCGTCATCTGCGGGGCGGCGCCGGTGCGGGCCGACGGGCGCTTCCTGCTGGAGCCCGACGCCGGGCTCGAGCAGCTGGCCCGGGCCGGCACCGTGATCGTGCCCGGCTGGGCGGAGCTCGACGCCGACCCGCCCGCGGACCTCGTCGCGGCCGTCCGGGCGGCCCACGAGGCCGGAGCGCGGGTGGCGTCGCTGTGCACCGGGGCGTTCGTGCTCGCCGCCGCCGAGCGGCTGGACGAGCCGCTGACCGTGGAGGACCTGGCCCGCCGGGCCAACCTGAGCAGCCGCCACCTCGCCCGGCACTTCCGGGCGGCGACGGGGACCACGCCGCTGCGGTGGCTGCTGACCGAGCGCATCCGGCGGGCGCAGGAATTGCTGGAGCACACCGACGACGGCCTCGACGCGATCGCGGCCGCCACCGGCCTGGGCACCGCGGCCACGCTGCGCCGGCACTTCCACCGGGTCGTGGGGGTGGCGCCGGGGGAGTACCGCCGCACCTTTCGCGACCGTCGCGACGCGGCCGGGCTCAGCGGATGACGGTCTTGGTGCGCATCAGGAAGTCGGCCAGGTAGCCGTCGTGCGGGACGCCCGGGCGCAGCCAGTGGGTCGGGTGGTCACCGACGTAGACGTTCGCGATGGTCGGCTCGTCCAGCAGGTCGTCCACCAGGCGGTCGTCGCCGGTGAAGACGGTCAGCACCAGGGAGTCGCGCAGCGGGGCCAGGCCGTCCGCCGGGGACCACGGGGCCACCCACACGCACGGGAACGGCACCTCCACGCGCAGCTGGCGGGCGTCCGCGCGCGGGGCCTGGAAGACCGCCGGGCGCAGCACCGCGCTGCCGTCGCCGAGGTCCTCGGCGATGCCGGTGCCGCCCAGCCAGGGGACGGTACCGGCGGACTGGGCGAGCACGAAGGCCGACAGGGCCCGGGCGCCCTCGAGGGACTGGACCGGCAGCACCGCCTTCGGGTCCTGCGGCGGGAGGCTGGGCAGCGCGGCCAGCCGCTCGGCGAGGGCGCGGGCGAGCGGGGCCGGGTCGCCGTCGACGAGCACGGCCGTCGCGTTGATGCACGCCACCCCGCCCTGGCCGGCGACCGAGTCGACGATCGTGTCGAGGTGCCGGCGCCAGTCCGTGCCCGCGGTGAGCAGGATCTTCGCTCGGCCGGGGCCCTGCGGCAGGATCGTGGTGCCCGCGTACTTCGCGACCACGTCGTCGCCGCCGTACACCAGGCCGAGGTCGGCGCCCCGCAGCAGCTCCCCGGCCGCGTCGTGGTCGGTGGGCAGCAGTGCCACGTGCGCGCCGAGGCCCGCCGCGTGCAGGGCGGTGACGAGCCGGTGCGGGGTCAGCGGCTCGCGCCGCGACGGGCGGACCGCCACCCGGTAGCCCAGCGCCACCGCCTCCAGCCACAGCCCGTGCGGGCCAGGATGGTTGCCGGCCGCGTGCACGCCGAAGACGGCGCCGCGGCGGGTCCACACCGCGCTGCCGTCCCGGGTGCGCGGGTCGCGCCAGTCGCCGGCGGCCCCGGCCGGTCGGGGCAGGCCGGTGGTCTCCCCGGCCCGTGCGGCGGTCTCGGCGATGGACGCGGTCGCGGCCTGCACGACCGTCAGCGGCACCCCGGACACCCGCGCCACCGCCCGCTCGTACTCGGCGAAGGACAGCCCGGCGATCTCGTCTCCGGTGAAGTGCCGGGCGGCCGCGGCCAGCGCCGCGATCCGCTCCTCGTAGGGCAGCGGGCGCACCGGCCGCAGCGCCGCCAGGGTCCGGCTCACGTACAGCCGCGGCACCAGGCTCAGCGACGCGACGGGAGCGCCGGTCACGTCGGGGACGGTGAGCGTCCGGCGCGCGCGGTACGGCCCGCGCGGGCCCAGCGCGTCCAGCACGACGGCCATCAGTACACCCCCTCGATGACGACCTCGTCGTCGAACGTGGCGACCGGCGCGACGTCCGCGACCGAGTCGCCCACCTGCCCGTCGACGCCGGCGACGCGGGTCGCGTAGTCGCGCTCGAGGTTGTTGGGCAGCAAGAAGCTCCGGCTCACGTGGTGCATCACGACCTGGCCGCGCTCGCCGAGCGCGACGGGCTCGCCGGTGCCCGGGTCCACGACGCGGAAGCTCATGTGCGGGGAGAACGGGTCGTACACGCACGGGTCGTCGTCGCCGAGCCCGGGCCGCTCGCTGGCGTTGCCCAGGATCATGGTGGAGCCGAAGCCGCTGTACAGCACCACGTCGGGAAACACCTCGGTGCGGTACAGGTGGCGGGTGTCGGGGTCCATCTGCGTGCCGACCCAGTTGATGGCGCGCACCTTCGCGTTGACGAGCTTGACGAGGTCGTCGCGGCGCGCCAGCCGCTCCAGCACCGGCGGCGTGATCATGAGCACGCCGACGTCCTGGCTGTGCAGGACGTGCGCGACCTGCTCGACGAGGTGCTCGCCGTAGGCCGCGGCCGCGGCGGTGTCGCCCGCGGCCACGAGCCGCTTCACCCAGCGCGGGTCGAGGTCGACGGTGAACGTGAGCCCGCCGCGCAGGGCCGCCTGCCGGGCGATGACCGGCCCGACCATGTGCGGGCCGGACGGGACCACGGAGAGCCAGTTGACGCCGTGCGGCACGCCGTGGCGGTCCAGCTGCTCACTGCTCCAGGCGAGCAGCTCGTCGAGCCACTCGGTCAGCAGCACCACCCGCTTCGGCGCGCCGGTGGTGCCGCCGCTGTCGAAGACGCCGAAGACGTCGGGGCGGGGGCCGTACCCCCGCGGAATCAGGTCCTCGACCCGGGCCGTGCGCAGCTCGCCGGCGACGTTCGGGAAGCGGCCCAGGTCGTCGAAGCCGGCGATGTCGGCGATCGGGTCGAAGCCCAGCGAGCCGGCCCGTTCCAGCCAGAAGGGCGAACCGGTCGCGGGGGAGAAGTGCCAGCGCAGCATCGCGCGGAGGTACTCGTCGGGGTGGGTCACGATCGGCTCCCGGGCGTGTCGTCGAGGATGACGCCGGCGGCCGTGGCGAGCGGGTCGCGGGGCAGCCGGTCGAGGTCGATGCCGAAGTGCTTGCGGTAGGCGGCGAACACGGCCGCGTCGCCGGTGAGCTCGGTGGCGGTGCCGTCGACGGTCAGCCGGCGGCCGCGCAGCGTGGCCCGGCCGGTCTCGGTGGGCAGCGAGCAGAACACGTCCTGCAGGAACGGCGAGTCCGGGCTGGTGCGCCACCACCAGAGGGTCGGCCGGAAGTCGTCGAGCTCGGCGGGGCGGTCGTCGACGCGGTACAGCGGCCGGTCGTCGCACGTCACCTCGCCGTCGCGGACGCGGTAGACGCCGTGCGGGTCGGCCTGGGGCCCGGGATCGTCGAGCCGCAGCGGATGACGGCTGTTGCGGCCGAAGCCGGTGTCGACCAGCCACGGCACCCCGCCGACGGTGACCCGCAGCGCGAGGTGGCAGTACGGCGGGCCGAGGCCGCCGGGCCGGAACACCCGTCCGGGCAGGATCGCCACGTCGTAGCCGAGCGCGGTGAGCAGGAGCCCGAACGCGGGGTTGGTCTCGTAGCAGCCGCCGCCGCGCCGCCGCCGGACGATCTTGTCGACGACCGGGCCGCCGAGGTGGATCTCCTCGTCCAGGTGGTAGCCGAGGTTCTCGAACGGCACCGTCAGCACGTGGCGCTCCTGCAGGTGCCGCAGGCCGTCGAGGTCGGGCCGGGCCGGGCGAGCCGCGCCGATGCGGTGGAGGTATTCGTCGACTTCCATGCGGTACACCTTCCTCAGAACCGGAGCAGGGCGAGCCCGGCCGACATGCCCCCGCCGAAGCCCGCCAGCAGGGCGAGGTCTCCGGGATGCAGCCCGGCCCGGGCGTGGTGCAGGGCCGTGGGCACCGATGCGGCGCCGGTGTTGCCGTGCTCGGCGCCGGTGACCACGGTCCGCTCGGGGGCGATGCCCACCGCGGCGGCGAGGTCGGCGACGAGGTTGGGGTTGGCCTGGTGCGGGACGAAGGCCGCGATCTCCCCGGCGTCGCGGACGAAGTCGCGGATGGCCGGCGCGACGGTCTCCAGCACGAAGTCGCGGACCGCGCGGCCCTCCATCGCGAAGTGATGCAGCCCCGCGTCGATCGAGTCGGCCGTCGCCGGGATGCGGCTGCCGCCCGCGGGCACCCGGATCAGCCCGTGGGCCTCGGGGAACGTGGCCAGCCGCGCGGCCACGAGGCCAGCGCGCCCGCCCGGGCCGAGGACCACGGCCCCGGCGCCGTCGCCGAAGAGCACCGCGGTGCGCCGTTCGGTGGGGTCGAGGATGCGGCTGTACACGTCGGCGCCGATCACCAGCGCGTGCCCGCCGGACGCGCGCAGCAGCCGCTCCGCGGTCACGAGGGCGAAGACGAACCCGCTGCACACGGCGTTGAGGTCGAACGCGACCGTGCCCGGGGCCACGCCGAGCTCGTCGGCGACGAGCGACGCGGTCGGCGGCTGCGGCGAGTCCGGCGTGGAGGTCGCCACCAGCACCAGGGACAGGTCCGCGGCGCGCACCCCGGCGTCCTGCAGCGCCGCCCGGCCCGCCGCGGCCGCGAGGTCCGAGGTGGCCTCGTCGGGCTTGGCCCAGCGGCGCAGCCGGATCCCGGTGCGCTCGGTCACCCACTCGGCGGTGACCCCGGCCGGCCCGGCGACCGTGGCGTTGTCGACGATCTGGGCGGGCAGACCCACGCCGGTGCCGAGCAGGGCGATCGGCGATCCGGGGCCTGTTTCACGCAGCGTCAGCACGACGGTCCACTCCCTCGAGGACGAGCACGGCGTGCGCGGCGGAGGCGAGGGTCACGTGGCGGTGCCAGCCCGCGAACGAGCGGCCGGTGTAGTCGCGCAGTCCGACCCGGTCGCCGATCGCGGCCAGGTCCTCGTCGACCCGGGCGGGCAGCGCGGCCAGCCGGGCCAGTTCGGCCGGGCCCCGGCCGGCGAGGTCGGTGAGCCACACCGCGTCCTCGAGCCTCAGCAGCGTGAGGTCGTCGGCGCGACCGGCCACGCGGGCGGGGCGGGCCGCGGCGAACCCGCCGCCGAACAGCGGCCGGCGAATGTGCGGGTCCATCCGGATGAGCCGGGACGCGGGCAGCGGACCGTCGCCGTGCCCCGGCGGCCGAGCGTTCGTCCACACCGGCGTGTCCGGGTCGACCCGGGCCAGCACCGCCGCCCCGCCCGCCCGTAGCCGCCCGATCAGCGCGGCGGCGTCGCACCCGCGGGCGTCGAGCACCACCGGCCGGCGGTCGCCGGCGGCGGCCTGCTCGAGGTAGGCCTCGGCGAGACAGCCGGCCGGCGGGGTCGCGGCGAGGTGGAGCCGCCAGCCGACCGGGGCGGCCCACCCGGCCGTGGCCGCCCACACCCCGACGGCGTGCTGGGCGTTGACGGCGGCGCCGCGGGTGTGGCAGAAGCGCCGCGCCACCCCCACCGAGTGCGCGCCCGCCTTCGGGATGAACATCGAGCGCACGACCCAGGCGTCCGGCGGCTCGACGCCGAGCAGGTGCCGCCGCAGCGCCGCCCGCACCGGCCGCCAGTCCCAGGTGGAGTCGCTGACGAAGTGGTGCAGCCGCTGCTCCCCGGCTCCGCCGGCGATGTTGCGGATCGACTTGCGGCCGGGCGTGCGCAGCAGGCCCGCCACGTACTCGGCGCCGCGGCGGCGCTGATCCCGCCGGGGCAGCCCCGCGAAGAGCTCGGTGCACAGGTGCGTCAGGGGATCGGTCACGGTCCCACCGTGCCGGGCCGGACGGCGCCGCGCCTAGGTGCGCGGGCCACCGTGCTGGGCGCCGCGGCGGTGGTCACGGGCGCACTTGACATACTTGATTGATAGGAATTGAGCCGGGCTGGGGCGGGCGCCGAGGATGGCCGCATGTCCAACGTCGCAGTCATCTACTACTCCTCGACGGGCAACGTGTTCCGGCTCGCGGAGGCGGCCGCCGACGCCGCGCTCAAGGCCGGCGCCGAGGTCCGGCTGCGCCGCGTGCCGGAGCTGGTCGACGAGCCGGCGGTCACCGACCGCGCCGCGTGGCGCCGGCACGCCGAGGCCACCGCCCACGTGCCCGCCGCGACCCTCGGCGACCTCGAATGGGCGGACGCGATCCTGGTCGGCACCCCGGTCCGCTTCGGCCTGCCGGCGCCGCAGCTGCTGCACTTCCTCGACACCACCGCCGAGCCCTCGATCGGCGGCCGGCTGGCCGGCAAGGCGGTCGGCGCCTTCGCGTCCGGCTCGGCCCCGCACGGCGGCCAGGTCAGCGCGATCCTGGCGCTGCACAACACGTTCTGCCACTGGGGCGCGATCATCGTGCCGACCGGCTCGACCGATCCGGTGCTGTTCCGCCCGGGCAACGGCAACCCGTACGGGGCCGCCAACGTCTCGCGCAACCAGCCCGGCAACGTCACCGACGACAACCTCGCCGCGGTGGAGTTCCAGATCCGCCGGACCATCGCGATCGCCCGGGCGCTGACCGATGGCTGACCGCGGGGCCCTGCCGCGGCAGCGACCGGCGCCCCAGCAGCCGGACTGGGGCGACCCGGCCGGGCTCGAGGCGGCCCGCGACCGGCTGGCGGACCTGCCGCCGCTGGTGCGGGCGGCCGACGTGCTGCGGCTGCGGCAGCGGCTGGCGCCGGTCGCCGCCGGCGAGGCGCTCGTCGTGCAGGCCGGCGACTGCGCCGAGGACCCGGCCGAGTGCACCTACGGCGACGTCGTGCGCAAGGCCGGGCTCATCGACATGCTCGCCGGCGCCCTGCAGCAGCTCACCCGCCGGCCCGTGCTGCGCGTCGGGCGCCTCGCCGGCCAGCTCGCCAAGCCGCGCAGCCGCGCCACGGAGGTCGTCGGCGGCCGGGAGCTTCCGGTGTACCGCGGCCACCTGGTCAACGCCCCCGAGCCCGACGAGCGCGGCCGCCGCCCCGACCCGGCCCGACTCGTGGCGGGCTACCACACCGCCCGCGAGGTGCTAGCCCACCTGAGCAGGATCCCGACGACCTGGGCCAGCCACGAGGCGCTGCTGCTGGACTACGAAGTGCCGCAGCTGCGCCGCACCGCCTCCGGCCGCCGGCTGCTCGCCTCGACGCACTGGCCGTGGATCGGCGAGCGCACCCGCGACCCCGACGGCGCGCACGTGGCGCTGCTGGCCGGCGTCGTGAATCCGGTCGCCTGCAAGGTCGGCCCGGCCACCACCGCCGAGGAGCTGCTGGCCCTGTGCGCGCGGCTCGACCCGGATCGCGAGCCCGGCCGGCTCACGTTCATCGCGCGGCTCGGCGCCGGGCACGTCGCCGAGCGGCTGCCCGGGCTCGTCGCGGCCGTGCACGCGGCCGGGCACCCCGTCATCTGGCTCGTCGACCCGATGCACGGCAACACGGTCACCACCGCGCAGGGGCTCAAGACGCGGTACCTCGACGCCGTCGTCGAGGAGGTCCGTGGCTTCCAGTGCGCGGTCCGCGGCGCGGGCGGTACCGCGGGCGGGCTGCACCTGGAGACCACCCCCGACGACGTCACCGAGTGCGCCGCGGACGCGACCCACGCCGGGCGGGTCGGGGACAAGTACACGACGCTGTGCGACCCGCGGCTCAACCCGGAGCAGGCGATGGCCGTCGTGGCGGCCTGGAACGGCTGAGGAGGCCCCGTGCAGGACAAGATCGCGCTCGTGACCGGCGCCGCGGGCGGCATCGGCGCCGCCGTGGTCGCCGCGCTCGCCCGGCAGGGGGCGCTCGTCGCGGCCCTCGACCGCGACGCCCGAGCGCTGCGTGAGGCCACCGCCGGGCTCGTCGCCGAGGGCCTTCGGGTGCTCGCCGTCCCGGCCGACGTGACCCGCCGGGACGAGGTCGAGGCGGCCGTCGCCACCGTCGAGGACCGCGGCGGCCCGATCGACTACCTCGTCAACGCGGCCGGGGTGCTGCGCATCGACAACGCGGCCCGGCTCTCCGACGAGGACTGGCGGGACACCTTCGCCGTCAACACGACCGGCGTGTTCGTGGTCAGCCGGGCCGTCGTGAACCGCATGCTCCCGCGCGGCCGCGGCGCCATCGTCACCGTGGCCTCCAACGCCGCGGACACGCCGCGGCAGGGCATGGCCGCGTACGCCGCGTCGAAGGCGGCCGCCACGATGTTCACCAAGTGCCTCGGCCTCGAGGTCGCCGCGCACGGGATCCGCTGCAACCTGGTCGCGCCCGGCTCCACCGACACGCCCATGCTGCGCGGCATGTGGCACGACGACAGCGGCCGCCGCGCGACGATCGACGGGCGGCTCGACGCCTACCGCGTCGGCATTCCGCTGCGCAAGCTCGCCCGCCCGGACGACGTCGCCGACGCCGTCGTGTTCCTGCTGTCCGACCGGGCCGGGCACATCACCATGCACGCGCTGACCGTCGACGGCGGCGCCACCCTGGGCGTCTAGGAGGACCGTTCCATGGCCATGGCCCCGATCCCGCCCTATCCGCTGCCCGCCGAAGGCGACCTGCCCGCGAACACGGCCGGCTGGCGGCCCGACCCGCGCCGCGCGGTCCTGCTGATCCACGACATGCAGCGGTACTTCCTGCGGCCCTTCGCTCCCGAGTTCCGCGAGCGGCTCGTGGGCAACGTGGCCGCCCTGCACCGCGGGGCCGGGCTGCCGGTGGCGTACACCGTGCAGCCCGGCGGCATGACGAGCGAACAGCGCGGGCTCCTCGCCGACTTCTGGGGACCCGGCATGGCCATGACACCGGCCGACCGCGAGGTGGTGGAGCCGCTGACCCCGGGGCCGGACGACTGGGTGTTCACGAAGTGGCGCTACAGCGCCTTCGTCCGCTCCGACCTGCTCGCACGGATGCGGGCGGCCGGCCGCGACCAGCTCGTCGTGTGCGGCGTCTACGCGCACATCGGCGTGCTCGCCACGCTCGTGGAGGCGTTCAGTCACGACATCCAGCCGTTCCTGGTGGCCGACGCGGTCGGCGACCTCTCCGCCGAGGAGCACCGCCTCGCCCTGACCTACGCGGCCCGCCGGTGCGCGGTGGTCACCACCACGGCGGCGGTGCTGTGATGGAGCCCTTCGCCCTGCTGTACCGCCCAGGCAGCACCGACGGCGTGGAGGTGCTCACCGGCGCGCTGTCCACCGTGGACACGATCGCCGAGCTGCCCGCCACCGGCACGGTCCTCGCGCTCGTGCCGTTCCGGCAGATCCGCGAGCGCGGCTTCGCGTGCGTCGACGACGGCACCGGCCTGCTCGCCCTGCGCGTCGCCGATCGCCAGGTGTTGCCGGTGGGCCTCGCCGCCGCGCTGCTGCCCGACGTCGAGGTGCCCGTCGACGGCGGCTTCGGCGCCGACCACTACGCCGAGACCGTCCGGCGCGTCATCGACGACGAGATCGGCAGCGGCGAGGGCGCCAACTTCGTGATCCGCCGCACGTTCACCGCCGCGATCGCCGACTACCGCCTCGCCCACGCCCTGTCCTGCTTCCGCCGGCTGCTGCTCGGCGAGTCCGGCGCGTACTGGACGTTCCTCGTCCACACCGGCGACCGCACACTCGTCGGCGCCACTCCGGAGCGGCACATCAGCGTGCGCGACGGCGAGGCGGTGATGAACCCGATCAGCGGCACCCTGCGGTACCGCCGCGGCGGCCCGACCCTGCCCGACGTACTCGGCTTCCTCGCCGATGGCAAGGAGACCGACGAACTGGCCATGGTGCTCGACGAGGAGCTCAAGATGATGGCCCGCGTCTGCCCCGCCGGCGGCCGCGTCGACGGCCCATACCTGCGCCCGATGGCGAGGCTGGCGCACACCGAGTACCTCATCCGCGGCCGTACCGCCCTGGACCCCCGGCACATCCTGCGCGAGACGCTGTTCGCCCCCACGGTCACCGGCAGCCCGCTGGAGAACGCCTGCCGCGTCATCGCCCGCCACGAGCGCACCGGCCGCGGCTACTACAGCGGCGTAGCGGCCCTCATCGGCCCGGGCGAGCTCGACTCGGCGATCCTCATCCGCACCGCCGACATCTCGGCCGCCGGCCGCGTGACGATCGATGTCGGCGCGACGCTGGTGCGCCACTCCGACCCGGGCGCCGAGACCGCCGAGACCGAGGCCAAGGCGGCGGCCCTGCTGGGTGCCCTGCGCGGTGCGGGGAGCCCGTCGGGTCCCGCGCCCCTGCACCTGGCCCGCCACCCGTCGGTGCTGGCGGCGCTGGCCCGGCGCAACGACAGCCTGGCCGGCTTCTGGCTCGGCGACCCGCCCACCTCCAGCGAGTTCGCCGGCCGGCGCGCCCTGGTCGTCGACGCGGAGGACACGTTCACCGCGATGCTGGCCCTGCAACTGCGGTCCCTGGGCCTGGCGGTGGACGTCGTGCGGTACGACGAACCGGCCTCCGCCGACCATGACCTTCTCGTCCTGGGCCCCGGACCCGGTGACCCGAGCGACCGGCGCCACCCGAAGATCGCCCGCCTGCACGACCTCGCCGGCGCCGCGCTCACCGCGGGCCGGCCGCTGCTGGCGGTGTGCCTGAGCCACCAGATCCTCGCGGCCCGGCTGGGCCTGCCGCTGACCCGCCGCGCCCGGCCGAACCAGGGCGTCCAGCGCGAGATCGACCTGTTCGGCCGGCCCGAGGTCGTGGGCTTCTACAACACCTTCGCCGCGCAGGCGTCCCCGTCGGCGGCGTTCGAGGTGGCCCAGGACCCGGCGACGGGCGAGGTCCACGCGCTGCGCGGCCCGGCCTTCGCCTCGGTCCAGTTCCACCCGGAGTCCGTCCTGACCCAGCACGGTCCCCGGATCCTCGCCGAGCTCGTCGGCCCGCTGCTTGCCCGGAAACCGGTCGCCGCGATCGGCTCCTAGCGGTTATCGTCGGGCAAGTCTCACGTCTCTTGGAGGTGGCTTGATGCCGGCGCCCGTCCTCACCCTGCCGACCCATTCAACCGACGTGAGGACTCTCCGACGTGGACCTTCCGCGCATCTTCGCCATCCGCGAGGCTGACCACCGCATTCACAACCCGCTCACCGAGCACAAGCTCGCGACCCTCGGCGCCGCCGTCCGGCTGCGCCCCGGCCAGACCCTGCTCGACCTCGCCTGCGGCAGCGGCGAGATGCTGTGCACCTGGAGCCGCGACCACGGCATCCACGGCACCGGCGTCGACATCAGCACCGTGTTCCTCGCCGCCGCCGAGGCGCGCGCGGCCGAGCTGGGCGTCGCCGGCCGCGTGACGTTCGTCCACGACGACGCTGCCGGCTTCGTGCTGCCCGAGCCCGTCGACGTCGCCGCCTGCATCGGCGCGACGTGGATCGGCGACGGCCTCCCGGGCACGCTGACGCTGCTGGAGCGCAGCCTCAAGCCCGGCGGCCTGCTGCTCGTCGGCGAGCCGTTCTGGCGCCTCGACCAGCCCGACCAGGCGATCGTCGAGGGCTGCGGCTTCAAGGACCGCGACGAGTACGACAGCCTTCCGGGGCTCGTCGAGTCGTTCGGGCGGCTCGGCTGGGACGTGGTGGAGATGGTCCTGGCCGACGAGGACAGCTGGGACCGGTACGCCGCGGCCCAGTGGTTCAGCCTGCGCACCTGGCTCGACGCCAACCTGGACGACGAGCTGGCCGGCCAGGTCCGGGCCGAGCTGGACACCGCCGCGCTGCAGTACGTGCGCTATCGCCGCCCGTATCTCGGCTGGGGCGTGTTCGCGCTGCGGCGACGCTGACCGACCGCGGCGTCCGCGGCCACGGGACGGCGACGCCGTCCCCGGGGCGCGGGGCGGGGGGGGGCCGGGGGCGGGAGGGGGGGGGCACCCCCCAACCGCGGGGGGCGCCCCGCGCGGACCACCCCCCGC
>NZ_JBEPEH010000056.1:0-84266 GCF_040300725.1 Dactylosporangium sp. NPDC000244
CGTGCAGTGGACAGCCGCTTGTGAGAGCCACCCGCCGATCACCTCGACCCAGCCTGGCCGGGCACAGGTCGTAGATCAAATTAGATAAGTAGCCGATGAGAGCGCGTTCCACCCTTTCGAGACCGCTATCGACGCGTTCACGTTTCGCGGGTGCCGGGCGGCTTTCCTGGCGGCCAGGCGCTCGGCGTCGTGCGGTTCAGCGCCCGGCCAGAATCGCGGCCGCGGCACGCAGATCGGCGCGGAGCCGTTCGTCGCGCCAGGCCATCTCGGGCCAATCGAAGTGGACGAGCATAGCTCGGTCCTGGTCGGCCAGTTGGGTCAGCCGCGGGACCGCTGTGGTAGTGCCGATCTTCACCAGGGCCGATACGGCTTCGCCCGGCCAGACGCCGTCCTCGATGGTGGCGAGCAGAACCGGCACCAGGTCGGGTGCGGGCCGGCCCAGCCGCCAGAGCGCCTCAGCGATAGCGGCCTTGCCCCAGTGCCCGTGGCGGCCGAAAGAAGTACTCAGGTCCTCGACGAGCTCGGTCCAGCCCAGTTCGGCGATGAGCGCCGCGGCCTGGCTGGCGGGCACTTCGCCGAAGTGCAGGATCGCGCGGACGGTGGCCAGCACCTCGGCCGGGGGATGCCGCCCGTCACCGGTCATCACGGCGAGGAACCTGGCTGCGGCCAGTTGCGCCCTGTGCACCATGGCGGGCAAGTCGTAGTCCTGCCGCTGCCATTCCCACAGGATCGGCAGCAGTTCCGGCAGTTCCAGGCGGGCATCTGCGGCCATCGTCAACCCGCGGGTGACCTCACGCCATCGCGGCGCTTCGATCGCGGCCTGGATCGCCTCGACGACAACGGACCGATCATGCGTCCGCCGCCAGCACGCGAACGCCGGCTCCGCGAAGCCCTCCGCCGCCAGCTCCCGCAGCGCGGGCACGTCGACCGTATCGGCGGCGTCCAGCCCCTCAAGCGCCCAGGCGACCTCCTTCGGCGCAAGCGCGCGGGCCGCGCGCAGTTGCGACGTCAAGGCCGAGGCCCGCGCGCCCATCTGCCTCACTCGGTAGGCCAGTATCGCAACGTCCTTCGCCTCGCCGGCCGCGGTGGCCCGTTCCAGTTCGACGCGGAACGCGTCGAACTGCGCCGACGTCAGGTCCAACCACCAATTGTCGTTCCACCCGCCAAGCGTTATCCAGCGCGGGTCGCCGAGTTCTCCCAGCACCCGGATCGCCTTCTGACGTGCGTCCGGTGGGGTCCCGGCGGAGGCCGCCGCCTGGGCGAGGCTGTCGGCCCACGGTGCGGCGGCCGCGCCGGTCGCCGCGACCGCGTCGATGGCGGCCGTGCGCAGCCGGGGGTCGGCGTCGAGAAGCAGCCGCCCGGCCCACGATGCCAGCCACGCCCGGGCCGGGCGGTGCCAACGGCCGCAGTCCTCGACCGCCCGCAGCACCGACACCGTCAACGGCAGCGCATCTAGCAGCATGCGGCCGACCTCACCGTCGACCGCACACAGCAGATCCGCGAGCGTCGAGGAGCGGCGCAGCCAATCGGCCGGTACCTCCGCGCCGGCCGACAGCGCCGCCGCGACCACCGCCAGCGCGCCGTCCGGCCACGGCACCCCGGCCCGGGCACCGGCCAGCGCCGCCCCGACCACAACCGTGCGGTCCTCCAACTCGGCCGCAGCCAGCGTCTCCGCGGCCTCCGCGCCGAGCCCCAGCAGCAGCGCCGCCCGCACTTCCCGCTCAGACTCCGCGGCCAGCCTGCGCCGCAACAGGCTCGGATCGACACCGGCGTGGGTCAGCGCATACACGGCCGAGACCCGTACCGCCGCGTCCGGGTCGTCCAGCAGCGGTGCGATCGTCGCCGCCTGCGCCCGCAACGCGGAACGCGCCTCGGGCGACGCCCGGAGGGGACGCTCCGGGTCGGCCGCCCGGCCCGCCACGGACAGCGCCGTGGCCCGCTCGTGCGGGGCCGAACAGGCCAACGCCACGAAGTGCGGCACCGCCGCGGCGATCACGGGTGCGAGCTGGTCCAGATGCGGGGAGCGAGGGTACACGCCGAAGAGGCACTTCAGGATGCGCTCCCAGGCCGCACGGGCGTCCTCGACGGACGCCGATGCCGCGCTCTCGAGCATCTGCGGCACGTCGTCGTAGTCGGCACCCCATGCGTCGTCGTCGGGCGCCGGCCGCGGCGTTGGCTGCACCGGTGCAGCATACTTTCGATGCCGTACCCGACCACGCTGACCGGGGCTTCGTCGGTCAGACACCCCTGACGAGGGTTGACCGGCCGCTCGAGGGTGCCGTTCTTGGACGACATTGCTTGATCAGCCGCGCACTCGTAGCCGCAATCCGCGCACTGCAGACCGTGATGGCCCAGCTGGCGGTTCGGCGCGCGGTAGCCGATGGGCGCGCACTCGGTCTTGGAGAGGAATCATCGCGCTCCTCTACCGGTTGGTGCGTCGGATGGGGAGCCAGCTGGTGAGCATTGGGATCAGGGTGGACATCAGTGGCTCGCCGAAGACGCAGAGCGTCTGTTCCCAGGGATGGCCGAACGTGCCGGTGTTCATGTCTTCGGTGAGGAAGATGTAGTAGTCCCCCTTGGGGAAGACGTCCGTCTGCCACTGCGAATCCGGCTGGCATGCGAACCGGTGGGGCCAGAACCGGTAGCTCTGGTGCTGCCAGTCGAGCACAACGAGGCTGGTGTCGCGTTCGAGCACGCGGGCCAGCGCGAGCAGGGTAAGGCTGTTGACCGCGGCCACGCCTGCGGTGAACTCCGGGTGGCTGCGTGCGGCGAAGATGGGGCTGAGGTCGATGGTGACCGACGGCACGGGCTCGGTGATGGCAGGCCAGGAATGCATGCTGGGCCGGAAATCGAATCGCTGGCGGAACGGCGTCCAGCATGCGTCGTCGGCGTCCATGGAGATCGGGCTCCAGGCCGGCTGCACCGCAGGGCCGATCTCGGCGACTTGGTCGTCGCGGCCGTGGATGATGCCGGCGACCTTCTCCTGGATGGAACGAAGCACGGTGATGGTGTCGCGGTCCGCGAAGCCGGTGTCGGGCGACCAGTCCCGCGACCATCCCAGCGTTTCGCTCGCGAAGGCGAGTTCGGTCGCGAGCAGGAGACGCCGGCAATCACGACGCGACATCGGGCTCGCCGCGTCTATGAGACCGGCCAGCCGCTCAACGTCCGATCGCAGTTCGGAGCGACCGGAATAGTCGAGCAGCCCGGCGACCACGTCCTTGTTGCCTTCCGGGCGCGCCCACTGCATGATGCCGAGCCGAAGCAGTTCCCGTTCGACCGGAGCGAGCCCACCCAGATCGGTCCGCGCGTCCATGTCCACACTGCTGATCATGCAGTATCACGGCACGTCGCGGCGCCCGGATTTGCCGCTGATCGGATTGGCTCGACCCCAACGCGTTGCCAGGGTGATGGTCAGGCCGGGATTCGCTCGGCGAACCCTGCGCGGGACTGCGGCGCCGGGAATGGAGCCGCGAAGTACTGAGTCTCGTGCGCGACCCGGCCGTCGGTGAACTCCATGATGCTCACCGAGTAGGTGGGCGCGCCGTCGTAGGTGATGACGCATTCGCTCACCCACAGGTCGTCACTGCCGCTGATACGCAGCACGGTGAAGTGACGGTCAGCGGGATTGGCGCCGCGCTGGGCGGCAATCGTGGTGCGGCTGCGGAACCGTTCGCCCGACTGGGGGTAGTCCAGGATCGCGTCCTCGGCGTACAGGGCGTGCTCCGTCGCGAGCTCGCCCGCCTCTGACGCCCGCCAGTGCTCCTCGATCGCAGCGCGGGTCCGCTGGTCGGCAATCACGGTTTCGGCCTCCTCCGGGTGCTGGTCGTCGCGGCACTCTTCCCACAGCCGTGACGCTCAACCCGTTTCTGCTGATCACGTTTCCGTTCATGCCGCTGACCGGGCGTCTTGACCAAGCATCGAGGATCGCTCACCCCGGTCCCGGGCGTCGCCCATAGGCGACGCCCGGGACCGCGCAGGCCAAATGAGAGCCACACCGAAGTGGGCAGCCGATGTGAGAGCGACAGCCCGGATGTCTAGACGGAAGCCTGGCCGGGCCTCGGTCCTACCGCAATAAAACAAGAATCCGATGTGAGTGCGGCCCGGCCGACCCTGGCCCAAGTTCTATGCGGCATCCGCTTCTGCCGCGATCCGCGCGCGACAGACCGTGACAGCCCAGCCGGCGGTTCGGCGCGCGGATCTGCCGATTTGAGCGCGCCTGCAGTCGGACGTCTGCCCGACGGGTATTCCACGGTTGGCTACCTACCGCCTGCCTATTTGCGCGACACAGGCAACATCAGGGGAATGGGTGCGCACGCATTGCCGCAAGCAGCCATGCGAACGCAGGCACAGCCGGCGGCCCCGCATCGGTGGCGTTGAGTGTGCTGAGGAGCTGCCAGTAGCGTTCAATCCGGGAGTCGGCCACCATCTCCAGCCATGTGAGAAGCGCGGCGGCTTCCTCGACGGGCAGGTCGGCCGGAACGATCCGGTGGAGTGTCTCGCGGCCTTCAACGGAGTCGGGAGCGACGCCGCGCTCTTCGGCGCTTCCGGCGTGGGCAAGGACGAGTGGTCGGATGTTCAGCCCGAACTCCAGACGCGGGTCATGGGCGGCGGCGCTCAGCACCATGGCACGGAACTTCTGCCGAAAGTCTTCGTCGGCGACCAGCTCGGCCAGCTCCAGCCAGGCGTCGATTTGCTCGTCGGTGGGATCCTCGATGAGCTCGGCGGGCAGTTCGCGCATCCAGTCGGCGATGACGGCACTATCCGGGTCGGCCGTGCCGTCGAATGCATGGTCAACGAAGTCGTCGATGATGCGCTGGCGCTCCTGCGCGGACAGTCTGGCGAGCTTGTTCATCAAGGTCATCTCCTCGGTCGTGCTCTGTCGACGGGTAACGGTGTGCAGGACCGTGCGTCGTAGCTGAAGCGTGCGGATCTCCGCATCGAGCGCCTTCACGTGAGCTGCCGCAAGATCGGCCAGCGTGACCTGCTTGGCCAGCAGTGCTCCGACAGCATTGAGACCAAGGCCCAGATCACGCAGCGTCAGAATGAGCTCAAGCCGAGCGACGGACACCGCGTCGTAGAGTCGGTACCCCCCGCTGGAACGGCCGACTGGCGGTAACACGCCCCTGTCCGACCAGAACCGGACGGTCCGGGCCGACACGCCGGCGCACTGCGCGAGTTGCCCGATCGTATAGAGATCCGATTCGCGATCCACGTACCAAGCCTGAAGGTTCCACCGGATGGAAGCTCAAGCGGACACGCCCACAATCGCAACGACCGCACTGTCATGCCGCCGTTGGTGCGCGGCGGCCGGCTGGCGCGCATCACAGCGAGTAACCGGCACGGCGAGGCCGGGACTTCCTGTCCTGTCGAGGATCACGCACCCGATGGTGGTCCCGGATCGGGCGCTGTCCGATCATGTTGGCCGACTCCGGAAGTGCTAGTTGTAGACGGTCTCGGCGGTCGCCACGCGACCCGCAGCCACCGTCGACCCCGACCGGCGAATCTCCACAAACAGGCGTTGCCGAGCATCACCAAGACGGGGAGCGTTGTGGGCGCGATCGCGCGGCATGTGCGGTCGAACTCGGCCTGCCTCCGGCGCATCCCATCGACCAGGTGAAGTGGACCGCCCCGAGCTGTCCGGACGCTAAAGATCTTTGCCGCGCGCAGTGCGAACGCCCCGGTGCCGGTGAGATCGAGCGAGACCAGTTCTTAAGGTCGACGACAACCCTCGATAATCTACATTTGGCGAGCTCATCGAGGGGTGGGGTGATGCAAGAGCTGGTTGGCGGAGACGGACGGGAATCGAACCCGCCTGGCCCGGATTCCGGACCACACCAGTTTTGAAGACTGGGAGGGGCACCAGCCACCCGCACGCCTCCGTCGCCCACTGTAGTCGTCCGAGCGGTACGGCGCCTCAGAGGTGCGCGAGCCACGGATGTCCCGGATGCACGCGGGTCAGCAGTGCGGCCAAGGTCCCGCGCTGGGCCGGGGCCATGTGCGGGACGGTTTCGTCGAAGTCCGCCTGGTCCTTGCCGCGGGCGTGTTTGGCCTTGAAGAGCAGGACCAGCTCAGGCGTGAGGTACGGGATGCCGTCTCGGGTGTGCAGGACGATGTCGCGGTACGGCAGCCGGATCGTCTCGTCGCGGCGGCAGATCCACGTGTCGTCGTCGTGCGGCTCGCGGAACACGTCGAGCAGGTAGTTGCCGGTGGCCGGGTCGCGCAGCCAGGTCTGGTGCGTCGCGGCCAGCTCGTCCGGTGTGGCGTTCTCCCAGATCCGGCCACTGGCCACCGTGTCGAAGGCGTATCCGGGGAAGCGGTCGCGGACCTCGGGGAAGCCTGCTGCGGGGATCGCGATCTCGATGTCCCCGTGCTCGCGTGTCTGCCTGCCGAGGAACAGGTCCAACGCCCAGCCCGCGGCCACGCACCAGGGCGTGGCGGTGCCGGCCAGGTGCTGCGCGACCTCGGCCGGGGTCCAGCAGGAAGACCACCTGGCGGGCAGGGCGTCGATGTCGGCCGGTGACAGCTGGATGCCACCGGCGGGTAGCCGGTCTTTCACTCCGCGATGATGGCATATATCAATTAGCCAGATAGCATTTTGAATTGCGGCGCGAGCGGGTTGCCCATTCATTGGCATGTGGTACGAATGTCGCTCATTGCAATTGGTGAACATTCACGCAAGTCATGCTGTGTCCGGAAGTGCCGGTAAATCGCCGGGCAGGCCCCTTGATCGATTTGCCCGTTGTCGCCCGAAGCGGCGACGGGGCTTCCCCCGTTAGAGGGAACTGTCGCGTTCCTGTCCATTGTGGACCCGCATTCGCGCAGCCTGGTGTGCCTGCGCCGGGCCGTGATAGGCCCTAGGAGATCCACTTGGCGCCCCCTGGAGCAACACGCGCCCCAATCGAACTAGAGGAGAACCGATCGTGCGCAAATCTGGGTTGAACCCCAGGCGCTGGCGGGGCAGGACGCTAGCCGCGTTCACTGCCGCCGCCGTCGTGGCGACGAGTGCGGTAACCGCCGCGCCCGCCGCCGCCGATCCCAAGCCGAACCCCGGAAAGGCCCATGACGTCGAGGGCCACGGCCCGCGTGACGTCGACAACCGTCGCGGCGGCAAGGCGCCGACCGCGAAGCAGAAGGCGGCCGCCGATCGGGTCGGCGCCGCGAAGGTCCGCTGGAACTCCCTCGGCGAGCCCGAGGCCGTCGGCCCGGACAAGGCCCTGGCCACCGGCCTGACCGGCGACCCGGTCGCCGCGGCCCGCAAGTACCTGCTCGACAACCAGGAGTTGTACGCGCTCGACGCCCCGGCCGTCGACGCGATGCAGCCGATCCTCGTCCAGGCGCTCGGCACCGGCACCGTCGTGCAGCTGCAGCAGCGCTTCGGCAACCTGCCGGCGGGTCACGACGGACTCGTGTCGATCCTGCTCAACAAGGGCAGCGTCGTCTGGGTCACGTCATCGCTCTCGCGCGACACCACCGCGCCCGAGCCGGCGACCCTGTCGGCGTCCGACGCCGTCGCCGCGGCCCTGGCCGACGCCGGTCTCACGGCCGGTCAGATCGGCGCCCCCGACGTCATCGAGGTCGCCGTGCCCACCCCGGACGGCGGGCCGCGTGCGGCGTACCAGATCAGCCTGGTCTCGAACGACGCCGACAACCCGACCGCGTACTCGACCTTCGTCGACGCGCGTACCGGCGAGATCCTCATCCGTGAGGACATGGTCGACTTCGACTCCGACAACCCGACCTGGGCCGTCTTCCCGACGACCGCGCCGCAGTCGGTCACGGCGGGCACCGACTCGCGGGTGACCTGGTGCTTCACGCCGGCGGTCAACTGCGTCAAGACCGTGAAGGACGCCGCGTCGGGCAAGGCCTGGGACGTCAACCAGCTCACCGGTCAGCCGACCTTCACCTCGTCGGGCAACTCGGCCAACAACCTCGTGTCGTGGGGCGGTGGCGTGGCGGCCTTCCCGGCGGCCACCAAGACGGACCGCAACTACAACTACGCGTTCACCGACCAGTGGCACGAGTCCAAGTGCAACCCGGACGTGTTCACCTCGGCGACGCGCAACGACGCGGACGCGGCGGTGTCGAACCTGTTCGGCATGCACAACGCGATGCACGACTTCAGCTACCACCTGGGCTTCACCGAGTCCGCGTGGAACATGCAGGTCGTCAACACCCAGCCCGGCGGCCTGGGCAACGACCCGGAGCAGGGTCGCGCGCAGTCCGGCGCCCTGAGCGGCAGCCGGAACAACGCCAACCAGAGCACGGGCCGCGACGGTGCGACGTCGACGACCAACATGTACCTGTGGCAGCCGGTGGCCGGCTCGGCGTACCCGCCGTGCGTTGACGGCGACTACGACATGACCGTCATCGGGCACGAGTACACCCACGCGATCACCAACCGCATGATCGCCGGCCCGAACAGCGGCATCTCCGGCTCGCAGGGCGGCTCGATGGGCGAGGCGTGGAGTGACCTCGTCGCCGCCGAGTACCTGTACGAGAACGGCCTGCGCGCTCCCGGCGACACCGAGTTCGTCACCGGCGCCTACGTCACGGGCAACGTGCACGAGGGCATCCGCGACTACGACGCCAGCAAGAGCCCGCTGAACTACTCGGACTTCGGCTTCGACCTGGTCGGTCCCGAGGTCCACGCCGACGGCGAGATCTGGGTCGCCACGAACCTGCGCGTCCGCAAGGAGTTCGTCAACCGCTACGGCCTCGGCACCCCCGAGCTGCAGCAGAAGTGCGCCGACGGCGGCGCCGACGCGGCGTCCTGCCCGGGCAACCGGCGCTGGATCCAGCTGATGTTCGACTCGTTCCTGCTGCAGGCGGCCAGCGGGGCCACCATGACCAGCATGCGCGACAACATGCTGGCCGCGGACCTGGTCCGCTTCGACGGGGCCAACCAGGACATCATCTGGAAGGGCTTCGCCGAGTCCGGCCTGGGTGAGGGTGCGACGGGCGCTCCGTCGGACACCGACCCGACGCCGAGCTTCCACTCGCCGTACGCCGAGAACGCGACCGTGACCCTGCGGCCGATGGCCGGCTCCGCCGGTGCGAACGTCACGCTGTACGTCGGCGACTACGAGGCCCGGGCGACCCCGGTGGCCGACACCGACCCGTCGACGCCGCTGCCGGACACGTTCCAGATCCTGCCCAACACCGAGTTCCACTTCGTGGTCAACGGCAAGGGCTACGGCAGCCAGAAGTTCACCGCTTCCTTCAAGCCCGGCAAGGCGCAGGAGCTGAAGCTGAAGCTGCCGCAGAACGTGGCCTCCTCGGCGCTTGGCGCGGTGGCGACCGGCGACGGCGTCAACCTCGACAAGATCAACGACGAGACCGAGGGCACGAACTGGGCGTCGGTCAACGGCGTGGCCGGCAAGCAGGTCACGATCGACCTGGCCGGCGACAAGCCGGTCAACGTCCAGTCGCTCAACGTCAGCGCCCTGCTGCGCCCGGCCCTCAAGGGCGACGTCGACTCCAGCACGCAGAACCAGAACCGGTTCAGCGCTCTGCGCTCGTTCTCGGTGCTCACCTGCGACGCCACGAAGGCCGACTGCAGCAAGGACTCGAGTTACACGGAGGCGTACCGTAGCAACGACGACGCCTTCCCGGGTGGCGCCTGGCGTCCGGTGGCGCCGCAGCTGAACCTGCGCACGTTCGACATCCACCCGACGCTGGCCACGCACGTGCGTGTGGTCGTGCGGTCCAGCCAGTGCACCGGCAACCCGTTCTACGCCGGTGAGCAGGACAACGACCCGCGGGCGAACACGGACTGCGCTGCCAACAGCCAGTACCGCGACGAGGTCCGCATCGCCGAGGTGCAGGTCTTCGGCTCCAGCGGCAACATCACGCCGGGGCAGTAGGCAACACCGTTCAGGGGCCCCGCCGGCACTCGCCGGCGGGGCCCCGCTCGTGTTCGGACGTTTTTTGTCGTACCCCGCGCGTAGGGTCCGGGCCATGAAGCACAACAGTCGCCCCCGGACCGGTGGTCGCCGCTCGTCCGGCAGTGTGCCGGGGTCGCTCGGGGCTAGGGTCGGCGCATGACGTATGCCGAGGTGAACGGGGTCTCGCTGTGGTACGAGGAGCACGGCTCGGGTGAGCCGCTCGTGCTCCTCCATGGCGGGTTCTGGACCATCGAGATGTTCGGGGCGTTCCTGCCCGCCCTGGCGCAGCGGCGGCGGGTCATCGCCGTCGAGTTGCAGGGGCACGGACACACACCCGTGACCGAGCGTCCGCTTCGGTACGAGACCTGCGCCGACGACGTCGCCGCGCTGATCTCGCATCTCGGACTCGGGCGCGCCGACGTGCTCGGCTACTCGCTCGGGGCCGGGACCGCGGTCCGGATCGCGATGCAGCACCCCGACGTGGTCCGGCGGCTGATCGCGATCTCGACGCCGGTGCGGCGCACGGGCTGGTTCCCGGAGGTGCTGGCCGGGATGGCGCAGCTCGGGCCGGAGG
Organism: Dactylosporangium sp. NPDC000244; assembly: GCF_040300725.1. Taxonomy (NCBI): domain Bacteria; kingdom Bacillati; phylum Actinomycetota; class Actinomycetes; order Micromonosporales; family Micromonosporaceae; genus Dactylosporangium; species Dactylosporangium sp. NPDC000244. Next base: position 10,459 of record NZ_JBEPEH010000056.1, read on the forward strand.
CGGCGGAGGGGATGAAGGCGTCGCCGTTGTACGCGTCCTACGCCCGGGTCGCGCCGCGGGTCGAGGACTGGCCGGTGCTCGGGACGCGGATGGGCGAACTGCTGCGGCGCGACTACGACTGGTCTCCGGAGGCGGCTCGGATTCAGGCGCGGACCATGCTCGTGTTCGCCGACGCCGACTCGATCCCGCCCGCCCACGCGGCCGAGTTCTACGCGCTGCTCGGCGGCGGCCTGCGCGACGCGGACTGGGACGCCTCGAAGCGGGTGGCGTCGCGGCTGGCGATCATCCCGGGGCGCACGCACTACGACATCACGGAGGCGCCATCGTTGCCCGGCCTGGTGGAGGAGTTTCTGAGCGAGCCCGACTGATTCTGCGGGCCACGCGATCGGCGTGCGCCTCCTGCCCGTGACCGGCTCGACCGCGCCGCCCGGGTGGGCACCGGGCCGGCCTTGCGGTGCTCGGCCCGGTGACGGAGTTCGTGCGCGGGCCGGACTGATTCCACTGTGCGCGGGCCGCGGGGATCGGAGCTCGCCCCTGTCTATGACCAGCTCGGCTGCGCGTTGCCTGGACGGGGCGCGAGCCCTCCCTTGCCGCGCCGGCCTTGAGCGGCGCGGTCACCGTCGTCGCGGCGCCCGTCGCGCTCGGGGCGGTCAGCGCAAGAAAGGTGACCCGGCCGCGCCGGTGCTGAGCACCCGCGCGAAGCCAGCCTGCTTCGCGCGGGTGAGCGGCCGGTCCTTTCACCCGCGCTGGCTGCCTTCACCCGCGCTGGCCGCGGGCACCCGCGCTGGCCGCGGGCACCCGCGCTGGCCGCCTTCACCCGCGCTGGCCGCCGGCGCCGCGCCGCCGTCGATCGCGGCCTGTCCGGCGCGCTCGTCGCGCTCGCGTCGGCGACGGTCAGCGGCTGAGCCGTGTGGAGCGAGGACCGGCCGGCTCCGCGCTGGGCCTGCGGTGATCAGCCGTCGATGCGGTGGGTCGTCCAGAACGAGGACAGGCTCGTCGAGCCGGCCGCCGCCTGGGCTGCCGCCTTGAAGTCGGGCACCGTCGAGACGCCGTACCAGTGTGACTGCGCGTAGTTGAACATCAGGTTGGTCATGGCCGTCGTGCCGAGGGTGCGGCGCAGGTCGTGCAGTGCGCACTTGCCGTAGCCGTAGATGACGGTCGAGTAGCGGGACGAGTGCGCGTCCCAGTAGGCCATCGAGCTGGTCAGCCGCTCGCTCGAGGACTGCCACGTGACCGAGTTCCAGCAGTTGGTGCCGGTCTTGTTGAAGTACAGGTCCGTCGCGTAGTCGGTGAACGCCTCGTCGAGCCACGGTGTCGTGTATTCGTCGTCGCCCACGATCCCGTAGAACCACTGGTGCGCGAGCTCGTGCGCGAGGGCGTTGCTCGACACCACGTCGAGCACGAAGCCCGGGTACTCCATCCCGCCGAACCAGAAGTTGTTGTCCAGCACGACATCGGCCTCGCCGTACGGGTACGCCCCGAAGCGCTGGGAGTGCGCGTCGAGCGCGCCCAGCGCCGTGCTGAGCATCGAACTGGCGCTGGAGGCGCTGATCGCGCTGGTGCGGTACACGTTGACGGTGTATCCGCCCGGGGACACGCCGCTGGTCTTCGTGAACGGACCCGCCGCCCAGGCGAAATCGCGCACGTTCGTCGCCGAAGCGTGCGTGATCGTGCGTCCGCTGCTGCCCGGCGTGTCCGTCGACGTGCCGGTCGCGGGCACCGAGATGGAGGTCGGGTGATCGAGTGTGACGTCGAAGTCGCTGATGAGGCTGTAGAACGACTCGCCGTTGTTCGTGTACGGCGAGAGGTGCCAGCCGGCCCCGTCGCGCACCGCGAGCACCGGAAGCGCGTTGCCGATGAAGTTGTACGCCCCGTCGCGCCCGAACCGATCAGCCCCCGCGGGCACCACGATCCCGAGGTCGAACCCGATCGTCGCGGTCGCGTTCTGTGCGAGCGGGGCGGGCAGCGTGATCTTCAGAGCCGTACACCCGACGCTGAGCGAACCTGCAGAGCCTCCGGTCACGTTGGTCACGGTGATCGGCGTGTTGGACGGGCACGTGCCGTGGTAGTTGTCCCACAGCCGCAGGTACACCTCGGGCAGTGTCGTCGGCGAGGTGTTCGTGAACGTGACGGACTCGTGACCGCTCCACGAGGCGCCGGTGCTGTCGCTCGCGAGCGTGACGGTGTAGTCGGCCAGGCCCGGGGTCCGGGTCGTGTCGACCGCGGCGAACGCGGCCGGGGCGGTGACCCCGACGGCGATAGCGGTGGCGGAGGTGACCGCGACGGTGAGCGCGGTCAGAAGCCGGATGGTCATGCGGCCAGCGTGAAAGCAGTGAATGATGACTGTCAATATATATGAACCCGAGTCGCGACCCTCTTGACGTCGTACCGTGCGGCAGGAGTAGCGTGCCGGTTGAGAGAGCGCTCTCTAGTCCCCGCCAGGATCGCAAGGAGAGCCATGCGCACTCGAACACACCGTCGCGCCCGGCGCTGGGCCGCGGGCGTCACCGCCGCCGCGGCGCTCGCCCTGGTCGCCGTCACCGCCGCGGCGCAGGCCGGCACGTCGAACAATGCCCAGCTCGCGGCCGCCGCCGCGCCCGCGCCGCCGCCCGGCTTCACGCTCACGTGGAGCGACGAGTTCAACGGTGCCGCTGGCACCGGGGTGAACACGGGCACGTGGAAGTACGACACCGGTCCGGGCAGCAGCTTCGGCACCGGCGAGATCGAGACCATGACGAACAGCACGGCCAACGTCTTCCAGGACGGCAACGGGCACCTGGTGCTGCGGGCCTTGCACTCGGGTACCGACCCGAGGGCCGGCTGGACGTCCGGCCGCATCGAGACCCAGGCCGCCACGTTCGGCGCCGACGCCGGCGACGTGGTGCGCATGGAGTCCTCGATCCAACAGCCGAATGTGACGACCGCGAACGGCGCCGGTTACTGGCCCGCGTTCTGGATGCTCGGATCGACACTGCGGACCGGCACTTCGTGGCCGACCAGCGGCGAAATCGACATCCTCGAGGACATCAACGGGCGCAGTTCCGTCTTCGGCACCCTGCATTGCGGGGTCAACCCCGGCGGCCCGTGCAACGAGTCGACGGGCATCGGCAGCGGCGAGCGCGCGTGCGCCGGGTGCCAGACCGGCTATCACACGTACGCGGTGGAGATCGACCGGTCCAAGTCGCCGGAGGAGATCCGCTGGTACCTCGACGGCGCGAACTACTTCACGCTGCCGGCCACCCGCGTGGACGCCACGACGTGGAACAACGCCGTGCACCACCCGTTCTTCATCATCTACGACCTGGCCATGGGCGGCGGATTCCCCGACGCCTTCGGTGGCGGCCCGAACGCGAGCACCGTCTCCGGCGCGCAGATGAACATCGACTGGGTGGCCGTGTACAACAAGAAGGGCGGCACGACCAGCCCGCCCCCGACCGGCACCAACATCGCGCAGGGCAAGCCGACGACCGCCTCCTCGACCGAGAACGCCGGTACGCCCGCGTCCGCCGCGACTGACGGAAACGCCACGACTCGCTGGTCGAGTGCGTTCAGTGACCCGCAGTGGCTGCAGGTCGACCTCGGCCAGACGTACAACCTGACGAGCGTGAACCTGAACTGGGAGGCGGCGTACGCCACGGCCTTCCAGATCCAGACCTCCAACGACGGCACGAACTGGACGTCGATCTACAGCACCACGACGGGCACGGGCGGCAACCAGACGCTGAACGTCACGGGATCGGGTCGCTATGTGCGCGTTTACGGCACGCAGCGCGCGACCGCGTACGGGTACTCGCTGTACGAGCTCGGCCTGACCGGTACGCCCGGCGGCTCGACCGGCACCGTGATCTCCCAGGGCCGGCCGACCACCGCGTCGTCGACGGAGAACGCCGGCACGCCCGCGTCCGCGGCGACCGACGGCAACACCGGGACGCGCTGGTCGAGTGCGTTCAGTGACCCGCAGTGGCTGCAGGTGGACCTCGGCGCGACCCGGGCCATCAGCAAGGTGAACCTGAACTGGGAGGCGGCGTACGCCACGGCCTTCCAGATCCAGACCTCCAACGACGGCACGAACTGGACGTCGATCTACAGCACCACGACGGGCGCGGGCGGCAACCAGACGCTGAACGTCACCGGGTCCGGTCGCTATGTGCGCGTTTACGGCACCCAGCGCGCAACGACCTACGGCTACTCCCTGTGGGAGTTCCAGGTCTTCGGCTGATCGCTGCTGACGGGGCTCCAGGGTTCGTACTTCCTTGGAGCCCCGCCATGCCCGATGCGCGCTTCGCACACTGCGCGGTGCACGTTCGCGTGGAACGCGGTCTTGCGTCGCGCGTTCGCGCAGTGAGCGGGTTGTGGGTGGCGCGTTCGTGCGGTGAGCGGTTCGTGCCTGCACGTTCGCGCACTGCGCGACTCGCAGACTGCGCGTTCGTACAGTGCGCGTTCGGCCATTGAGCGTCCGCGCAAGTGGGCGCCGTTGGTCCTGTGCGTTCGCGCATTGCGCGTTTGAACACTGATCGATTCGTGCAGCGAGCGGTTCGTGCAGTGAGCGTTCGGACCGCGAGGCGGTTCGCGCAGCGAGCGATTCGCGCACTGCCCGTTGTCCGGCGAGCGATTCGTGCAGTGAGCGTTCGGGCGGTGCGCGGGCCGAGGGTGTCAGCGTGTGAAGAAGGCGTCGACCCGGGCGGCCACGAGCGCCGGGCGGTTCAGGTCCGGCGCGTTGTGGTCGGCGCCCGCCAGGACCTCGTGCTGCGCCAACGGCAACAGCTCGGCCAGGCGCGGCACCGTGTCGCGCAGGTATGGCACCGACTTCGCCCCGGCCAGGAGCAGGGTCGGTGACTGTATCGCCGCGTAGCGCGAGCCGTCGGAGTCGAGCCGCGCGACCTCGCCGAGCTCGGCCGGGCTGGTCGGCATCATGGCCCGCGTCTCGGCTCCGTCGGTGCCGCGCAGGAGCAGAAAGGCCAGGCCGTAGTGCACGGCCAGCGGTACGTCGGGCAGCGGCACGATCCCGGTGCGTTTCGTGAACGTCGCCATCGCCGCGTAGGCGCGGCCGGCCGTGACCAGCTCTGTGAAGCGTGGCAGCCAGGAGAGGTCGAACGCGCCGTGGAGGCTGACGGCCGGCTCATAGACGGCCAGCCCGGCGAAGGTCCGGCGCAGCGCGGCGTGCAGGGCCGCCAGTCCGCCGTAGCTGTGGCCGAACACCAGCTCGGACCCCGTCGCGTCGGCCACGGCGAGCACGTCTTCGGCCTCGCGCTCGATCGAGTACGCCGTGCCCTGTGGCCCGCTCGCGCCGCGGCCCCGGCGGTCGATCGAATGGACACGGTAGCGGGGCAGGTTGTGGATGAACGTGTCGTAATGGTGCGCGCGCCGGTTGTTGCCGGGCACCACCACGAGCCCGGGTCCGTTGCCGGTGCTGCGGTAGGTGATGGCCGTGCCGTCGGCGGAGAATGCGACACCCAAGTCGGTCATGCGGGCAGTCTGGGGAGTCGCGCTGATAAAGCCCTGTCAGACCGCTGCCACCCACTGCGAGCGCGCGATTGTGCAATTTGGGTTGCACGCCAGAGGGCAGGTCGGACCGTCGCCACCAGGTTCGAGTGCTGGGTTTGCGCGTGTGAGTGGTTGGAGTTGTGGCGCCGATGGGGCGGTCAGGCTGTTGCTGCCCATTCTGGGCGCAGGAGGCCGAAGATCGCGCAGTCGTGGAAGTGGCCGTCGCCTTCCAGGGAGTGTTGGCGCAGCGTTCCCTCGCGGGTGAATCCCAGGGACGTCAGCAGCCGGACCGATCGATCGTTGGCCGCGATTGTCTGGGCGTGCACGCGCTGTAGCCGCATCGTGGTGAAGCCGAAGCGCAGGATCGCCCGTGCCGCCTCGGTCGCGTAGCCGTGGCCCCAGTGTTCCTTCGCGAGATCGTATCCGAGTTCGGCCCGCCGGTGGGCGGGCTGCCACCTGTGCAGCCCCGTGAGGCCGATGACCCGGCCGTCCAGTTCCAGTGCCCAGTGCCGGCGTAGGTCCGCGGCGGACTCGGCCAGCAGGTGCTCGAGGAATGCCTCGGTCTCCGCCAGCGTGCGCATCGGGTCGTCGTTGAACCGCTGGACCTCCGGGTCGCCGCGGAACACGAGCACGTCTGCGGCGTCGGTGACGGCCGGCTCGCGCAGTACGAGCCGGGCCGTGCGGATCGGCTGCAGGGCCACGAACGGCACCCTATCGGGGAACGTGGCCGCTTCCGTCTTGGGCCTCCCGTCCGACGAGCAGCGAAGGCCCGTAGCGGACCTCCCGTCGGGAGCGGTGAAGGCCCGCCGATCGTCGTGCGCGGCACCCCCAAAGGCCCGACGACGGGCCGTGCGAGCCCGGGCCCACGGGCAGCAACCGGCGGGCGGCGGCACCACCAAAGGCCCGGCGACGGCCCGTGCGAACCCGGGCCCGCGAGCGCAGGGCACGAGAGAGCACAATCAGCAGCGTGCGAATCGGGCTGCTAGGACCCCTCGAGGTCGCCGACGGGGACGGGGTGCCCCTCGAGGTCGGCGGCTCGCGGCTGCGTGTCCTCGCCACGCTCCTCGCGCTCGAGCCCGGCCGAGTCGTCACCGCCGCGCGGCTCACCGACGGGGTCTGGGGCGAGCATCCGCCCGCCGGGGCCGGCAACGCGCTGCAGTCGCTCGTCTCGCGGCTGCGCCGGGTGCTGCCCGACGGCGTGCTGCAGGCGCGCCCGACCGGGTACCTGCTGGACATCGACGCGGAGAACGTCGACCATCTGCGGTTCGAGGCGCTCGTCGGCCGGGCCCGGGCCGCGGGTGACCCCGGCTCGGCCGTCGCGCTGTTCCGGCGGGCCGAGCAGCTGTGGCGCGGGCCGGCGCTCGCCGACGCCGGGGAGGCCGCGTTCGCCCGGCCGTGGCGGGCCCGGCTCGACGAGCTGCGCTTCGCCGCGATCGAGGACCGGATCGAGGCCGAGCTCGGCATCGGGGAGCGGGTCGTCGCCGAGCTCGAGGCGCTCGTCGCCGCGCATCCGCTGCGGGAGCGGCTCGTCGCGCTGCTGATGCGCGCGCTCGCCGGGGCCGGGCGCGGGGCCGAGGCGCTTTCGGTGTTCGAGCGGTGCCGGGACCGGCTCGCCGAGGAGCTGGGCGCTGACCCGTCGGCGGGGCTGATGGCGGTACACCTGCAGGTTTTGCGGGGTGAGCAGCAGCGGCCCGCGGAGGGTAACCTGCGCGCCGCGCTCACGAGCTTCGTCGGGCGCGACGCCGATCTGGCCGCGGTGCGCCGGCTCGTCAACGACGGGCGGCTCGTCACGCTCGTCGGGCCCGGGGGTGCGGGCAAGACACGGCTGTCCGTCGAGACCGGGCGGGCGCTGGCCGGGCAGATTCCGGACGGCGTGTGGCTCGTCGAGCTCGCGCCGCTCACCGACCCCGGCGACGTGATCCAGGCCGTCTGGGGCGCGCTCGGCCTGCGGGACCCGGCCGGCAAGCCCGCCGCGCCCGGCCGCCGCCTCGACGCCGACGACGCGCCCCGGCGCCTGGCCACCGCCCTGGCCCACCGGCGCCTGCTGCTGATCCTCGACAACTGCGAGCACGTCGTCGCGGCCGCGGCCGAGCTCGCCGAGCGGCTGCTGGGGGAGTGCCCGCACCTGCGGGTCCTGGCCACGAGCCGGGAGCCGCTCGGCATCACCGGCGAGGCGCTCTTCGGGGTGGAGCCGCTCGCGGAGGACTCGGCGGCGCGGCTGTTCGCGGACCGGGCCGCGGCCGTGCGGCCGGGGCTGGCGGGGCTGCCCGAGGACCCCGGCGCCGTCGCCCGGATCTGCCGTGCGCTGGACGGGATGCCGCTGGCGATCGAGCTCGCCGCGGCCCGCTGCCGCTCGCTCACCCCGGCGCACATCGCCGACCGGCTCGACGACCGGTTCCGGCTGCTCAGCCGGGGCAGCCGCACGGCCCGGCCCCGCCACCAGACGCTGCGCGCGGTCGTCGACTGGAGCTGGGACCTGCTGGCCGAGCCCGAGCGCGCGATGCTGCGCCGGCTGGCGATCTTCCCCGGCGGGGCGACCGTCGCCGCCGCGGCCGCCGTCTGCGATCCCGACGGGCGCCTGGGCGACCCGGACGAGCTGCTCACGACCCTGGTGGAGAAGTCGCTGCTGGTGGCCGGCGACGATCTGCGGTACCGGATGCTCGAAACGATCCGCGCGTATGGCCTGGAACGCCTGGACGAGGCCGGCGAGGCGGACGGAGTGCGCCGCCGCCACGGCGCCTGGTTCCTGGCGCTGGCCCAGCGGCTCGAGCCGGCGCTGCGCGGCACCGGGCAGCTGGAGGCCCTCGCCGAGCTCGGCGCCGAGCACGACAACCTGCACGGGGCGCTGCGGCGGGCGATCGCGGCCGGGGACAGCGATCTCGCGGTGCGGCTCGTCGCGGTGGTCGGCTGGTACTGGTGGCTCGGCGGGCACCGGGTCGAGGGCGCGGCCCTGGCCTCGGCCGCGCTGTCGCTACCGGGGCCGTCCGACCCCGACGCCCGGGCGATGGCCTGCGGGGTGGCCGCGGTCAACGGGTTCGACGGGCTCGGCGATTCCGAGATGCTCGACGGGTGGTTCTCCGAGGCGGTGGGGTACCAGGGCGAACACCCGCTGTCCCGGCTCTTCCAGGCGGTCGCGGGCCTGTATCGGCAGGGCCCGGTCGGGGTCGTGCTCGAGCGTATCGCGGCGCTGTCCGACGACCCCGACCCCTGGATCGCCGGGCTCGGCCGCCTGCTCGTCGGGCACGCGCTGCTCAACACCGGCGCCCACGCGGCCGAGTCGCGCGCCGCGTTCGAGTCGTCGCTGGCGGCGTTCCAGGGCATCGGCGAGCGCTGGGGCATGTCGTTCGCCCTCGCCGCCCTCGCCGAGGCCAAGGCCCACGAGGGCCGTCACCGCGAGGCGATCGCGCACTACGAGGAGGCGCTGACCTACCTGCGGCTGCTCGGGTCGACCGAGGACCGGCCGGTCACCGAGGTGCGATTGGCGCAGTTGTACTACCTGATCGGCGACGAGCCGCGCGCGGACGCGGTCCTCGCCGAGGCCCGGCGGACCGCCCGGCGCTCGGGGGTGCCCGACAGCATCGCCTTCGTCGAGTACGCCTTCGCCTACCGGGCCCTGCGCACGGGCCGGTTCGACGAGGCCCGCGACCGCTTCGACCGCGCCCTCGACCTCGTCGGCGGCAACCGGGTCTCGCCGCAGATGCTCGCCCTGCTGCACTCCGGCCGCGCGGTGCTGCTGGCCCGCGACGGCGAGCACGCCGCGGCGGGCGACGCGATCCGCTTCGCCGTCGTTCAGGGCCGCTCCGCGTTCGACGCGTACGCCGTCGCCAACGCGGTCGACGACGCCGCCGAGGCCGCGCTGCTGGGCGGGGACGCGGCGCGGGCGGTGACGCTGCTGGCCGCGGCGCGGGCGGTCCGCGGCACGGACGACGCCACCCGGCCGTGGACCACGGACGTGGACGAGCGGGCCCGCGCCGCGCTCGGTGCCGAGGCCGTGCCCGGCGCGGTCGAGCAGGGGAGCGGCGCGACGCTCGGCAACGTCCTGGACTACTTCCCCGCGCGTAAATGCGTTGAGCAGGTACCGGCTCCCGAGGCAGGCTGAAGGCACCGCAGCACACACCCCGGGGGCCTCACCATGCGTCTGATCCGTGATCTGTGGGCCACGTCGCCGCGAAGAACCGTGGCCGTGGCCCTGCTCGTCGTGCTCGGCGCGGCCGGGCAGGCCGCGGCGTCCGCGGTCGGCGGATCCGTGCTCATTCATCGATCTTGGACGATGTTCGGAGTGCTCGCGGCGTCCCTCGCGGCCGCCGTGCTCACCGACCTCGCCGTCGGGCTCATCATGGCCCGGCTCACTGCCGACTGGTGCGCCGACGTGCGTCGGCGCCTGTGCCGGGTCGCGTTCGGCCAGGACCTGCCGACGCTGGAGACGACACCGGTCGGCGAGCTGCTCGACCGGATCGACAACGACGTGTACCAGGTCGCCGGCGAGATGCGCAACGCCGGCGTCCGCATCGCGCAGTCCGCCTGCTACACGGTGCTGTCGATCGCGACGGCGCTGTTCGTGTGGTGGCCGGCCGGGGTCGCGATGATCGTGATCGTCGTCGGGCTCACCATCGGCCTGCGCAAGCCCACCTCGAAGATCGCCGCCAGCCGGATGGGCGAGGAGGAGGCCTGGAGCGACCTCGCCGCCGTCATGGAGGAGAGCATCCACGGCCAGGACGATGTGCGAACCTCGCTGGCGCGCCCGTACGTGCTGCGCCTCTTCGCGCGCCGGGCCGCCGCCGTGCTCGAGCGCGGGCGCAAGGTCTGGGTGCGCTCGGCCGCCGTCACGTCCGTCGCCTCCGGCTTCGTGCGGCTCACCATCGCGCTCATCGTGCTCGGCGGCGTGTGGGCGCTCGCGACCGATCGCATCGACGTGGCCCGGCTCAGCGCGATCTGGCTGCTGGCCCTGGGCTTCGGCGGGACCGTCGAGCACGCCAGCCGGATGGTGCCCGACCTGCAGTACGCGCTCGGCGCCTGGGCCCGCGTACAACTCCTGCGTGATGCCGCGCAGGAACCCGTCGGCGGCCGGGCGCCCGCGGCCGGGGACCTCGAGGTGCGCGACCTGACCTTCCGGTACTCCGAGACGTCCCGCAAACCGGCCCTGCGCGACGTGACGCTCACGTTCGCCCGGGGCCGTTCCTATGCGCTCATCGGGCGCACCGGCTCCGGCAAGTCGACGCTGGCCAAGGTCCTCACCCGGGCCGTGGACATCCCGCGCGGCACGGTCTGCCTCGGCGGCACCGACCTGCTCGACCTCGACCTGGAGCACCTGCGCCGGTGGATCGCGGTCGTACCGCAGCGCACGGAGATCCTCGCCGGCACCCTGGCCGAGAACATCGCGCTGTTCGACCCCGCCCTGCTCGGCGCGGCCGCGCGGGCGGTGGACGAGCTCGGCCTGACCGGCTGGGTGGCCGAGCTGCCCGAGGGCCTCGACACCCGCCTCGGCGACGGCGGCCACATGCTCTCGGCCGGCCAGGAGCAGCTCGTCGCGTTCGCGCGCATCGTGGTCCGCGACCCGCAGGTGGTCATCCTGGACGAGGCGACCGCGCGGCTCGACCCGGTGACCGAGGCGCAGGTGCAGCGGGCCACCGCGCGGCTGCTGGCCGGGCGCATCGGCATCATCGTGGCCCACCGGCTCTCCTCGGTGCAGCAGTGCGACGAGGTCGTCGTGCTCGCCGACGGCGCCGTGGTCGAGGCCGGCCCGCTCGCCTCCTCGGAGCGCTTCGCCGCGCTGCTGGCGGCCTCGACCTTCGATCGGCCGACCCCGGCCCCGGCCGCGGGCGCCGTGGTCATCAGCAGCGCGGGGGTCGTCAGCAGCGCGGGGGTCAAGGCCGACCCGCCGCCGCTGCCGTCGGTACCGCGGGCGCGCACCCTGTGGAACATCTTCAAGCTGGCCACGAACGACTGGCGCTTCGGCCTCGTCTCCGTGGTCATCTTCGCGCTCATGATGCTCGTCGCGCTCGACGGCTCGGTGCTGCCGTGGCTGTGGGCGGACCTCGTCGACGGCCTCGGCAACGCGCTGTGGCCGGCGCTCGGGATCGCGGCGGCGCTGCTGGTGCCGATGGCGCTGCCGTACTACACCAGCAAATGGTTCCCCGAGTGGTGGGTCCGCCAGCTGCTGCGCATCAGCCTGCGCCTGGTGCACGGGCAGACCGGCGCCCGGCGGGTCAGCAAGCACACCCCGGCCGAGGTCGTCTCCCAGGGCGGCGACACCGAGCGGGTGGTCATGCTCGCCGACCACCTCATCGACCAGTGGATCTGCCTGTGGGCCATCGTCTCGATGACGATCGTGGCGGGCTCGTTCGTCCCGGCCGGGTTCATGGCCGCGACGATCGTGCTCTCCGGGCTCGCCGCCGCGCTGTTCGGGCCGGCGCTGAAGCGCTCGGCGCAGCGGACGGTCGCGGCGCGGGCCGCGTTCGCCACGGCGCTCGTGTCGTCGCTTTCGGCCGCCCGTACCGTGAAGCTCGCCGGCGCCACCGTCCCGGTGCTCGAGCACCTGGCGAAGCTGGACCGCGTGCGCAGCTTCCGGGTGCGGCGGGAGATCGCCGTGCAGATCTGGGCCCGCTCGACCCCGGCCCTGGCCAGCGGGCTGCTGCCGATCGGGGCCTGGGCGCTGCTGCTGTCGGGCCGGCTCTCCGCGGGCGCGACGCTCGTGGCGGTGTCGACGCTGGGCTCGGCCCGCTGGTTCGCCTGGACGACCGCGTCGCTGGTCTCGCAGCTGCCCTCGGCGCGGGTCTGGACGCGGCGGACCATCGAGATGGTGGGCAACGGGGAGTACGCCGCCGCCGTCCCCGGTGTCGATCTCTCCGCCGGCACCGCGCCCGCCCCGCCGACGGCCCCGCGGCACCCGCTGCGGCGGCTGGAGCTCGCCGGGTTCGCGGCCGTGCACGAGGACGGCACCGTGGCCGTGCGCGACCTCGACCTGGCCGTCGAGCGCGGCCAGCTCGTGCTCGTCGTCGGGCCCGTCGGCTCCGGGAAGTCCTCGCTGCTGCGGGCCCTGGCCGGGATCGTGCACCACACGGGGAAGCTGCGCTGGAACGGCGAGCCGGTGACCGAGCCCGAGATGTTCCTGCGGCCCAACCAGATCGGGTACGTCGCGCAGCTGCCCCGCGTCCTGTCCGGCACGATCGCGGACAACATCGCGCTGGGCCACGAGGTCGACGCGGACAGCGCCGTGTCGACCGCGCAGCTGGAGCACGACCTGACCGCCGCGGGCGCGGGCCTGGGCCTGCTCATCGGGCACAAGGGCACCCGCCTGTCCGGCGGGCAGCTCCAGCGCCTCGCGCTGGCCCGCGCCCTGGCCCCGCGCACCGAGCTGCTCATCGCCGACGACGTGTCCTCGGCGCTGGACGTGACGACCGAGCTGGCGCTGTGGCAGGCGCTGCGCGAGCACGGCGTGACGGTCATCGGCTCCACGTCCAAGCGCGCGGCCCTGACCCAGGCCGACCGCGTCGTCGTCCTCAAGGACGGCACCGCGGCGGCCCAGGGCACCTGGCGCGAGCTCGAACCGGACTGGGGCCACCTGGCCGGCTAGAGCGTCTGGATCAGGCCGCCGTCGATGGCGAAGTCGGCCCCGGTGACGTTGCCCGCGCGGCCGCCGGCGAGGAGGAGGACCAGGTCGGCCACCTCCTCGGGCTCGGTGAACCGGCCGGTCACCGAGTCGCCGGCGGCCTTGCGGGCCACGTCCTCGGGCGCGGCGCCGGCGGCCTTGGCCACGGTCACGGCGACGCCGTCGGCGCCGAGCCACAGCCCGGTGCTCACCGGCCCCGGGCTGACCGTGTTCACCCGGATGCCGTGCGCCGCGACCTCCTTCGACAGCGCCTTGGAGAAGCTCGCCAGGGCCGCCTTGGCCGCGCTGTAGTCGATCACGAGCGGGTCGGGGAGGCGGGCGTTGACCGAGTTGACGGTCACGATCGCCCCGCCCCCGCGCGCGATCAGGTGCGGCAGCGCGGCCCGGGTGGTGCGCACCGCGGCCAGGAAGTTGATCGTCAGCGTGGCGAGCCAGTCGTCGTCGGTGACGGAGGCGAACCCGCCCGGGCGCGGCCGCACCGCGCCCACATTGTTGACCAGAATGTCGAGGCCCCCGTGCGCGGCCAGCGCCGCCTCGACGAGCCGCGCCGGGCCGTCCGGCGTGCTCAGGTCCACCGCGACCGGCGTGACCGCCTCCCGCGCGGCGAGGTCGGACAGCTCCGTGGTGAGGCCGCGCGCCCCGGCCACGACCGCGGCCCCCTCGGCGGCCAGGGCGCGGGCGATGGCGAGCCCGATGCCCTTGCTCGCCCCGGTGACGACCGCGGTCCGGCCCTTCAGTTGCAGGTCCATGGCGTCTACAGGCCGTGGCGCCGCAGCCAGTCGAGGGCGACGTCGGCGACCTCGCGCCAGCCGTGGTCGATGGTCAGCGAGTGCGCCCGGTCGGCGAACTCGTGGATGTCCGTGACCGCGTCCGAGTGCCGGTACTGCTTCAGCGTCGCCCGGGTGACCGCCTCCGGCACGGTGTGGTCGCGGCCGCCCATCATGAGCAGCAGCGGCCCGCGCATGTCGTTGTCGACGTCGACCTTGGCCGGCGAGTGCGGGTCGAAGTTGGCCGCGGCCGCCTCGAACAGTGGCTTGCCGGGCGCCGGGATCGCCCACCGCTCGAAGAGCTCGTCGGACTCCTCCTCGCTGATGGCGTTGCCGAAGGCGTAGCGGAACTGCTCGGCGGTGAGGGAGACGGCCCGGTGCCGGTTGGCCGGGTTCTTGAACACGGGGAAGGTGACCCGCAGCGACGACAGGGGCAGGGGGAGTACACCCTTGATCTGCGCGGCGTCGATGGCCACCGCGGCCGCGGCGAGGTCCTGGCCGAGCAGCTTCTGGGCGATCATGCCGCCGAACGAGTGCCCGATGATGATCGGCTTCGCGTCCAGCCCGTCGATGATCTTCGCGTAGTGGGCGACGACGTCGTCGATGCCGTGGTCGGCGATCGCGTCCGGCTCGGCGCGGGAGCCTTCGACGGTGTCGGGTTCGCCCGGCCAGCCGGGGGCCGCGGTCCGGTAGCCCGCGTCGGTGAACAGCTCGGTCCAGGGAGCCCACGAGGTGGCGTGCAGCCAGAGGCCGTGGATGAAGAGCACCGGCGTCTCGGTAGTCATGCGCGGACCGTACGGCGCCGAGGTCCGGCTTCGCTTGCGTCACATGACGGTCATTGCGGCGCGCAGCTGGGCTCGCGACACGATGCCGAGCTTCGGGAAGATGCGGTGCAGGTGGGAGCCGACGGTGCGATGGGAGAGGTACAGCCGCTGCCCGATCTCGCGATTCGTGAGTCCCTCGGCGGCCAGCTGCGCGATCTGCAGCTCCTGCGGCGTGAGCCGGTCGCGCGCGTCGGGCACCCGGCCGCGGCTCGCCTCGCCCGAGGCGCGCAGCTCGGCCCGGGCCCGCTCGCCCCAGGGGATGGTGCCCAGCGCGTCGAAGGTACCGCGGGCCGCGCGCAGGTGCGCCCGCGAGTCGGCCACCCGCCGCTGCCGCCGCAGCCACTCGCCGTAGCTGAGCTGGACCCGCGCCCGGGCGAAGGGCCACGCGCCCGGCTCGGCCCGCAGCGCGGCCTGGAACAGCGGCTCGGCCTCGCCCTCGCCGGCCAGCAGCGCCCGCGCGTGCCGCAGCCCGTGGTGCAGGGCCGGCGACGGGGTACGCCGCGCGACCGCCTCCATCTCCGCCACCACGCCGGCCACCGCCTCCGGCTGCCCGCTGCGCACGGCCGCCTCGGCGAGCTCGGGCACGACGAAGCAGCGGTAGCCGAGATGGTACGCCGGATCGGCCGGATCGTGGATGCGCAACAGATCCGCGAGCGCGTCGGCGTGCCGCCCGGCGCCGAGCGCCACCAGCCCGCGGGCGTGCTGCACCGCCGCCAGCACCGCCCGTGCCGTTCCTGGCAGGCTCGCCCGCTCGGCCTGCGCCGCGAGCCGCTCGGCCTCGTCGGCGTCGCCGCGCAGCGCGCACAGGATCGCCTGGGTGGCCCGGGCCGTCGCGGCGACGATCGGCTGCGAGGTGTCGCGGGCCAGCCGGAAGGCCTCGTCGGCGGCCGGCATCGCGACGTCCAGGTCGACGAGCTGCGAGCAGCACCACGACTGCAGCGCGAGCGCCCGGGCCAGCAGCCCCAGCCGCCCCTGCGCCCGCAGGTCCGCCAGCGACCCGGCAAAGAACCCGGCGGCGAGATCAAAAGCGCCGACCGCCATGGCCGCGTTGCCCGACATCCGCGCCGCCCGCGCATCGGTGGTGACGCCCGGCTCCCGCAGCCGCCCGAGGACGACCTCGCCACAGTCGATCGGGGAGGTGTACGCGAGGACGACCAGCAGCCGCGGGTCGCGCGCGTCCACGTGCACGTGCCCCGCCGCCGCGACCACGCTCGCCCGCGCCTCGACGCCCGGCTCGGTCCACCAGCAGCGCAGGGCCGCCCCGTACAGCAAATTCAGCGCCAGATCCGGGTCCTCCGCCGCCGCCCGCCCGGCCACCTGCGCCAGCGACCAGGTCGCCTGGGCGCGCCCGAGCACGCCGTCGTCGAAGCTGTCGCGAATCCAGGCCGTGCGCCAGCGCTGCCGCTCCGACAGCGTCAGCCGCTCGGCCGAGCCCAGCAGCCGCCCGACCGCGTCGCGCCGGCCCAGCTCGAACGCCAGCTCGGCCGCCCGCAGCAGCCGCTCCCCACGCGCGCCCGGGTCGCGGCTCAGCGCGGCCGCCCGCTCCAGCGCGGCCACGCCGGCCGCGACCCCGCCCCGCCGCTGCGCCCGCACCGCGGCCGCGTCCAGCTCTGCGGCGATCCCGTCGTCCGGCCCGGCCGTCGACGCCGCCCGGTGCCACACCCGGCGATCGTCGTCGGGGATGACCTGGGCGAGGGCGGCGTGGGTGCGGTACCGCGGCCCGAGCCCCGCCCGCTGGTGGATCGCGGAGCGCATGAGCGGGTGCACGAACCGCAGCCGCTCGCCGTCGGCCCCGGCCTCCACTTCGACCAGCCGCGCCGCGATCGCGGGGGCCAGGTCGTCGGCGGTGCACTGCGCCCCTGCGGTGATGCTGGCCGCGGCCAACGTCTCACGGAGCGCGTCGCCGTCGTTGAGCGCGGCGGTGACGAGCACGGCGCGCGTGGCGTCCGGCAGCCCCGACATCCGGTCCGCGAACGCCTGCTCGAGCCGCGCCGTCAACGGCAACACCCCACCACCGCCCGGCACCCGGCCCGCGCTGCCCGAACTCACGTTCACCGATTCCGCTGCCGCGTCGTACGCACTCGCCTTCGCCGGTTCTGGTGCTGCGTTGTGATGCGCGCTCGCGTTCGCCGGTTCTGGTGCTGCGTTGTGATGCGCGCTTGCGTTCGCCGGTGTTCGGGTTCTGCTGTTTCCGGACGTCGGCTCGGCCATTCGGAGTGCGTCGACCCCTCCGGCCGCGGGCGCTTCGACACTCCCGAGCGCGGGTGCTTCGGCGCGTCCGGCCGCGAGTGTTTCGGCGGGTCCGGGCGTGAGTGCTTCGACACCCCCGGGCGCGGGTGCGGCAGGCTCCCCGGCTGCGAGGACGGCGGGCAACTCGACCAGCGCGAGCGGGTTCCCGGCCGCTTCATGCAGAACCCGCAGCCGTACCCCCTCCGCAAGCCCCGGCGCCCGCCCATCGAGCACCCGTTCCGCCGAGCCCCGATCCAGCCGCGCGAGCACGAGTTCGGGCAGCCCGCTGTCCGCGAACGGCCCGTCGAACCCGTCCCGCAGCGCGGCGAGCAACACCACCGGCTCGAACTCGAGCCGCCGGGCCACGAACACGAGCACGTCCGCACTGGCCGCGTCCAGCCACTGCGCATCCTCGACGACGAGCAGCACCGGCGCCTGAGCGGCGGCCTCGCCGAGCATGGACAGTGTGCCCAGCGCGATCAGATACAGATCCGCAACGGCCGCGTCACCGCGCCCGAACGCCGCGAGCACGGCCCCGCGCTGCGGCTCGGACAGCCGATCGACCTGATCGAGAACGGGCCGCAACAATTGGTACAGCCCCGCGAACGCGATCTGCGCCTCACTCTGCACCCCGGTGGTCGAAAGCACCCGCATCCGCGCGCGATCGGCCACCCGAGCGGTCTCGGCGACCAGCGCAGACTTCCCGATGCCGGCCTCTCCCCGAACCACGATTGCGGAACCTTCGTCCCGGACGCGCTCGACCAGCCCGTGCAGGAGCCGCACCTCGGCCCCGCGCCCGACAATCGGAGCCTCCGTCGACATGCCTCACATCATCCACACTCCAAGCCATCCTTGGCCGCCCAGCCCGACTCCGCAATGTCGTGCTCGACCACGGTCAGACGGAGACGAGGCCGGACTCATACGCGAACACGACCAGCTGCGCCCGATCGCGCGCCCGGAGCTTCGTCATCGCGCGACTCACATGCGTCTTGGCCGTGGCCAGGCTGATCACCATCCGCTCTGCGATCTCATCGTTGGACAACCCCCGAGCGGCGAGCGCGACCACCTCGCGCTCGCGATTCGTGAGCGTGCTCACCGCCCCGTGCAACGGCCCCCGCGGCGGCCGCGCCACGTACTCACCGATCAACCGCCGCGTAATCGCCGGGGACAGCAGCGCATCCCCCCGGGCCGCGACCCGGACCCCATAGAGCAGGTCGGCCGGCTCCGTATCCTTGACCATGAACCCGGCGGCCCCGGCTCGCAGCGCCGCGTACACGTATTCGTCCAGCCCGTAGTTCGTCAAAATCACGACGTGCACTCCCGCGAGCGCCGGGTCGCCCGCGATCCGCCGCGTAGCCTCGATCCCGTCGACACCGGGCATCTGAATGTCGACGAGCGCCACGTCGGGCAAATGCTCCGAGGCCAGCGCAACCGCCTGCTCCCCGTCCACCCCTTCGGCCACAACCTCGATGTCGTCCTCAGCCGCGAGCAGCGCCCGAAACCCGGCCCGGATGAGCGCCTGATCGTCGACGAGCAGCACCCGAATCACGAAGCCACCGCCGCCCAGCCGCCCCGAACGACGTTTCCGCACCTCATGCCGCACCGCCTAGATTCCCTTGCGCTGATTCGTTTCGGCGAACTCCATCGCCGCCCAGCGCCGCTTCGATGTCTGCGGAAGTCCGCTCGACGGCGGTTTCGCGGCTCACGTTCGGACCGTCTTGGGCTCGTTGTGCGGCGCGGTGGGGGTCAACGTGACGTCGGACGCCGAATCCGGTTGTGATGCAACGCGTTGCGCCGACGAGCCGGAAGTCGTGATAGTGCCGCGGACCGTGACGTCTGGCGCCGGATCGGGCTGGCCCGGGTCGTCCTGCGTCGGTGGAGCCGAAGTCACAGGGGCGGGTGGCGCTGGGATGGGAGCGGGTGCGGGTGGGGCGGTGAGCGGCAGGCGGGCCTCGACGGTGAAGCCGCCCGCTGGGCGTGGGCCTGTGCGCAGTGAGCCGCCCAGGGCCGTCACCCGCTCGCGCATCCCCGTCAGGCCCACGCCCGGGACCGGAGCTGTGGTCGTGCCGTGGCCGTTGTCGTCAACGCGGATGGTCAGCGTGGTCGCGGCGAACTCCACGCACACCGTCGCCTCCGCCGGGCCTGCGTGGCGGGCGGCGTTGGTCAGGGCCTCCTGGACGATGCGGTAGGCGGTCTCGTCCACCGCCGGCGGCACCTCGCGGCACGGCCCGGTCGTATGCACGGTCACCGGCAGGCCGGACCGTTGCGCTCCCTCGGCCAGGCGGTCCAGATGCGCGAGGCCGTTGCCGTTGTCGTCGGTGGTGAGCGGGTCCGGGGCGGTGCGCAGGACCTCCAGGGTGTTGCGCAGCTCGCGCATCGCGTCGGTGCTCGCGTGCTGGATGGCCAGCAGGGCCTCGGGCACCGGCTCGTCGTGCTTGCGGGCTAGGTGCACGGCCACGCCGGCCTGGACTTTGATGATGGAGATGCTGTGCGTCAGGGAGTCGTGCAGCTCGCGGGCGATGCGCAGGCGTTCCTCCACGGCTCGGCGGCGGGCCGTCTCCTCCCGGGTGCGCTCGGCCTCCTCGGCTCGGCGCTCGACCTGCTCCAGGTAGGCGCGGTGCTGCCGGGTCACCTCGGCCATCACGCTCGAGGCGACCATCCAGCCGATGATGAGGAACCAGCGCTGGAACACCTCCGCCGGGCGGGCACCGGATCCGATGGCGTCGCCGACGATGCCGACCACCAGGATGCCGGCGATCGCGGCGCGGGCGGTCTTGCCGTGGCCGCGGTGGACCGTGGTGTAGAGCGCGATGAGCACCGGCAGCGCGGGCCCCACGCCCGGATAGCCGAGCACCAGGTAGGCGAGCAGGCTCGCGCCCGCGATCGCCAGCACGGACCGCGGATAGCGCCGCCGGGCGATCAGCGCGAGCCCGGCGACGATGAGCAGCAGCACGCCCGGCGCGTCGAGGCCGGTGCGGCCGGCCGGAGCCGTGAGGGCCCCGCCGACGGCCAGCACCGCCGCCCCGGCGGCCAACGCCAGATCGCGCCACACGTGTTTCATGGGCCTGACGTTAGGCGGTCGGAGGCGGATGCGCGTCGGCCCAGGGTGGTATCCGAGTTGTCATCTCAGGGTGGTACAAGATCTAGACCGTGGTCTGACGACTTGATCTCCGTTTCGGAGCAACATCTCCGGCCATGAACGCACGAACGGTCCACATGGCGCTGCGGGGGACCAGCGCCGCGCTCGCAGTCCTCGCCGCGGTTCAGGTGCTGTTGGCCGGAAGCTTTCTCAGCGGGCACTACGCGGTGCTGCGCTGGCACATGATCGGCGGCTTCTCGATGGTGGTCGTCGCGCTGCTGCAGACGGTCCTGGTGTTCCTGCCCGGGCGCCGCGAACGGCCGCCGTCACTCACGCGCGAGGGCGTCATGATCCCGGTCCTGCTGGCGACCCAGGGCGTCCTGGGGGTGTACCGCATCCTCGAGCTGCACGTGCCGATCGGCGTGCTCATCGCGGTCGGCACCGTCCACGGGGCGATGTGGGCGTGGAGGACGCCGCTGCCGCACGCCCGCGAGCGGGCCGAGGCGGTGACGGCATGAGAAGGCGCGCGCTGCTCGGGGCCGGGGCCGCCGCGCTCGGCGTCGCCGGGCTCGGGTGGTCGCTGCTCACGCCGAAGCGGCCGGGGAAGCTCCTGCACAGCCGGGCGGAGCTGCCGAAGCCGTTCGAGGCGCGGCTCACCATCCCGCCCGTGCACACCGGCGACGAGATCGTGCAGCGGGAAGCCGATCTACGCATCCTGCCGGGGCTGACGACGCGCGCTTGGACGTACGACGGAAGCTTCCCGGGCCCGACGGTCATCACGCGCTCGGGGCGGGCCGCGGCCCTCACGCACCGCAACCGGCTGCCCGAGCCTGTGGTGGTGCACCTGCACGGCGGGCACACGCCGGCCGACAGCGACGGCTACCCGATCGACGAGATCATGCCCGAGCGCGGCACCGCGACCACCACCACGCACCACGACATGGCCGCGATGAGCGGGGACATGACCGTGGGCAGCCGGACGTACCGCTACCCGATGGCCCAGCGCGCGGCAACCCTCTGGTACCACGACCATCGCATGGGCTTCACCGGCCCGGCGGTCTATCGCGGGCTGGCCGGGTTCCACCTCGTGCGCGACGACGAGGAGGACGCGCTGCCGCTGCCCCGCGGGGAACGGGAGCTGCCGCTGATGCTCACCGACCGCGCGTTCGAGGCCGACGGCTCCTTCCGCTACCCGGCCGGCGACCCGGTGTTCATGAACGGCGTGCTCGGCGACGTCGTGCTCGTCAACGGACTGCCGTGGCCGGTGCACGAGGTCGACCCGGCCCGCTACCGGCTGCGGCTGCTCAACGCGTCCAATGCCCGGCGGTACCGCCTCGAGCTCGACCCGCCGCCGCCGGGCGGAGCCGCGTTCGCGCAGATCGGCAGCGACGGCGGGCTGCTGCGACAGCCGATCGGGCACGACTCGCTGCAGATCGCGCCCGCCGAGCGGTTCGACGTCGTCGTCGACTTCGGCCGCTACAAACCCGGCACGCGCGTGCGGCTCGTCGACCGCGACGGCGGGAACGTGATGCGGTTCGACGTGACGGGTTCCCGTCGCGATGACGATTCGGCGGTACCGCCGGTGCTCAGCCGAACCGCCGAACCCCTACCGCCGCCGGCCCGCACACGCACGTTCGCCTTCAACCAGGGACCTGATGGCGCCTGGCGGATCAACGACCTGGAGTACCGGCCCGGCCGCGCGGTGGCCCGGCCGCGACTCGGAGAGGTGGAGCACTGGCGGTTCGTGTCCGACTTCCATCACCCGGTCCACCTGCACCTCAACCACTTCCAGGTGGTGTCCCGCAACGCGGGCGGGCTCGGAGCGTACGACCACGGGTGGAAGGACACCGTGGACCTGCGGGCCTCGGAGGCGGTCGAGGTCGCCGTGCGGTTCACCGACTACACCGGCACGTTCATGCTGCACTGCCACAACCTGGAGCACGAGGACATGGCGATGATGGCGGACTTCGTGGTCGAGGCCTGACCCCGGCGGGGCGCCGGACCCACCGCGCACGGGCTCGCAGCGCGCCGGTGCGCGGGACGGCGGGCTCGCAGGACGGCTGGCGGGCTCGCGAGGCGGGTGTCGGGTGCACAAGGCGAGTGGCGAGTTCGCGAGGCGGGTGGCGGGCTCGCGAGGCGGCGGGTTCGAAACGTGCCGGCCCGCAGCGCGCCGCACTCCAAGCGCGGCAGGCTCGCGCGGCGCCGAGCGCGCAGCGCAGCGCGGGGGATGAGGAGTGCGAGGAGCACAGGGGCGGCTTGAGCGGCGCGGCGGGATGAGGAGAGCGAGGAACACAGGGACGGCTTGAGCGCCGCGGCGGAGTGAGGCCCCGGAATTGGGTCCCCGGCTTGGGTCTTTGGGCCCAGGGATTCGACCGTACGGTGTGCGGGCCCTCGCCATCGTTCGTGCACGTCGCAAGCAGTTAGGAGATCCTCGTGCCAAACGTCAGGGGCCTCATCGCCGCCGCCGGGGCAGCGGCCGCCGCCCTCCTCGTCGTCACCGCCGCCATGGTGACGTCCGCCGATGCCGCCACGGCGGTGACCGTGCAGGCGGAGGCGTTCAGCGCGCAGTCCGGGGCGCAGGTGGAGAGCACCGTCGACACCGGCGGCGGGCAGGCCGTCGGCTACCTCGCCGACGGTGACTGGCTGCGCTACGACGGCGTCGACCTCGGCGCCGCCGGGGCGCTGAGCATCGGCGCCCGCGTCGCCTCCGCCGGCACCGGCGGGACGGGCGCCATCGAGCTGCGGACCGGCTCGCTCACCGGGCCGGTGCTGGCCACCATCACCGTCGCGCCGACCGGCGGGTGGCAGGCCTGGACCACGCTCACCGCCACGGCCGCGAGCCACCCGGCCGGGGCGCAGACCGTGTTCGCGGTCATGCGCAACACGACCGGCGGCCGCGACTTCGTCAACATCAACTGGTTCTCGTTCACGAATGGGGCATCCGCCACCCCGAGCGCGAGCGCGAGCACGAGCACGGGGTGGGTCAACGTGGACCCGGCGCGGTGGAACGCGCAGCTCGCCGAGTTCAACGCGATGGCCATGGACCCGGCGCCGGCGAACGCCGTGCGGGTGTCGGAGTTCAACGCCTCGTGCACGTACAGCCATTCGTTCAAGGACGACCCGATCGTCTTCCCGGGGCTGCCGGGTGCGTCGCACATGCACAGCTTCCTGGGCAACCACAGCACCAACGCGTTCTCGACGGGCGACACGCTGCTCGCCAACGCCGGCACGAGTTGCGCGCCGGCGCCGGACCTGTCGGCGTACTGGGTGCCGACGCTCTACGAGCACGGCGTCGCGGTCGAGCCGAAGGGCGTCGTCGTGTACTACGGCTCGCGCCTGACCAGCCCGGCGGCGACGGTGCCGTTCCCGCAGGGCTTCCGGATGATCGCCGGGGACGCGAAGCTGCAGCAGGCGACGCCGGCCGGCTCGGTCAACCAGTTCTACTGCGCCGGGCCGGGCGGGGAGACCGGGCGCAGCGCGGACGGCAACTGGCCCTTGTGCGCGCCGGGCGCCACGCTCATGTTCCAGCTCGTCTTCCCGGACTGCTGGGACGGCGTGCACCTGGACAGCCCGGACCACAAGTCGCACGTGGCGTACGCGTACACGGGAACGTGCGGAGGGGCGTACCCGGTCGCGATCCCCTCGCTGTCGTTCGTGCTCGCGTATCCGACGAGCGGCACGGCGGACGGGTTCACCCTCTCGTCGGGCATGGCGTCCTCGTTCCACGGTGACGCGTTCCTCGCCTGGGACAACGCGGCGCAGGGGCATCGGGTGAAGAACTGCATCGTTCAGAAGGCGAAGTGCAACACGGCCGGGACGTTCTGACGGGCGGCCCTCGGCATCAACGAAGCTCGATCCGGTTGATGTCGGGGGGCATCCCCGTCGTCGTTGTAGAAGCGGATCCAGGTGCCGCCGGCGGGCAGGTACACGGGGAGGGAGGTGCGGGCGGGAATGCGGTAGTCGCCGGCGCCGGCGAGCTTCAGGGTGTGCACGGGTCCGTCGGCCACGGCCACCTTGAGGGTGCGGAGGGACTCGGTCTCGTAGACGATGACCAGGGTCCGCTCGCCGGCGGCGGGGACCTCGGGAATGCGGACGGCGAGGGTGTTGGGGCCGCCGATGTAGCCGACGCGGCTTCCGCCGTCGCACGTGGGGCACTCGATGACGCGGGCGCCGTTGCGCAGGTTGGCCGCGTCGGCGGCATGCACAGCGATGGGCGCGAAAGCCGGCGGCGGGGGCGAGGCGGAAACCGGCGCCGGGGCAGAGGCCAAGGACGGAGAAGAGGCGGAAACCGTCGCAAAAGCAGAGGCCGAGGGCGGAGCGGCGAACGAGGAAGGAGCGGAGGACGGGGGCGGAGCGGCGAACGGGGACGGGGACGGGGACGGGGGAGCGGTAGGAGGGGAAGGCAGCACCAGCGGGGGCACGATCACGACGACGGCCGCCACCGCCAGGGCCAGCGACGTCCAGCCCCAGCGGTTCACGAGCGGCCGGTCCAGCGGAGCAGGGCCTCGGTGCGGTTGGTCACGCGGAGCTTGGCGTACGCGCGGTGCAGGTGATTCTTCACCGTCTTCTCGGTCAGCAGCAGCCGGTGCGCGATGGCCGCGTTCGACAGCCCCTCGGCGAGCAGGTCGAGGACGTCCTGCTCGCGGCGGGTCAGCCCGTAGCGCGGGCGGGGACGGGCGGCCGGTCGTGAGCGCATCGAGGCCGTCGCGACCGCCGCCGCGGCCGGGGACAGCCAGCCGTAGCCGGCGGCGACGGCGACCACGGCGCGGTGCAGCTCGCCGGGCGTGAAGGCGCCGTGGATGAGGTACCCGCGGGCGCCCCCGTGCAGCATCTGTGCGATGAGGGTGGGGTCCGGGTCGCTGGTCAGCACGAGGATCGAGGTCAGCCGGGCCAGGTCGGGCAGGACCGACAGCCCGTCGGCGATCGGCATGCGGTGGTCCAGCAGCGTCACGGTGGGGCCGGTGCGGCGCGCCTCGGCCAGGGCCTCGACCCCGTCGGCGGCCTCGCCGGCCACGACCACGTCCGGAGAGCCCTCCAGATAGCCGCGCAGCGCCGCCCGGACGATCGGGTTGTCATCGACGATGAGCACGCTGATCATGCTGGGATGGCGGCTTCCACGCAGGTACCGCTGCCGGGGCTTGACCGGACCCGCAGGGCGCCGCCGGAGAGCCGGGCGCGCTCGGACATGCCCAGGATGCCGTAGCGGTTGCCGGTGCGCAGCTCCGCGAGGCTCGGCGGCACCGGGAAGCCGCGCCCGTTGTCGGTCACGGTGAGCACCAGGCGTCCCTCCAGCGGGGCGAGCCGGACCGTCACCGCGGTGGCGGCGGCGTGGGCCGCGGTGTTGCGCAGCGCCTCCTGCAGGATGCGCAGCAGCTCGTAGCGGACCGGCAGGGGCGGGTCGGCCGCGGCCAGGTCGAGGCGGACCGCGATGCCGGTCGAGCGCTGCCAGCCCGCGCACCGGTCGGTCACGACCGCGGCGAAGTCCCGGGTCGGCTCGTCGGAGCGCAGGCCGTCGAGCAGGTCGCGGGCCTCCCGGGCGGCGGCCGCGGCGCCCTCGGACACGGTGCCGGCGAGGCGCTCGGCGAGGTCGGGGTGGCGGCGCAGGCTCTGCGGGAGGGCGAGGGCCGCGAACGAGACGCCGCGGAGGGTCTTGGCCACGGAGTCGTGCAGCTCGCGGGCGAGCCGGGCGCGCTCGTCGGCGGCCGCGGCGCGCTGGGCCGAGGCGACCACCCGGACCGAGAGCTCCACGTGGCGGCGCAGGGCCGTGGTGGCCACCGCGGCGCCCGTGGCGGCCAGGACGCACGCGATCGGGTACGCGAGCACGAACTCGGCGTGCGCGGGGCTGCCGGCCAGCACGTGCGCGGCGACGGCGTACCCGAGGGCGGCGTGGGCCGCGGCGAGCCACAGGGCCCGCATCCCCACCACGACCCCGGCCAGGGCGGAGGCGCCCGCGGCGGCGCAGAAGTAGGCGATGCCCGGGTCGGCCGCGAGCACCGCCAGCGTGAGCAGGGTGTCGGCGGCGAGCAGCGGCACCGGGTGGCGCACCACGTAGGGATTGCGGGCCAGCACGACGAGCCCGGCGACGCTGCCGAGCAGGAGCACTGCCGCGGCCAGCAGCAGCGGGCGGGGGTCGGGCACGAGGCGCAGCCCGGTCCCCGCCGCGGTGAGCGTGGCGGCGCCCCGGCCGAGCAGCACGGCCCGACCGAGGGCGGCGGGAGCCACCGCCCGATCGACGGTCATGCACGAAATGTACCGGGTTTCGCGACTTTTTAAATGACCCGAACAAGGCTGCACGCGCCGTGAGGGAGAAAGTGGAGAAACCGGCGAAGCGGAAGCGGGCGCGATGGTACCGATCACACTCAGCCACGTCCCGGCCCTGCCGATAGTGGCCTCGTGCGGGAAAAGCGGTGGCTGTGGTGGCTCCTCGCCGGATCGGCGACGGTCGGCGGCTACTTCGCGCTGCCCGCGGACTCCGGAGCGCAGGCGTGCGTCTACGACGCCATCGGCACCGTCGCCGCCGTGCTGATGCTGGCCGGGGCCCGGCGCACCGACCGCACGCGGCGCAACGCCTGGCTGCTGACCGCCGCCGGCACCGCCCTGTGGTCCACCGGCGACTGGATCTACACCTACTTCGAGCACGCCGCGCACATCGAGCCGTTCCCGTCCCTCGCCGACGTGTTCTACCTCAGCGCCTACCCGTTCCTGTTCGGCGGCCTGTGCCTGCTCGGCCGCCGCCGCACGCGCGGGCCGGGCTGGACGGCGATGGTCGACGCACTCATCTTTGCCACCGGCACCGGCCTGGTGCTGTGGACGTTCGTCATGCAGCCGATCGCCAACGACGCCACCTCGCCCGTCACGACCCGGATCATCGCGCTGGCGTACCCGGCCGCGGACGTGCTGCTGCTCGTGCTCGTGGCCCGGCTCGTGGTCGGCGGCGCCGGGCGGGACGCGAGCACGCGGCTGCTCGTGGTGGCGCTGGGGCTGCTGCTGGCCGCCGACATCGCGTACTCGATCGTCAACTCCTACACCTCCTACGTGGGCGGCGTGTTCGACGCCGGCTGGATGCTGTCCTACGTCTTCTGGGCCGCGGCCGCCCTGCACCCCTCGGTGCGCGGCGCCGCCCCGCGCGACGCCGGCGAGGTGCTGCCCAACGGCCGGACGCGCCTGATCGTGATGGCGGCCTCGTCCCTGCTGGCCCCGGCGGTGCTGGTGGTGCAGGGCTTCCGCGACCCGCGGCACGTCGAGTGGCTCGCCTTCGGCATCTGCGCCGCCGCGCTGTTCCTGCTGTCCGTGCTGCGCATGGCCGGCCTCGTCGACCAGGTGCGCACCCTCGCCATGCGCGACGAGCTCACCGGGCTGGCCAACCGCCGGGCGCTGGAGGCGCGCATCCGCGCCGAGCTCGGCACCGGCCCGCGCTCGCACGTGGCCCTCATCGACCTCGACGACTTCAAGGCCGTCAACGACCGCCTCGGCCACGCCGTCGGCGACCGGCTGCTGGGGGCGGTGGCCGAGCGCCTCACCGGGCTCGTGCGCCCCGGCGACACCGTGGCCCGACTGGGCGGCGACGAGTTCGCCGTGCACCTGCCGCGCACCCCGGCCGAGGTCGCGGACCGGATCGTGGCCGGGATCGTCGCCTCGCTGGACCAGCCGCTGACCGCCGGGCCGCACCGGCTGCTCATGCGGGCCAGCATCGGGGTCGCCGACGACGACGGCACCGCCGACCCGTTCGAGCCGCTGCGCCGGGCCGACGTCGCCATGTACGCGGCCAAGGTCACCGGCGGCCGCCACCTGCGCTACGACCCGCTGCTGGACGAGCGCGCCACCGAGCACGCGCAGCTGGGCGCCGAGCTGCGCACCGCCCTCGACGAGGGGCAGTTCTTCCTGGTGTACCAGCCGATCGTGGCCCTGCCCGAGGGGCGCGTGGCCGCGGTGGAGGCCCTCGTGCGCTGGCGGCACCCGCAGCGCGGCCTGGTCAACCCGGTCGCCTTCGTCCCGGTCGCCGAGCACAACGGCCTGATCGTCGAGCTGGGCGGCTGGATCCTGCGCACCGCGCTCGAGCGCATGCGCACCTGGCGGCGCGAGCTGGGCGCGGCGGCCCCAGGCTACGTGTCGGTGAACGTCTCGGCCCGGCAGCTGTCGGAGCCCGGATTTCCCGCCTTCGTGGCATCGGTACTGCACGACACCGCCCTGCCCGCCTCCTGCCTCACCGTCGAGGTCACCGAGACCGCGGTCTTCGACAGCTCGACGGCCCTGGACGCGCTGCGGGCGATCAAGGGCCTCGGGGTCCGCATCGCCCTGGACGACTTCGGCACCGGGCACTCCTCGCTGGGCCTGCTGCGCACCGCCCCCGTCGACGTGCTCAAGGTCGACAAGTCCTTCGTCGACGACCTCGCCGGCGGCGGGCACTCGGTGATCGCCACCGCGCTCATCGACGTGTCGGCGCACCTCGGCCTGACCGCCATCGCCGAGGGCGTGGAGTCGGCCGACCAGGCCGAGGCGCTGTTGCGGATGGGCTACCGCTACGCCCAGGGCTTCCTCTTCGGCCGCCCCGAGGAGTCCCCGGACTTCGCGCGGGCCGCGCGGCTCAGCCCCGCCCGATGAATCCGATGCTTCCGGCATGTCCGGCAAAGCGGTCGTGGAACGTCGTGCCATCCATATATTCGCGTGCATCGGTCTAAGGCCGCCCTGGTGGGAGCGCTTCCGGGCAGGTGAGCGGGCGAACCAGAAAACATTTCGTTCTGTATGGACCCAAACGAGGGCTGTCACAGTTGTAACAACCTCGCGAACGGCGGAAATAGACCGTTGACACGGCTGTAACGTGTTGCCACCATTCCCGAAAAGGTTTTCGAGGATGGTGCTCATGCTTCGTCGCGCACTCGCCGCGCTCGCCGCGGTCGTACTCCTCGCGGGCTGCTCGGGATCGCCGAAGCCCGCGCCGCCCCCGCCCGTCGACGGGGCCGACAGCGGTGGCCGCCTGGTGCTGTGGAGCCGGTCGCAGCTCGAGGTCCAGGCGACGCTGCTCGTCGACGCGTACAACGCGACCCACACCAACCAGGTCGAGCTGACGCTCCTGCCAGGCGCCGATGTGAACGCTCGCATCGACGGCGCCGCGCAGGCCGGAGCGCTGCCCGACCTGCTCACCGGCGCCGTCGCGGACGTGCCCGGCTGGACCGGCCGCGGCCTCTACCAGGACCTGACGAACCGCATCGCCCGCCTGCCCTTCGCCGCGCAGCTCGACCAGCCGTCGATGCAGGCCGGCGCGAAGGACGGCGCCCAGCACGCCCTGCCGTTCGTGCTGGGCGACCAGCACAGCGACATCGGCATCTCCCGCGACTCGAAGAAGGCCGACCAGGCGTGGAACTTCATCGCCTGGCTGCTCTCAGACGAGGCGCAGGTCCAGATACTCGCCCGCAACGGGGATCCGGTCGCGCGGGCCGACCTGCAAGCGAACGCCTTCGCCACCCCCCAGAAAGGTGCCCGCTCGTGAGAACAGTCCGGCCACGCGCCGCGGCCGCTGCCGCGATCGCCGGCCTGCTGCTGACCACCCTCACACCCGTGCCGGCGCACGCCGCACCCAACACCGCCACCCCCTACCCGACGTTCGCCGGCAGCGCCAACCCGGTGCCGGACGAGCGGACCGGATACCACGTGCGCAACCAGCTCCAGGCCATCTTCGACGCCGACGTCGCGGCCGGGGCCGGGTCCAGCCCGGACAACGACTTCTGGTTCGACCGCATGCTGGCCCGCACCGGCAACCTGCCGGGCGGGTCGAACGGTGACGCGAACGCCTACCTGTTCAGCCGCGGCCGGGCCGTGTTCATGAAGACGCACACCCCGAACGTGCTCGGCTTCGGCGGCGAGGTCGCCTACGTCGAGTCGATCGCCGGCGGCCAGGGCGCCTACACCATCACCGCATCGGTCAACGGCGCCGACGTCGCGCTCACCGAGGACGTCAACGCCCGCAAGCAGACCCCGAGCTACTTCCGCACCGTGTTCAACAACACCGGCAGCGGGCTGCGCATCACCGAGACCAAGTACATCACCGACGCCAACGTCGCGGTGACCGCGATGGACGTCGCCAGCACCAACGGCAGCGCGAAGAACGTGACCCTCACGGCGACGTCCGCGTTCGCCAAGACGGTCGCGAGCGACAACGGCGAGCTGACCGGCGCGGTGCGCGCGTTCAACCAGCTCACCACGATCTTCCCCCGCTTCTCCGGCGACGGCTTCGCGCCGGTGGACGGCACGCTGCGCCAGACCCTCGCGGTGCCCGCGTCGGGCGCGGTGTCGACCAAGGTGCAGCTCGGCTTCGTCACGAAGGAGCAGCCGGCCGCCGACGCCGAGTACGCGCACTACCGCGGCCTGAGCCCGGCGGCGGCGTTCAAGGAGCACGTCACCGACTACAACCAGTGGTGGGCCGACAACGTGCCCTACCTGGACACGCCCGAGAACAACATCGACAAGACGCTGTTCTACCGCTGGTGGCTCATGCGGTACAACTTCCTCGACGCCGACCTGCCCGGCAACGACTACCAGTTCCCGACGTCGATGGAGGGGGTGCTCGGGTACAACAACGCGATCGTGCTGACCGTCGGCATGTTCGTCGACGACCTCAAGTACTTCCGCGACCCGGTGTACTCCTACGGCCCGTGGGTCTCGGCCGGCGAGGTGTCGAAGAGCTCGAAGTACGTCGACAACCCCGGCGACCCGGCCAACTGGTCGAACTCCTACACGGAGTACATCTCCGAGGCCGCCTGGCGCTCCTACCAGCTGCACGGCGGGCCCGCGGCGATCGCGCAGAACCTCGCCGAGTACGCCGAGTACGACGTCAAGGGCCTGCAGCAGGCGTACGACTTCGACGGCAACGGCCTCATCGAGTACAACTGGGGCGCCATGACCGGCAACGACGCCGACGCGGTGTCGTTCGACTGGAAGTCCGGCTACATGGACCGGACCGAGAATGCCTACCTGTACTCCAACGCCAAGGCCGCCGCGGCCGCCTACCGCACCGCGGGCAACACGGCCAAGGCCGACGAGATGGAGGCGTTCGCCGCGCGGATCAAGGCGGCCGTGCTGCAGTACCTGTGGGAGCCCGCCCGCAGCACCCCGGACCAGATGGGCCTCTACGGCAACCTGCTCAAGCACCGCCTGGTCAACGGCAACGAGCTCGTCCCGTGGAAGGAGATCAACAACTACTACCCGTACTCGGTCGGGCTGATGCCGAAGCCGGGTGACGCCGACTACAACCAGCCCTACACCGAGGCGCTGCGGCTGTTCGCGGACGGCTCGCAGTACCCGATCTTCCCGTTCACCACCGCGAACCAGGCCGACAAGGCCGCGGCCGCGGCGAAGGGCTTCCCGGGCAGCAACAACTTCTCGATCATCAACTCCACGGTGACGTTCCGCATGCTCTCCTCGGTGCTGCGCAACTACCCGACGAGCTACATCGACGCCGAGTGGTACAAGAAGCTGCTCTACTGGAACGCCTGGGCGCAGTACCAGAACGGCGGCGACAACCGCTACCCGGACCAGAACGAGTTCTGGGCCGACGGCTCCGCCAGCCCGCAGAACATCGGCTACCGCTCCTGGATCCACCACACGATCCTGGGCGCCACGAACTTCACCGTCATCGAGGACGCGATGGGCCTGCGCCCGCGCTCCGACGCGAAGGTGGAGCTCGACCCGATCGACATCGGCTGGGACCACTTCACCGCGAACAACATCCGCTACCGCGACCGCGACCTCACCATCGTGTGGGACGCGCCCGGCGGCACGAAGTACTACGGCAACGACGTCCCCGAGGGCTACTCCGTCTACCTCGACGGGCAGCTCGCGTTCACCGCGGACAAGCTCGGCAAGCTCGTCTACGACCCGGCCACCGGCACGGTCGAGGCGGCCGCCGGCGTGCAGGTGCTCACGCACAACGCGATCTCGGTGAAGGCCCCGCAGGACGTCACCTACAACGCGAACGCGCGCATCGTCGACGTCATGGCCAAGGCGGGCGCCGACATCAACACCGCCAGCACCGGCTCGGAGAACGTCGCCCAGGGCCGCCCGGCCACCGCGACCTTCTCGGCCTCGGGCCGCGGCCCGGCGGGTGCGGTGAACGGCACGACGATCAACGAGCCCTTCTGGGGTACCGCCGGATCGCCCAACGCCACCGACTCGATCGACGTCGACCTGCAGGGCGAGCGCTCGATCGACGACGTGCGGGTCTACTTCTACAACACCACCACGACCGCGACGGTCCAGGGCTACGCACCCCCGGCGCAGTTCACGGTGTCGTACGACGACGGCTCAGGCTGGAAACTCGTGCCCAGCGAGTTCCGTTCGCCCGCCTACCCGCGCGGCAACCTCAACCAGGTCCGGTTCCCCAGCGTCAAGGCGAAGAAGCTGCGCATCACCGTGCAGCACGCCCCCGGCGCGAAGACCGGCATCAAGGAGGTGCAGGCGTTCGGCACCGGCGTCGCGGCCCCCGCGGCCGTGAACAACCCGCCGCTGGCCGACGCGTGGCTCGACTCCTCCTACAGCCAGGCCGGCTCGGCCCGCATCATCGGGCTGGCCCAGGACGACGGTGACCCGGGCACGGCGCTGACCTCGGCCTGGACGGTGGCCGACGCGCCCGACGGCGGCTCCGCGGCCTTCGAGCCCGCCAACGCGCCGAGCACCGTGGCCCGCTTCACCAAGAGCGGCCGGTACACGCTGCGCCTGACCGTCACCAACGGGCAGGCGACCTCGACCAAGGACGTCGTGGTCAACGCGACCGCGCTGTCCGAGGGCGAGATCAACGTGGCCGCGACCGCGACGGCGTCGGCGAGCTTCACGGCCGGCTGGAACAACGTCAACGCGGTCAACGACGGCAAGCCCTCGCTGTTCAGCGGCGGCGCCCAGACCGACCTGTGGGGCACCTGGACCGGCAGCGAGCCGGCGACCCGGTGGCTGCAGTACGACTTCCCGTCGGCGGTGCGGGTCGACCGCGCCTCGATCGACTTCTGGTCGGACAGCACCACGGGCGGCAGCGGTGTCGCGGTGCCGAAGTCGTGGAAGCTGCAGTACTGGGACGGAACCGCCTGGAAGGACGTGACCAACGGGACCGGGTTCGACCCGGCCGTGCGCGGGCGCACCAACGCGGTGACGTTCGACGCGGTCACCACGACCCGGCTGCGGGCCACGTTCAACGCCCTGCCCAACGCGGCCGGCACCGCGTACTCCGCGGTCGGCGTCTCCGAGTGGCGGGTCTTCGCCACGGCGGCGAGCTCGATCAAGGGCGTGGACGCGCGGACCCAGGTCGGCGTCGCACCCACCCTGCCGTCCACGGTGGACGTCACCTACGCCGACGGCACCACGCTGCCGGTCTCGGTGGCCTGGGGCACGATCGACCCGTCGAAGGTGGCGGCGGTCGGCGACTTCACGGTCTCCGGCTTCGTCGCGGGCACCACGCTCACGGCGAGCGCCCACGTCTGGGTGCGCGGCCCCGACCCGGTGCAGATCAACACCATCGACCCGGTCGCCGTGTCGACCAGGGTGGGCGTCGCGCCGAAGCTGCCGGCCGGGGTCACCGTCGGCTACAACGACGGCTCGCGGCAGAGCGGCATCGCGGTCACCTGGGCGGCGATCGACCCGGCCAAGTACGCGGCGGCGAACACCTTCGAGGTGAGCGGCCAGGTGGCCGGCACCGACAAGACGGCCACCGCGACCGTCACCGTCGGCGACGGCGGGCCGAGCGACACCGCCCCGCCGGTGGCGACCCTGACCGCCGACCCGGCCCCGGCCAGCGGCTGGACGACGTCCAACGTCATGGTGACGGCCACCGCGACCGACAACGCCGACCCGGCGCCGAAGCTCGAGATCGCCGTCGGATCGGGCGCCTTCCAGGCGTACACCGGACCGGTCACGATCTCGGCCGAGGGCTCGACGACCGTGAAGGCGCGGGCCACCGACAAGGCGGGCAACGTCTCGGCGGTGACCGAGCGGACGGTCGGCATCGACCGGACTGCGCCGACGGCGACCGCGGCCTTCGACGCGGGCAGCCGGTCGGTGACCATCACGGGCACCGACGCGCTGTCCGGCATCGGCGCCGTGCAGTACCGGCTCACCGTCGGCGGCGTGGTGACCCAGGACTGGACCACCGCGTCCGGCCCGGTGCCGATCGGCTCCTCCGCGACGACGGTGGACTACCGGGCCGTGGACAAGGCCGGCAACACCTCCGCCACCGGCACCGTGCAGGTGCCGGCGGGTCAGGCGCCGGTCAACGTGGCCCGCACGGCCACCGCGTCCGCGTCCTACACCCCGGGCTGGGTCACCGCCGACAACATCAACGACGGCGTGCAGCCCACCGGTCCGGTCGGGCCGAACACCGACGTGTGGAACACCTGGCCGCAGGTCGGCGAGCAGTGGATCCAGCTGGACTGGGCCGCGCCCGTCACCGTCGACCGCTCCCGCATCTGGTTCAGCCAGGACCTCGACGACTCCGGCGCCGGGGTGGCCCCGCCGAAGACCTGGAAGCTGCAGTACTGGACCGACGCGGGCACCTGGGCCGACGTCGAGCAGCCCACCGCCTACGGCACCTCCGCGACCGAGTGGAACACGGTGACCTTCAAGAAGATCACGACCACGAAGCTGCGGGCCCTGCTCACCGCGAGCGGGACCGAGGAGGGCAAGGGCGCGCCCGGCGTGCAGGAGTGGGAGGTGTACGACGTGCCGGGCGCCGCGACGCCGCAGTTCGACGTCGAGGTGCAGGCCAAGACCCAGTGCATCGCCGGCACCGCCTACGTGTCCGTCAACGCCCGCAACGCCGACGACCAGACGCTCACCATCGAGCTGGTCACGCCGTACGGGTCGCGGACGGTCACCGGCGTCGCCCCG
The DNA here is from genome assembly GCF_040300725.1 of Dactylosporangium sp. NPDC000244. Lineage (NCBI taxonomy): Bacteria > Bacillati > Actinomycetota > Actinomycetes > Micromonosporales > Micromonosporaceae > Dactylosporangium > Dactylosporangium sp. NPDC000244. Next base: position 45,316 of record NZ_JBEPEH010000056.1, read on the forward strand.
GGCAAGACCGCCTACCAGTCGTTCAACGCCCGCACCGCCTCGGTGCCGGCCGGCAGCGCCACGGTGAAGGTCACGGGCCCCGGCGGGTCCATGGAGATCAAGGCCCCCTACACCGCCTCCACCTGTTAGGACGGCTCAGTTGAAACCCCTCCGCCTCGCGGCGGTGGCGGGGATCGTGCTGGCCGGGCTGCTCGTCAGCCCGGCCGGCCCGGCCCAGGCCGCCGACACGTCGTACACCTTCACCCATCAAGGCAACCCGATCCTCGCGGACGGCAGCTACTACTCGGCCGACCCGGCCCCGCTGGTGGCCGGCGACGACCTCTACATCTACACCGGCCACGACCAGGCCGGCCCCACCACCAACGACTTCCAGATGAACGAGTGGGGCGCGTTCCGCACGAGTGACGTCCAGAGTGGACAGTGGACGCACTACCCGTCGCTGGCCCGCCCGGAGACGCTGTTCGCCTGGGCCACGGCCGGCCGCGCCTACGCCGGCCAGGTGGTCCAGGGCCCCGACGGGCGCTACTACTGGTACCTGCCCGTGAGCGAGCGCACCAGCACCGCCGCGGACAAGTTCGCCATCGGCCTGGCCGTGTCCGACAGCCCGACCGGGCCGTGGACCGACTACATCGGGGGCCCGCTGATCTCCCAGCGGGTGCCGACGGCGAACGACATCCAGAACATCGACCCGACCATCCTCGTCGAGAACGGTCACGTCTACGTCTACTGGGGCACCTTCGGCCAGCTGCGGGTGCTCGAGTACGCCGCGGACATGAAGACGCCGGTCGGCACCCAGAAGACGGTCACCGGGCTCACCGGGTTCTTCGAGGCACCCTGGCTCTTCGCGCGCAACGGCACGTACTACCTCGCCTACGCGGGCAACAACGCCGGCCCGACCTCGTCGTGCACCCCGGCGAACTACCACGCGTGCATCGCGTACGCGACCGCGGCGTCGCCGTCGGGCCCGTGGACCTACCGCGGCACGGTGCTCGCGCCGGTGTCGTCGACGACGAGCCACCCGGGCATCATCCAGTACAAGGGCCAGTGGTACATCACCTACCACACCGCCGACGCCGTGGGTGGCGGGCACTTCCGCCGCTCGGTCGCCATCGACAAGGTGGAGTGGGACGACACCCAGTCCCCGCCGCGGATGAAGATGGTCGTCCAGACGCCGGTGAAGCAGCGCGACCGCACCCCGCGGGCGAACATCGCCCAGGAGGCCAAGGTCACCGTCTCCAACGACCCGGTGCCGACGCAGTACTGGGTGAAGGCGCTCAACGACGAGATCGTGCGCGCCAACCCGCTCCCGCCGGACATGTGGGGCACCTGGACGGGGAACAACCCGGCGCAGCAGTGGGTGCAGTACACCTGGGACTCCCCGATGCGGATCTCGGGCTCGCAGATCGACTTCTGGAACGACCAGCCCCAGGGCAGCGGCGTCGGCGTCGCGGCCCCGGCCCGGTGGAAGATCCAGTACTGGAACCTCGCCACCGGGCAGTGGGCCGACGTGCCGAACCCGAGCGGCTACCCGACCGCGACCGCGGGCTTGCAGAACACCACGTTCGACCCGGTCACCACCACGCAGGTGCGCGCCGTCTTCGACGCCTCGACCAACGGCAGCACCTACTCGGCCGTCGCCGTCGAGGAATGGAAGGTGCTCGCGGCCCAGCCGGCCTCGGTCACCGCCCCGGCCATCACCGTCGAGGTCGGCGAGACCGAGCTGCCCGGGACGGTTCCGGTGACGTTCGGCGCGGAGACGCTCCAGATCCCGGTCTACTGGGACGCGGTCACCGCCGACCAGCCGGGTCAGTTCACCGTCAAGGGCTCGGTCCTGGGCTACGCCGCCGGCCAGGTCACCGCGACGGTCACGGTGATCTCGCCCGGCGACACCGCCGGAGACGTGACGGCCCCGACGCTGACGCTCACCCCGAGCGGCAGCGCCGGCACGGACGGCTGGTTCCGTTCGGCGGTCAAGGTGCGGGCCGCGGCCGTGGACGACCGGGGCGGCCGGATGACCCTGACGTCCACGGTGGACAACGGGGCGCCGGTCTCCGCGTCGCCGGTGCGCTACACGGACGTGACCGTCTCCGGTGACGGCCGGCACACGGTGAGCGCCACGGCCACCGACCGGGCCGGGAACACCTCGGCCCCGGCATCGCTGGCGGTGCGGATCGACGCGACCGCGCCGGTGAGCACCGCGACGGTCACCGGACGGAGCGTTGCCGTGAGCGCGGCCGACGCCACCTCCGGCGTCGCCCGCATCGAGTACGCCGTCGACACGGGGGCCTGGGTCACGTACACGGGACCGGTCTCCGCACCCGACTCGAACAAGCACACGGTGTCGTTCCGGGCGCTGGACAACGCCGGGAACCTCGAGACCGCGAAGACGGCGACGATCGCGGCCGACCTGTCCGGGCCGCTGTCCGGCAACGTCGGGCCGATCGCGACCCCGACGGCGTCCTACACGGCGTCCTGGAACAGCGTCACCGCGCTCAACGACAACGCGGACCCGGCGAACCCGGCCCAGGCCCAGATCTGGGGCACCTGGTCCGGCAGCCGCCCGGCGACGCAGTGGGTGCAGTACGACTGGGCGCGCCCCATCCGCCTCACCGGCGCCGAGCTCAAGTTCTGGAAGGACTCCAACCGCGGCACCGGCGACGGTGTGGCCGAGCCGGACGGCTGGAAGCTCCAGTACTGGGACGGCACCGCCTGGCAGGACATCACCGCCACCTACGGCACCTCGACGACGGCCTTCAACACCGTCACCTTCACCCCCGTCACCACCAGCCGGCTGCGGGCCACCGTCAGCGCGAACGGCAACGGCACGACCTACTCGGCGGTCGCGATCACCGAGTGGCGGGTCTTCGCCGACGACCCCGGCACCCAGCCCGTCGCGCCGGTCACGGTGACCGTCCAGCCCCGGTGCATCGCCGGCAAGGCGTACCTCGCCGTGCAGGCGCACAACGACGGCGGCGCGGCGCTCGACCTGGCCGTCGAGACCGCCTACGGCGACCGCTCGTTCGCGGCCGTCGCGCCCGGCGCCAGCGCCTACCAGTCCTTCCCGGTCCGGACCACGACCATGCCGGCCGGCACGGTCACCGTCCGCGTCACCGGCACCGCCCCCATCACCGCCGACTACGGCACCCTCACCTGTTAGGAGCAGCATGAACGCACGCGCCCGACTCCACGTGGCCACTTGGGCCGCGGTGCTGGCCGGAAGCGCCGCCTTCGCGGGCGTCGCCTCGGCCGACCCGGGAGACTCCAGCGACGTCCAGGTCACCGTCGACATCCCCGCGATCCACCAGCCCGGCGTGCTCGCGCTGAGCGTCGCCGGCAACGCGGTGACCCTGGCCGAGAACGGCTCCACCGCCCTCGTGCGGCAGTTCACCGGCACCCTGCCGACGGTCCGGGTGACCGACACCCGCACCGGCGACGAGATCCCGGCCGGGGCGAGCTGGGCGGTCCTGGGCACGTCCAGCGCCTTCACCGGCACCGCGGGGCAGCCCGCGATCACCGCCGACCACCTCGGCTGGAAGCCGCGGCTGATCGACGGCGGCGAGACCGGCCAGGTCGCGGAGGGCGAGGAGGTCGTGACCGTCCTCGACGACCCGACCCAGCCCGGCAACAACGTCGGCCTCAAGGACCAGGAGCTGCTGGTCTCCACGTACGACTCGGCGGCGGTCGCCGGCGGCGCGTACGACGTGAACGCCGACCTCTTCCTGCGCACCCCCGCCGACGTCGCGGCCGGTTCCTACCACGCGACCCTGACCATCTCCCTGTTCGAGTAGATGTCCCGTCTACTGGCCCGGACCGCGGTGGTGCTCGCCGCGGTCCTGGCCGTCCCCTTGATGCCGATCCCCGCGCTCGCCGACCCGGGCACGATGACCTGGACCGTCCAGCCCGCCGACGCCGGCGGGCCGGACGGCCGGCGGTGGGTCGAGCGAACCCTGGACCCGGGCCAGGCCGTCACCGAGCACATGGCCGTGCGCAACCTCGGCAAGACCTCCGCGGTCTTCGCGCTGTCGGCCGCCGACGGCTACCTCACGGACAAGGGCCGCTTCAACATGCTGCCCGCCGACCAGCCCTCGAAGGACGGCGGCACCTGGATCACGGTGCAGAAGAGCATCACCGTCGGGCCGAACGAGACCAAGGTGGTGCCGTTCACCGTCACGGTGCCGCGCGACGCCGCCCCCGGCGACCACCCGGCCGGCATCGCCGCGTCGGTGCTCAGCGACTCCGGCACGGTCGCGGTCGACAGCCGCGTCGGCTTCCGGGTGATGCTGCGCACCAGCGGCACGGTCCGGGCCTCGCTCAGCGGGCACGGGCTGGCCGTGAGGTTCGAGCGCTCCTGGAACCCGTTCACCCCCGGCTCGGTCCGCGTCACCTACACCGTCGCGAACGCGGGCAACGTGCGGGTCGACGCCCGCGCCGGCACCTCCGTCGCCGAGCTCTTCGGCGCCCGGCACAGCACGGCCGGGGTGCAGGCGGGGGAGCTGCTGCCCGGCGGGAGCCGCGAGGCCGAGGCCCGGGTGCGCGGCGTCTGGGGCCTGTTCCGGGTGACGACCACGGTCGAGCTCACCCCGCAGGTCATCGGCGAGGCCGGGCCGGGCGCGCAGGTGGTGCCGTCCACGGTCGCGGTGTCGGCGTGGGTGGTGCCGTGGCCGCAGCTGCTCCTCGTGGCGCTGCTCGTCGCCGTGTTCTTCGTCCTGCGCTGGGTGCGCCGCCGTCGTCGGTCCCGCCTCGCCGCGCTGCTCGCCGCCGCTCGGGAAGAAGGAATTGTTAGCGCTAACAACGCAAATCTGAGCACGTCAAAATGAATGTTGACCTACGTACGCGTTAGCGCTAACAATCGATCCATGGCCAATCGACGTCAGTTTCTGCAGGCCTCCGCGCTCGGTGCCGCCACCGTTGCCGGCGGGGGCCTGCTCATGCCCGAATCCGCCCTTGCCGCCCCCGTTGCCGCCGCCACCGTCCCGCCCCAGCCCGGGCCGGGCGGCACCGCCCCCGTCCGCCCGTTCCAGCTCGGCGAGGTCCGGCTGGGCAGCGGGCTCTTCCAGGAGAAGCGCGACCGCACCAAGGCGTTCCTGCGCGCCTTCGACGAGCGCCGGTTCCTGGTGCTGTTCAACAACCAGGCGGGCCGGCCGAACCCGTCGGGCGTCTCGGTGCCCGGCGGCTGGGAGGACGGCGGGCTGCTGAGCGGCCACTGGGCCGGGCACTACATGACCTCGCTCGCGCAGGCCTACGCCGACCAGGGCGAGGCCGTCTACAAGACCAAGCTCGACTGGATGGTCGGGGAGCTGGCCGCGTGCCAGGCCGCCATCACCGCGCGCATGGGCAACAGCCCGGGCGGCGGCGGGGAGCAGCCTCCGCCGCAGATCGGCCGGGTGCAGGGCCGGTTCGGCAACGCGCTCAAGCTCAACGGCACGAGCAAGGCGCAGTACTGCACCCTGCCCCAGGAAGCGATCAACCAGCTCACCGACTTCACCATCGCGACCTGGATCAACCTCGCCTCCACGGCGAGCTGGACGCGGCTGTTCGACTTCGGCCAGAGCACGACCGTGAACATGTTCCTGACCCCGCGGGCGGGCGTGACCGGCAACGTGCCGCGCTTCGCCATCACCGTCGGCGGCTCCGGCCAGGAGCAGCAGATCAACGGCAGCGCGGCGCTGCCCACCAACCAGTGGGTGCACATCGCGGTGACGCTGTCGGGCAAGACCGGCACGATGTACGTCAACGCGCAGCCGGTCGGCACCAACGCCAACATGACGCTCAACCCGTCCAACCTCGGCAACCCCGGCAACCGGTGGATCGGGCGGTCGGCCTACGGCGACCCGTTCCTGGACGCCACCGTCGACGAGTTCCACATCTTCGACCGGGCGCTGACCCAGACCGAGCTGCTGTCCATGCTGGACTCCCCGGCCGGGAGCACCGGCGGGGGCAACATCGCGTGGTACAAGTTCGACGAGACCGACGGCAGCGCGCTCAAGGACGGCTCGCCCAACGGCCGTGACGCCGGCATCGTGGCCGCCTCGACGGCCGGGGCCGCGGACTGGATCCCGACGTTCCCGGGCTACCTCGGCGCCATCCCGGAGGACGCGGTGCTGCGCCTCGGCCCGCCCCGTTGGGCCGTCTACGGTGGCAACGCCGAGACGAACACGTGGGCGCCCTGGTACACCCAGCACAAGATCATGCGCGGGCTGCTGGACGCGTACTACCACACCGGCAACGCCCAGGCCCTCCAGGTCGTCACGAAGATGGCGGACTGGGCCCACCTCGCGCTCACCATCGGGGACAAGAACCACCCCGGCTACACCGGCCCGCTGACCCGCGACGACCTCAACTACATGTGGGACCTCTACATCGGCGGCGAGTTCGGCGGCGCCAACGAGGTCTTCCCGGAGATCGCGCAGCTCACCGGCGACCCGAAGCACCTCGACACCGCCAAGTGCTTCGACAACCGCGAGTCGCTCTTCGGCGCGTGCGTCGAGAACCGCGACATCCTCGTCGTCACGCCGCAGAACCGGCCGGGCCGCCGCCGCGCCGAGCGCCTGCACGCCAACACGCACGTGCCGCAGTTCATCGGCTACATGCGCATCTTCGAGCAGGGCGGGGGCCAGGAGTACTTCGCCGCGGCCAAGAACTTCTACGGCATGGTCGTGCCGCACCGCATGTTCGCTCACGGCGGCACGGGCGGCAACTACCCCGGCTCCAACAACAACCTCGAGCTGTTCCAGAACCGCGACGACATCGCCAACTCGGTGCCGACCAGCGGTGCGGAGACCTGCACCACGTACAACGTCATGAAGCTGGCCCGCAACCTCTTCCTGCACGAGCACGACCCGGCGTACATGGACTACTACGAGCGCGCCCTCGTCAACATGATCCCGGGCTCGCGGGCCGACACCGACTCGACCTCCGACCCGCGGGTGACCTACTTCCAGCCCCTCGCGGCGGGCACCGTGCGCAGCTACGGCAACACCGGCACCTGCTGCGGCGGCACCGGGCTGGAGAACCACACCAAGTACCAGGAGACCGTCTACCTCAAGTCCGACGACGGCGGCACGCTGTGGGTGAACCTCTACCTGCCCTCGACCCTGACGTGGGCCGAGAAGGGCTTCACGATCACGCAGGCGACGTCGTACCCGCGCGAGGACCGCACGAAGCTCACGGTGAACGGGTCCGGGCCGCTGGACGTCAAGCTGCGGGTGCCGGGCTGGGTGCGGCGCGGCTTCACGGTGACCGTCAACGGCACCGCGCAGAACCTGAACGCGCAGCCGGGCTCGTACGTGACGCTGAGCCGCACCTGGAGCCCCGGCGACGTGGTCGAGATCCGGATGCCGTTCAGCGTCCGCGTCGAGCGGGCCATCGACCGGCCCGACACCCAGGCGCTCTTCTGGGGGCCGGTGCTGCTGCAGATCCTCGGCAACCCGGGCAGCGGGGCCTGGCGGGAGCTGTCGCTCTACAAGCACCTCAAGCGCGACGGCGACTACACGCGCGCGGCGGTCACGGCCGGGGCGGTCACGGCGGCCGGGGACCAGACGTTCGCCGCGGGCGGGTTCTCGTTGCGGCCGTACTACATCAGCGACAGCCAGGCCGCGTCCTCCTACTTCCGCCGGGTCGAGCCGACGATCGTCTTCGGCTCCATCGACACCGGGGTGCCGAACCGCAAGCGCAACGACGGGCTGCCGAACTACGACGTGCCCGTCTCCGGCGTCACGTCCCCCGGCACCGACGGCCCGACGTTCCTCGACCTGCTGTGGGACCAGGCCCCGTTCGCCACGCACACCCAGTTCGTCGCGGCGGTCACCACCCTGGCGGGCTCGCTGCTCTCCGCGGCCGAGAAGGACTCGGTGGTCGCGGCGGCGAACGCCGCCCGCCAGGAGCTCGCCACCGGGCCGGAGCTCACCGTCGCGGTCGAGGCGCGCACCCAGCGCATCGGCGCGACCGTCTACGTCTCGGTCAACGCGCGCAACGACGACAGCGTGCCTCTCACCATCGAGCTGGTCACGCCGTACGGCTCGCGCACGGTCGAGGGCGTGGCTCCCGGCAAGTCGGCCTACCAGGCGTTCAACTCCCGCGCCGCGTCCGTCCCGGCCGGCACCGTGACGGTCCGGGCGACCGGCGTGGTCGGCGGGCAGACGGTGACGGCGGAGTTCGAGGCGTCGTACAGCTGATGTAATTTTCGTGCCCCCGGGACACCTTCGGCGGGTGTCCCGGGGTGCGGCTTAAGGCTCCGAAAAGCTTTCGCTAAATGTGGCCGCAGTTGCGCCGAAAAGGTTTTCGGAGAACATTGTGCGCCCATGACCCCCGTCAATATCCGCGCGCGCCGGCTGTGGCTGGCGCCGATGGTCGCGCTGGCCGTGATCGCCGGCGTGCTCGTCGCCCTGCAGGCGCGCCCGGCCGCCGCCGCCACGAAGTCCGTCTACATCCCCGCCCGCTGGACCCAGACCGGCGAGGTGCCGTGGGCCCAGAACCGCACCAAGGAGTCGAACAACTTCATCCTGCTGTGGGGCGAGAAGTCGGGGACCACGCCGACCTCGGCGCCCTCGCCGTACAACTTCGACCCGAACAGCGTCATCACGCAGCTGGAGAACCTGTACTCGTTCTACGTGAACACGATGCAGTTCACGCCGGAGCAGGGGCTGCTCGCGCAGTACAAAATCATCGTCATCATCACGAACACGTGGAACCGCACGGAGCTGAACGCCTGGGCGACCGGCGGTTCCGTGGACGGCAAGGTCGGTGTCATCAACATCGATCCCAAGGCCGCGCTGCCGGGCTCCTGGGGCCTCGCGCACGAGCTCGGGCACGTGTTCCAGAACTACACGTTCCTGGGCCGCTCGGGCTACGGCTTCACCGACGCGAGCGCGGGCACGTTCTGGGAGACCAGCGCGGAGTTCATGGCCATGCAGGCGCTGCCCACCACCGCCGCCGGTGACCTGAGCCGCTGGTTGCGCTCGGAGAACCTCTACTACAGCTCCAGCCGCCACCACTACGGCAACTGGATGCTGATGCAGTACATCAAGGACCGCGACGGGCTCGCGATGTTCAACCGCATCTGGAACGAGGCGAAGAGCAACGAGCATCCGCTGGAGACGTACCGCCGCATCACCGGCATCACCCAGGCCGAGCTGAACCGGCGCGTCGGGGAGTACGCGACGCGCACGGTGACGTACGACTTCGGCAACTCCTCGACGCTGATGCCGTTCATCACCAACGTCTACGGCGCGGGCTTCCTCAACAACGCGTACAACGGCGGCAACGTGGAGGCGGTCGACGCCTCGCTCGGGCACTTCCGCATCAACGCCCGCGTCGCCCCGGCGGACTACGGGTTCAACAAGATCAAGCTCGTCCCCGCCACCGACGGCGGCCTGGTGAAGCTGCGCCTGCGCGGGCACGCCGAGACGGGCGCGACCGGCTGGACGTTCGGGCTCGTCGCGGTGAAGAACGGCGTGCCGCGGTACTCGGCGCTCACCACCGGCACCGACGGGCAGATCGACTTCCAGCTGCAGTCCGGCGAGAAGGAGGTGTGGCTGGTCGTCACCGCGACCCCGAACGCGGTGCCGCACTACGCCTTCCTGGACGGCTACAACAAGGCGCGGCGCTTCCCGTACGAGTTCCGCGTCTCCGGCGCCACCCCGTCGGGCTTCGAGCCCGGCTACGTGAAGCCGGCCGCGACGAACGGCGGCCACTGGCACGCCAACGGCGGCGGCTGGGTCGCGGCGAACGCGAGCGTGGCGTCGACCGCCTACGTCGGCCCGAAGGCCGCGGTGTACGCCGGCACCGTGACCGGCAACGCGCGCATCGAGGGCCTCGGCTGGGTCAACGGCGGCACGGTCGGCGGCAACGCGATCGTCAAGGACAACGCGCTGATCCAGGCGGGCGCGAACCTCTCGGGCAACATCGTGGTCGGCGGCGACGCCGAGTTCGCGATCGCGTGCGGCTCCGGGACGTACCTCGCCTTCAACCCGGACCGCAAGTGCGACGGCGGCGGTGGCGAGACGGACGTCAACCCGTCCTTCACCGGGTTCTCCTCCGCCGACCTCGCGATCGGCGGCGGCACGACGACACCCCCTCCCACCGGCGGCGTCAACGTCGCTCCGCAGGCGATCCCGTCGGCCTCCTACACGTCGTCGTGGGAGTCGGTGAACGCCATCAACGACAACATCGACCCGCCGTCGTCGAACGACACCGTGAACCCGCGCTGGGGCACCTGGCCGAACAGCGGGCAGCAATGGGCGGAGCTGCAGTGGTCGTCGGCCCAGTCGCTGAACAAGGCGCAGGTGTACCTGTTCGACGACAACCAGGGCATCGACCTGCCGTCGAGCTGGAAGCTGCAGTACTGGAACGGCAGCGCCTACGTGGACGTGCCGGGTGCGTCCGGCTACACGATCAACGCGAACGCGTACAACACCGTCACCTTCACCACGGTGAGCACGACTCGCCTGCGGGTCCTGCTGCAGTCCAACGGCACCAACTCGGTCGGCCTCCTGGAGGTCAAGGCCTTCACCGCGTAGCCGGTCCGGGTGGCGGGACGGCCACGTGCCGCCCGCCACCCGGCCGCCGTGCGCCAGTCCTACGCCGCGCGGCCGGTCGTCATGAGGAGGCGTCGAGCTCGTGGCGGGCCGACAGGATGTGGGTGCGCATGGCGGACTCGGCCCAGGGGACGTCGTGGGCGCGGATCGCCGACAGGATCTCGCGGTGCTGCTGCAGGCTGATCCGCAGGCGTTCGGGGGAGTAGCCCAGGAACGTGCGCAGCACCACCGGGACCTGGATCAGGCCGCGGATCATGCCCGGCAGCAGCGAGTTGGCCGAGGACTCGTGGACGAGCGCGTGGAAGCGGTCGTTCAGGCCGGCCACGCGCTGGATGTCGGTCGGCTCGGCGGCCGCCTCGTCCATGTCGTCGCACAGCACCGCCATCACGGTGCGCTGGGCGTCCGTGGCGTGCTGGGCGGCCAGGGCCGCGGCGTGGCCCTCCAGCAGGGCGCGGACCGAGAACAGCTCGTCGAGCTGCGCGCGGGTCCACGTGCGCACGTAGGCGCCGCGGTTGGGGAAGACCTCGATCAGGCCCTCCGAGTGCAGTCGGCGGATCGCCTCGCGGACGGGGGTGCGCGAGACCGACAGGTGCCCGGCGAGCTCGACCTCGGCCAGCTGCGCGCCCGGCGGGTAGGTGCCGTCCAGGATGCCCTTGCGCAGCGTGGCGTAGGCGTGTTCGACCGCGTTCACGACTCGGTTGCCGCCTCCGGTTGGGGGAATGGGTCGGTGCGGCCCAGCAGCGCCGGGACCTGCCTGCCGAGGGTACGTTCCACGAGCTCGCTCGCGTGCAGCAGGCCGGGCACGGAGAGCCCGGTCTCGTAGCCGTCGCGGTGCAGGGCCCAGGCCAGGTCCTCGGTGGCGATGTTGCCCGTCGCGCGCGGGGCGAAGGGGCAGCCGCCGATCCCGCCGCTGCTCGCGTCCAGGGCCACGGCCCCGGCGGCCAGGGCCGCGTAGGCGTTGGCGTAGCCGCTGTTGCGGGTGTTGTGGAAGTGGCAGCGCACCGGCAGCGCGGTCACGTCGCGCACGGCGCCGACCAGCGCGGTGGCCCGGCCGGGGGTCGCGACGCCGATGGTGTCGGCCAGGCAGACCTCGTCGGCCTCGAACGAGCCGACCAGCTCCAGGACGCGGCCGGGGTCGACCTCGCCCTCGAAGGGGCAGCCCCACGAGGCGCCGATCGTCAGGGTCACCCGCATGCCGAGGTCGTGGGCCTGGGCGGCCAGGCGCTGGTAGGAGGCCACGGCGTCGGCCACGACCATGCCCTGGTTGCGCCGGGAGAAGGTGTCGGTCGCGACCATGACCAGGTTGACCTCGGGGACGCCGGCGGCCGCGGCCCGGCGCAGGCCGCGCTCGTTGAAGACCAAAGCGCTGATGGTGACGTCCGGCAGGTCGAGGCCCGCGAGGACCTCCTCGGCGTCCGCGAGCTGGGGGACGCGGTCGGGCCGCACGAAGCTGGTGACCTCGATGCGCCGGGCACCCGCGGCGGCCAGGCGCCGGACGAACTCGATCTTCTCGGCGGTCGGTACCGTCACCGCTTCGTTCTGCAGACCGTCGCGCGGTCCCACCTCGACGATGTCGATCAGCATTTCAGATCACCCCGGCCGAGCGCAGCCGCGCCGTCTGCTCGGCGTCGAGGCCGAGGATCTTGCCGAACACCTCGTCGTTGTGCTCACCGAGCTGCGGGCCCGTGTGCCGCACCGCGCCCGGCGTCTCGCTCAGCCGCGGCATGACGTTCTGCATCGGCACGTCGCCGAGGCCCGGCGCGGCCATGCGCACGATCGCCTGCCTGGCCGCGTAGTGCGGGTCGGCGAGCATGTCGCGGGCCTTGTAGATGCGCCCGGCCGGCACGCCGGCGGCGTCGAGGCGGTGCAGCAGCTCTGCCGCCGGTACCGTCGCCGACCAGTCGGCGATCATCCCGTCGATCAGGTCCATGTTGCGCCCGCGGGCGTCGTGGGTGCGGAAGCGCTCGTCCTCGGCGAGGTCGGGCCGGCCCATGACCTCGGCCAGCCGGCGGAACACGCCGTCCTGGTTGGCCGCGATGAGCACGCTCTCGCCGTCGCTGGTCGGGAACACGTTGCTGGGGGAGATGTTCGGCAGCACCGCGCCCGTGCGCTCGCGCTGGTAGCCGGCCAGCTCCCACTCCGGCAGCAGCGACTCCATCATCGCGAGCACCGCCTCGTAGATGGCCGCGTCCACGACCTGGCCGCGGCCGGTGCGGCGGCGGGTGTGCAGGGCGACGAGCGTGCCCAGCGCGGCGAAGACGGCGGCGAGCGAGTCGCCGAGGGAGATGCCGGAGCGGGCGGGCGGGCGGTCGGGGTCGCCGATGACGTAGCGGATGCCGCCCATCGCCTCGCCGATCGAGCCGAAGCCGGCGCGGCTGGAGTACGGCCCGGTCTGGCCGTAGCCGCTGACCCGGGTGATGACCAGGCGCGGGTTGAGCTCCCACAGCGCCTCGGGCGAGAGCCCCCAGCGCTCCAGCGTGCCCGGGCGGAAGTTCTCGATGAGCACGTCGGCCTCGGCGAGCAGCCGGCGCACCAGGTCCTGCCCCTCGGCGCTGCGCAGGTTGACGGTCACCGACTTCTTGTTCCGGGCGACGATCGGCCACCACAGCGACATGCCGTGCGGCTTCTCGCGGCCCCACTGGCGCATCGGGTCGCCGGCGCGCGGGTCCTCGATCTTGATGACCTCGGCCCCGAAGTCGCCCAGGAGCTGCCCGCAGAACGGCCCGGCCAGCAGCTGACCCATCTCGACCACGCGCAGATCGGCCAGGGGGAGCTCGGTGTCGGTCGTCATGTAGCCTCCAGGTCTCGCGATTGTATGCAACTTAGGCTCCGTTCGACAGAAAGGCAACGGTCGGTGGTGCATACAACTCATCCGGTCGCGCAACGCGCATTGCCGCTTTGACCGTGAGCCTTGACACCTCTCGCGCGGCGGATCTAGGTTCCATTGCGTACAACGGCCGCCGCCGATCGCCCGCCTTCACCCCGTCGGGCGCGAGCGAAATTTCGTACGTTGCATACATCTCTTGTCGCCCACCCGTCCCCCTAGGAGGGGCACCTTGATCAGACTTCCCGCCGTCGCGGCCTTGGGCGCCGCGCTGTTGCTCACGGTCGCCGCCTGCGGCGACAACTCGTCGGCCGGCGAGTCCCCGGGCCCGGTCAACGACACCTACACCCAGCAGGCCGCCGACCTGATCAAGGCCGGCACCGGCGGGCTGCTGTACTTCGAGGGCGCCGAGAAGGACATCACCCTCGACAAGATCAAGGTCTACAAGGACTGGTCCGGCCCGACGAAGTCGGTCAAGCCGGTGGCCGGCGCGAAGGTCGACATCATCGTGTGCAAGGTCGGCACCTCCTGCGAGGAGGTCGGCAAGAAGGCCGCCTCGATCGCCCAGTCACTCGGCTGGACCACCAAGATCCTCGACGGTCAGGGCGCGCCGGAGGGCTTCCAGAAGGCGTTCTCGACCGCCGCCGCCGACAAGCCCAACGCGGTCATCACCGTGGCCATCCCGGAGAACCAGGTCGCCGACGGCCTCGCCGAGATGAAGAAGCAGAAGATCCCGACGGTCGGCATCTCCGCGGTCAAGGAGGGCGGCGCCGTCGGCTTCGACGCGAACGTCTCCAGCCGCGAGACCTTCCAGTCGGTGCTCGAGGTGACCAAGGCGATCGCCGAGAGCAAGGGCACCGCCAAGGCCGTGTTCCTGTGGGACGTCGGCTACCCGCACCTGGTCGAGGCGCTCAACACCAGCAAGAAGGTCTTCGCCGGATGCACCGGCTGCAAGCTGCTCGAGGTGCGCGAGCGCACCCTGGCACAGGCGACCGACCCGATCGAGATGCAGAACATCACGACGTCGCTGATCCAGAAGTACGGCAATGACCTGCAGTACATCTTCACGCCCTACGGCAACGGCGTGGAGTCCATCATCGCCGCCCTGAAGGCCGCGGGCCGCACCGACGTCAAGGTCATGTCGAAGAACGCCGAGCCGGAGCGTCTGGGCAGCGTCGCCAAGGGTGACCAGTTCGCCGACTTCGGGGCCGTGCGCGGCTGGAACGCCTACGCCGCGGTCGACCAGGTCGTGCGCCTGCTGGCCGGTCAGCAGCCGCTGCCCGACGCCGAGCAGGGCATCCCGGCGACCGTGTTCGACAAGTCGAACGCGCCCAAGGACGGCAAGGTCAACTGGGACTCGTACGTCAACTACGCGGAGCGGTACACGCAGATGTGGAGCAGCGCGCAATGACCGGGCCGGTCCTGGAGGTCGTCGGCGTGTCGAAGTCGTACGGCCGCGTACGTGCCGTGTCGGATGTGTCCTTCGAGGTACAGCCGGGTGAGATCCTCGGCGTCGTCGGCGACAACGGGGCCGGCAAGTCCACGCTCATGAACATGGTGAGCGGGGCGATCGCGCCGGACAGCGGGCACCTGCGGGTGGCGGGCGAGCAGCTCGCCCCGCACACCATCGGCCGGGCCCGCGCCGCCGGCATCGAGATGATCTACCAGGACCTCGGGCTCAGCGACAACCTCAGCGTCGTGGAGAACGTGTTCCTGGGCCGCGAGTGGACCGGCACCGTCCCCGGACTGCCGGTCCTGCGCAAGAAGGCCATGCGCGCCCGGACGCAGACCGTCCTGGAGAGCCTCGGCATCGACCTGCACGACATGAACGTGCTCGTCGAGGGGCTCTCCGGCGGCCAGCGGCAGATGGTCGCCATCGCCCGGGCGCTCGTCGCCGCCGGCGAGCCCCGGGTCATGGTCATGGACGAGCCGACCGCGGCCCTGGGCACCACCGAGTCCCGGGCGGTCAACGACCTGATCGTGCGGCTGCGCGACCGCGGGTACGCCGTGGTCGTCATCAGCCACCGCATCCCCGAGCTGCTCGAGCTCGCCGACCGGCTGCTGGTGATGAAGGGCGGCCGGCAGGTCCACCACGGCCCGACCAGCGAGCTGGACGTCGAGCGGTGCGTGCAGCTCATCGTGCAGGGCTCCGCCGCGCTGGAGAGGAACGCCGCGTAATGTCCACCAATCTCGCGCCGCCGCCGGTCGTCGTTCGCCAGAGCGCCGACCGGTCCCGGCAGAGCTCGTCGGAGTGGTTCGTCGGCGCCGTGAGCAAGTTCGGGCTCATCGGCCTGCTCGTGCTCGTCATCGCCGTGTTCTCGATCCTGAGCCCGGCGACGTACTTCACCACCACGAACTTCCGCCTGATCCTGGTCAACCAGACGGTCACCGTCATCGTGGCCCTGGCCGCGACCCTGCCGCTGCTGGCCCACTACCTCGACGCCTCCGTCGGCCCGATGCTGGGCCTGGCCCAGGGGCTCGCGGTGTGGCTGATCGCGGTCAAAGGCGTGCCGATCTGGCTCGCCGCCCTCGTGGTCCTCGCGGCCGCGGTCGTCGTCGGGCTGCTCAACACCGTGCTGGTGCTGCGCTTCGGGATGCAGTCCATCATCGCCACCCTGGCCACCGGCAGCGTGCTCATGGGCCTGCTCTACATGATCACCGGCGGCCGGGTCATCTTCCAGGACGTCCCGGAGAGCTTCACCGCGATCGCCCGCGGCGACCTGCTGGGCGTGCCGCTGCCGCTGATCTACCTCGTGGTCGTGATCCTGCTGCTCGAGTTCGCGGTCGTCTGGACGCCGTTCGGGCAGCGGATGTATTCCATGGACGGCAACCTGCGCGGGGCCGCCCGGGCTGGGATCAACGTCAACGCGTACACCCTGCGCGCGTTCGTCGGCGCCGCGGTGCTGGCCGCGCTCGCCGGGCTCCTGCTGGCCTCCCGGATCGGCTCCGGGCAGCCGGCCGTCGGGCAGCAGTTCCTCCTGCCGGCCTTCGCCGCGGCCTTCCTCGGCGCGGCGGTGCTGCGCCCGGGCCGGGTGAACATGCTCGGCACCGTCATCGCCGCGTACTTCGTGAGCTTCACGATCGCCGGCCTGCAACACCTGGGCGCCGCGACCTGGATCGAGAGCGTCTTCAACGGCGTCGCCGTCATCGTGGGCGTCTCCGTCGCGGGCCTGGCCGTGCGCCGCCGCCGTCAGCTGGCCGTCCGTCACGTCGAACGGCTCGAAGCTTCGCAAGCAGACACAGCACACCCGGAAAGTGGGACATCGTGAAGAACGACTTCTTCATCTTCGACAACGCCATCCACATGTACAAGCTCACCGAGGACAACTTCGACGAGTCGTACGGCGGCGGGCGGCAGCGGACCAACGCGCTGGTGGAGTACGCCAAGAAGTTCTCCGCGCCGGGCTACCCCTACGACGACATCTCCGACCGTGAGCTGTCCGTCGAGGACGCGTACCGCATCATGTTCGACGAGTCCGACACGGACATCGCGATGGCCCAGACGGTGCCCTCCCACGGCGGCTGGAAGCTCGGCTTCTCCCCGGCCGAGAACAACTACAAGCTCAAGGAGGCGTACCCGGACCGGGTGCTCTTCTGCGGCGGCGTCGACCCGATCACCCACGGCCGCTACGGCGCCAAGAAGGAGGCCGTCCGCCAGATCAAGGAGTGGGGCGCGGTCAGCTTCAAGTTCTACCAGGCCCACTCCGGCGGGGTCTCGTGGCGCATCGACGACCCCGACATGGCCTACCCCATCTGGGAGACCTGCCTCGAGAACGGGGTGAACAACGTGCAGTTCCACAAGGGACTCGCGTTCAACACCCAGCACATCATCGACCTGGCCCCCTACGACCTCGAGCGGGCCGCCCAGGACTTCCCCGAGATGAACTTCATCGTGCACCACCTCGGCGAGCCGTTCATCGACGAGACCATCAACATCGCCTCGCGCTACGAGAACATCCACCTCGCGCTGACGGCGTGGATCAACCAGTACCCGGTCGCGCCCCGCCCCGCGCTGCACGCGATCGGCAAGTGCCTGCTGCACGTCGGCGCCGATCGGCTGCTGTGGGGCTCGGAGGCGTTCGTCTGGCCGAAGGTGCAGGCCTACATCGACCTGTTCGCCGAGATGACGATGCCCGAGGACCTGCAGGAGGGCTACGGCTACCCGGAGCTGACCGACGAGATCAAGGCCAAGATCTTCGGCCTCAACTACGCGAAGATGATGGGCATCGACGTCGAGGCGAAGGTCCAGGAGTTGTACGGCAAGGGCTCCGCCGACTCCGCCAAGAAGGCGGTGCGCCGTGGACGTCGCTGAGGTCAACCGGGCGGCCGACCAGGCCCTCGAGGGCAAGGTCCGCCAGCTCGTCGAGGCCCACGGCGGGGGCATCACCGTCGAGGTGAACGACGAGGGCAACGCCCACATCAGCTTCAAGGGCCGCTGCCGGGCCTGCCCGTCGGCCCCGGTCACCATGGGCGCCCTGGTCCGCCCCGCCCTGCTGCAGGTCGAGGGCGTCCGCTCGGTCTCCCGCGAGGGCGGCGTGTCCCGCTTCGCCGAGGAGCGCATCGCCCGCATGTTCGGCATCAAGGAGGAGCAGCAGTCATGAGCGCCAACCTCGGCTACCAGCGGACCCGCCGCAGCGGCGGCCGCAAGCGGGACCCGTTCCTGCCCTACCAGGAGGAGTCCACCGCCCCGGTGCCGCCCTCGTCCACGGTGGTCAGCAAGGCGACCATCGCGCACGCGGCCGCGGTCGCCGCCATCGAGGCCGCCGTCGCGCAGGCCGAGTCGATGGGGCTGCCCGTCACCGTGGCCGTGTGCGACGACAGCGGCGTGCTCAAGGCCTTCCAGCGCATGGACGGCGCGCCCCTCGTCACCGTCCAGCTCGCCCAGGACAAGGCGTACACGTCGGTCGGCTTCGGCCTGTCCAGCGACGGGTGGTACGACTTCATCAAGGACGACGGCCCGCTCGCCATGGGCGCCCCGGCCGGCATCGACCGCCTGGTGACCTTCGGCGGCGGCTTCCCGATCAAGGTCGACGGGGCGGTCGTCGGTGGCATCGGGGTCAGCGGCGGGCACTACACGCAGGACATGGAGGTCGCGCGGGCGGGCCTGGCGGTGCTCGGGTGACCGCCGCCGAGGTCGGCCTCGAGGTCACCGACGGCGTCGCGGTCATCACGCTCGACGCGCCCGGCCGGCGCAACGCCCTCACCCTCGACATGGCGCGCGAGCTCGGCGAGGTCGTCGCCCGCGTCGACGCGGACCCGGGCGTGCGGGCGGCGGTGGTGCGCGGCAACGGCGGGCACTTCTGCGCCGGCGCGCACCGGGCGCTGCTCGACGACGTGGCGGAGGACCCCGCCGACCCGCGCCGCTACGCCGACCTCGGCGTCGTGTACGACTCCTTCTACCGCCTCGGCCGCCTCGGGGTGCCGGTCGTCGCGGCCGTGCGGGGCGCCGCCGTCGGCGCGGGCGTGAACCTGCTGCTCGCCGCGGACGTGCGGGTCGTGGCCGAGCGGGCGCGCATCCTCGCCGGCTTCGGCGCCATCGGCCTGCACCCCGGCGGCGGGCACCTGCTGCTCGCCGCCGCGGCGCTCGGCGGCTCCGGCGCCGCCGCGCTCACGCTGCTCGGCCAGGAGCTCGACGGGCCGGCCGCGGTGCGCACCGGGCTGGCCTGGGCGTGCGTCGCCGACGACGAGGTCGACGCGCACGCCCTGGCCCTCGCCGCGGCCGCGCCCGCCGACCCCGAGCTGAGCCGGCGCATCACCGCCTCGTTCCGCCGCTCGGCCGGGCCGTCCGCGGTGGAGTGGGAGCAGGCGATGGAGGCCGAGCGCGCCTCGCAGATGTGGTCGCTGCGCCGGCGGGCCCAGCGGTGAGCGCCCCGCTGCACGGCGTCCGGGTGCTCGATCTGACCAGCACCTTCTCCGGGCCGTACTGCACCCTCCTGCTCGCCGACCTCGGCGCCGACGTGGTGAAGATCGAGACGCCCGGCGGGGACATCGCCCGGCACCTCGGCGCCACCACGGTCCCCGGCATGGCGGCCGTGTTCCTGAACATGAACCGCGGCAAGCGCAGCGTCGTGCTCGACCTCAAGTCGGAGGCGGGCCGCGCCGACTTCGCCCGGCTCGTGCCCACCGCCGACGTGCTCGTGCACAACATGCGCCCGGGCGCGGCCCGGCGGCTCGGACTGTCCTACGAGGACTGCTCCGCGGCCCACGCCGGCCTGGTGTACTGCGCCATCCCCGGCTTCAGCGAGCAGAGCCCGGACGCGGACCGCCCCGCCTACGACGACATCATCCAGGGCGCCTCCGGCCTGGCCGCCCTGCAGAGCATCAACCAGGACGAGCCCGGATACGTCATCACCCCGGTCGCGGACAAGCTCGCCGGGATCACCGCCGCCGTGGCGATCCTCGCCGCGCTGCGCCACCGCGACGCCACCGGCCAGGGCCAGCGGGTCGAGGTGCCGATGCTCGACACCATGTTCGCCTTCGGCCTGCTGGAGCAGCTCGACGGCTGGACGTTCGAGCCGCCGACCGGGCCGCCCGTCTACCCGCGCACGGCCGCGGCCAACCGGCGCCCGTACCGCACCCGCGACGGCCACCTCTGCGTGATGATCTACACCGAGTCGCAGTGGCGGCGCTTCCTCGACCGGGCCGGCCGCGGCGCCGTCCTCGCCGAGGAGCGCTTCGACACCGTCGGCAAGCGCATCGCCAACGCCGACGCGCTCTACGGCATCGTCGGCGAGATCATGCTGACCCGCACCACCGGCGAGTGGCTGAAGGTCCTCGACGAGCTCGACATCCCGTGCGCGCCCCTGGCCGGCTACGAGGAGCTGCTGCAGGACCCGGACCTGCTCGCCCGCGGCGTCGTCTCGCTCGTCGAGCACCCGGCCGTCGGCACCGTGCGCACCATCGCCGCGCCGATGCGGTTCTCGGCGACGCCGACCGTCGCCTACCGCCCGCCCCCGACCCTGGGCGAGCACAACGACGAGATCCTGGGCAGGAGTACGTGAAACGCGCCGAGATCCGGGCGCGGCTGGACGAGTGGCGGCGCGAGGGGCGATTCGAGCCCCGCTGCGACTCGTGGCTGGCCGGCTACGACGAGGACTTCACCCGGCTGCTCGGGGCCGAGGGCTGGATCGGGCTCACCTGGAGTCCCGAGTACGGCGGGCACGGCCGCGGCTTCGCCGAGCGGTTCGTGCTCACCGAGGAGCTGCTGCGCGCCGGGGCGCCCGTCGCCGCGCACTGGATCGCCGACCGGCAGATCGGCCCCGCCGTCGCGCGGCTCGGGACCGAGGAGCTGCGGCGGCACATCCTGCCCCGGATCGCGTCCGGCGAGGCCCGCTTCTGCCTCGGCATGAGCGAGCCCGACGCCGGCTCCGACCTCGCCTCCGTGCGCACCCGGGCAACCCGCGTCGACGGCGGCTGGGAACTGCACGGGCAGAAGGTCTGGTCCAGCAACGCGCACCGCTCCACGCACGCCTACGTCCTCGCGCGCACCGCGCACGGTACGAAACGCCATGAGGGACTGACCGAGTTCGTCCTCGACCTCGACCAGCCCGGTGTCACCGTCCGGCGCATCCCCGACCTGCGCGGCCCCGGGCACTTCTGCGAGGTCTTCCTCGACGGCGCGACCGTGCCCGACGCGTGGGTGCTCGGCACCGTCGGCGACGGCTGGACCCAGGTCACCGAGCAGCTCTCCTTCGAGCGGGGCGGCCCGGAGCGGGTGCTGAGCACGTACCCGCTGCTGCGCCTCATGCTCGACAGCGGCGGCGGGTGGCGGCTCGGCGAGCTCGTCGCCCGGCTCACCGCCCTGCGCGCGCTGGGCCGGCAGGTCGCCGCGCGCATGGACGCGGGGGAGGCGCCGATCGCGGCCGCGGCGACCCTGAAACTGCTGGGCAACCGCTTCGAGGTCGACGTCATCGAGGCGGCCCGCGAGCTCACCCGGGCCGACGTCGGCGCGGCCGCGTGGCCCCGCTTCGCCGCGATGCTCGCCGACGCGCAGCTGTCCGCGCCCGGGTTCTCGCTGCGCGGCGGCACCACCGAGGTCCTCGGCGTGGTCGTCGCGCGCTCGGCGCTGGAGGGCGCCCGATGAGCTCCACTGTGGACACCGTCGCCGCGGCGGCCGTCGTCGCATTGCGTGCCGCCCCGGACATGGAGGCCGTGTTCCGCACGGCCCGGGACGAGGAATGGCACCAGCTGGCCCTCGATCCCTCCTACGGCGGCGACCTCGCCGATCTCGCCGGAGTCGTGCGGGCCGTCTCGGCCGCGGGGCTCTCGGCGCCGATTCCGGAGCTGTACGCGGGTGCCCTGGGCGGCGCGACCGGGGTGGGACTGCCGCTCGGCGGCGGGGAACTGCTGGTGCCGTGGGGCCGCTGGTGCGCCACCGTGCTGGTGCCCTCGGGCGGGGTCGTCGCCGCGGACGGCCTTCGTCCCGGGGAGAACCTGGCGGGGGAGCCGGTCGACGAGCTGCTCGTCGACGGTGCCGAGGGCGGCGATGCGCTCCTGCGCTGGCGGGTGCTGCACACCGCGCGGCTTGCCGGGGCGATCGAGGGGGCGGCCCGGCGTACCGCCGAATATGCCGAGACCCGCGTGCAGTTCGGCAAGCCGATCGCCCGCTTCCAGGCCGTGTCCGCGCTCGTCGCCGAGGCCCACGCCCAGTCGGTGCTCGCCGGCGCCGCGCTCGGCGCCGCGCTGTCCGATGTGGACGACGAGGTCGCGGTCCTGAGCGCGCACGCGGTCGCCGCGCGGGCGGCCGGGGCCGTGGCCCGCATCGCCCACCAGGTCCACGGCGCGATCGGGGTGACCCAGGAGCTCGGGCTGGAGCGGCTGACCCGGCGGCTGTGGGCGTGGCGTGACCTGTGGCAGCCCGAGTTCGCGACCGAGGCCGTGCTGGCGGCCGGGGTCGCGGTCCAGGGCGAATCGTACTTCTGGAGTGATGATGACTGACTCGATCGCGGGTCTCACGGCGGTGGTCACCGGGGCCGGCTCCGGCATCGGGCTGGAGATCGCCCGGATGTTCGCGGCCGAGGGCTGCGGTGTCGTGGCCGCCGACCTCGACCCGTCCGCCTGCGACGGCGTTTCCGGCATCCGTACCGTCACCGCCGACCTCGGCACCCCGTCCGGCGCCGCGCTCGTGGCCGAGGCCGCGGCCGACGCCGACATCCTGGTGAACAACGTCGCCGTCGCGCCCTACCGGGAGTCGTTCGCCGCCATCGACGACGCGGCCTGGCAGCGCACCTGGGACATCAACGTCATGTCGTGCGTGCGCCTGTGCCGGGCCGTCATCCCGCGCATGGCCGCGCGGGGCGGCGGCAGCGTGGTGAACATCGGCTCCGAGGGGGCGCGGCACCCCAAGCCGTACCTGGTCGACTACGCGGTGAGCAAGGCCGCGCTGCTGGCCCTGGCCAAGGCGCTGTCGATGGAGTTCGGGCCGGCCGGGGTGCGCGTCAACACCGTCGCGCCGGGCCCGACCCGCACGTCCACGATGGAGACCTTCCTCGCCTCGCTGTCGCGGGACCTCGGCATCGACGTCGACGCGGCCGCCGACCATTTCGTGCACGAGATGCGCCGCCTGCCGCTGGGCCGCATGAACGAGCCGGCCGACGTGGCCGCCGTCGTGCGCTTCCTCGCCGGCCCGGCGTCGCGTCAGGTGACCGGCGCCGAGTACACCGTCAACGCGGGCTCCACGGCGTCCGTCTAGCTCTGGAGGTTTCCATGGGGCGGGCTTCGCAGCAGGCGTACGACTCGATCAAGAGTCGCATCCTCGAGCAGGTCTACCGGCCGGGCGACAAGCTGTCCGAGGAGGACCTCGCGTCCACGGTCGGGGTGAGCCGCACCCCGATCCGGGAGGCGCTGCGCCGCCTGCACGCCGAGGGCCTGATCGACTGGGAGGCCAACCGCAGCGCGACCGTGCCGTCCTGGACCGGGCAGGACCTGGAGGAGATCTTCGAGCTGCGGGCCCTGCTGGAGGGCTACGGCGCCGAGCTGGCCGCGGCGCGCATCACCGCCGTGGAGACCGACCGGCTGCGCGAGCTGTGCTCGGCGATGGAGCAGCACGCCGCGGTGCCCGCCTCGGACCGCGCGGACCGGGTCGCCATGTGCAACACCGAGTTCCACGCGATCATCCTGGAGGCGGGGCGCAACCGCCGCCTCAGCGCCCTGCTGGGCGCAGTGGTCCAGACCCCGCTGGTGAACCACACCTTCCGCCGCTACGACGAGGCCGCGATGGCCCGCTCGATGCTGCACCACCGGGAGCTGGTGGAGGCCTTCGAGGCGCGCGACCGGGCCTGGGCCGGCTCGGTGATGCGGGCCCACATCCTGGCCGCGCGCGCGACGCTGGGCCACGCGCGCGAGGACCGGGTCGCGTAGGCGCTGGCCCCGCACGAGCGCGAGGCCCCAATCGGTCATGATCGACGATCATAACGGCCCGGAACACCGCCGGGACGCGCCGGTCCCTCGTTCGCGATCCCGTGCTCCCAGGCCCGGGCGGCGGTCTCGACCCGGTTGCGCAGCCCGGGCTCGGCCCGACGCGTGGCACCGGCGGGCGGCGCCTCACCCGGGTCGTTGCGCTGGTCCTCGCCGGTTGCGCAGCCCGAGCTTGGCCTGACGCGTGGGCACCGCCGTCCGCCCCGGCGGCCGGCGCATCACCCGGGTCCGCGGCGCTGGTCCTCGTTCGCGATCCCGTGCTCCCAGGCCCACGCGGCGATCTCGACCCGGTTGCGCAGCCCGAGCTTGGCCTGAATCGTCGAAACGTGGCTCTTCACGGTGCTCAGCGAGATGAAGAGCGCCGCCCCGACCTCCTGATTGGTCCGCCCCCGCGCGATGAGCCGCACGACCTCGGTCTCCCGCTCCGACAGCCTCGACTCCGCCAGTGCCACCCGTGCCGGGCGCTTCAAGTGCCGCAGCAGCCGTACGGTGATCGAAGGCGACACCAGCGCATCCCCCGCGTGCGCGGCCCGCACCGCCTCGACCAGCAGCGCCGGCCCGGCGTCCTTGAGGATGAACCCGACCGCCCCGCCGTGCAGCGCGCCGTACACATACTCGTCCAAGTCGAACGTGGTCACCACGATGACGCGGAGCGGCTCGGCCACGGCCGGCCCCGCGAGCGCCCGGGTCACCTCGAGCCCGTCGAGCCGGGGCATCCGGATGTCCACGAGGCACACATCGGGCCGCAGCCGCCGGGCCGCCTCGATCGCCTCGACCCCGTCGGCCGCCTCGGCCACGACCTCGATGTCGTCCTGGTCCTCGAGAATGAGCCGCAGCCCGCCCCGCACCATGGCCTGATCGTCGGCGATGAGCACCCGGATCGTCACCGCCGCACCCCGCCCGCGTCCCGGCCCGCTCCCAGCCGCCCTTCCGCCGGCGTCGGCGGATGCGCGAGTCTTGGCAGGCGGCCCGTCACCGCCGCACCCCACCGGCGTCCCGGCCCGCTCTCAGTGGCGGGCAGGCTGGCCGTCACCGCCGCACCTCGTCGGCATCCTGGCTTGCTCTCAGTGGCGGGCAGGCTGGCCGTCACCGCCGCACCTCGCCGGCGTCCCGGCTTGCTCCCAGCGGCGGCAGGCTGGCCGTCACTGCCCACCCGAGCGGCGAGCGCGGCCCGGCCTCGAGCGAGCCGCCCAGCGCCTCGACGCGCTCCCGCATCCCGATCAGACCGAACCCGCCCGCGCGCGGCCCGAGCCCGGCCCGGGCCGGTGGCGGCGCGTCGTCGGTCACGGACACCGTCACGCCGGCCGGGGACTGGACCACGCTCACGTCGACGGTCGCGGCCTGGGCCGCGTGCCGGGCCACGTTGGTGAGGGACTCCTGCACGATGCGGTACACGGTGCTGGTGAGCTCCGGCGGCCAAGCGGAGACGGTGTCGGGGAGCCGGAGCCGCACCGAACGGGTGTCGCCGTCCTCGAAGCGCCGCACGAGGGCCTCCAGCCGCTCCGTCTCCCCGCTGGCGGGGGCCGCGTCCCCGGTGTCGCGCAGCAGCGACACGATCCGCCGCATCGCCGCCAGGGCCTCCGAGCCGGCCTCCTCGATCCCGGCGATCGAGCCCTCGAGCCGCTCCGGGTGCCGCCCCGCCACGACCCGCGCGGCCTGGGCCTGCACGACGATCCCGGTGACGTGATGGGCGACGACGTCGTGCAGTTCGCGGGCGAGGGCGAGGCGCTCCTCCCGCCGTACACCTTCCGCCAGTTCCTGACGCCGGCGCCCCGCCAGCCGCAGCCAGAGCCCGCCGCCCACGCCCGCGACCCAGACGAGCACGTCGGCGACGGCGACCACGGTGGCCCCGCCGGACGAGGCGCGCGCGGAGAGCAGCGGACCGGCGGCCAGCACGAGCAGCGCCCCGCCCGCGATCCCGGCGGCGACCCGCGGCTCGAACCGGCGTACCGCGTCGCCGGCCAGCACGGCGAGCCCGAGCGCCAGCCCGGGCTGCGGCTCGACCGGCAGCCCCGCGACCCGGGCCACGACCACGGCCGCGACCGCCACGGCGAGCCCGGCGCCCGCGGAGGCGAGCGGCGCCCGCCGGCGCAGCAGCGCGGCGACGATGACGGCGGCCCCGGCGGCCAGCCCCGGCGCCCAGGAGGCCCCGCCCCAGCTGGCCGCGAGCGCCAGCGCGGCGGCCGCGAGCAGGATGCCCCCGCCCGCCACGAGCGCCGCGTCCACCAGGCGATTCCAGGCCGTCACGCGCTCCAGGCCACGAACGACCGACGCCTTGTCCACCAAGCGATTTCCGGCCGTCACGCGCTCCAGGCTACGAAGGACCGGCGGTTTCCGGACCGGCCGAAAGTACGGTTAGGCCACGCTGACTCCGACATGTGACCTGTCGGGCGAAAAATCCGATATGTCGTGGCGCGTAGCGCCCGCCATGTCGTCCGCGCCCCGCGCGGAACCAGGGGGCCGAACGGCTGTTCTGCGCGATCCGCCCGAGCCGCCACAATCACCCGCAACCGGACGACAGGAGAGGTTGGTGTGGCAGCGGCGACGACACTGCACACGCCCGTGCTGATCGTGGGCGCCGGAACGGTTGGAGCCGTCCTCGCCCTCGAGCTCGCCCATCACGGCGTGGCGAGCACGGTGCTCGACCGCGGCGGAGCCGATGCGACCGCGCTGGAGCACCTCGGCGGGCGGAGCATGGAGCTGCTGCGGCGGCTGGGACTCGCGGCCGCGATCCGGCGCGCGGGCGTCGGCGCCGACGAGGCCACCGACGTCGTGTGGAGCCGCGGCCTCGACCGGCCCCCGGTGCTCGTCGCGGCGCGGCCCTCGGTGAGCCGGCTGGTGCAGCGGTACGCCACGGTCAACGACGGCAGCGCCCCCGCCGAGCACCACCAGCAGATCGCGCGCGGCCCGCTCGGCCAGGTGCTGCGCGCCGCGCTGCGCGAGACCGGGTTCGTCGAGCTGCGCGAGGGCTGGGCGTGCGCCGGCGTGCGCGCGGACGGCGACGGGGACGGGGCGACCGTCACGGCCGTCGACCTGCGCGACGGCGTGCAGCACACGATCCGCGCCCGGTACGTCGTGGGCTGCGACGGCCCCCGCAGCACCGTGCGGCGCTGTGCCGGCATCGGGCTCGACGCGATGCCGGGGGCGCACACGCAGTACCGTGCCATCCGCTTCCGCAGCAAGGACCTCGCGCTGCACTCGCGCGGGCCCGGGCTGTCCACGCTCGTCGTCGGCGCCCTCACGCTGGGCTCCGACCCCGAGCGGCACGTCTGGGTGGCGCACCTGCCCGTCGCCGCGGGCGAGCCGCTCGACCCCGCGCGGCAGCTGCGCGAGCGGCTCGGCGCCGCGGTCGAGGTGCTCGGCGTGCACGACTGGGACGACGCGCTGCCCGTCGCCCGGGAGTACCGCCGCGGCGCGATCTTCCTCGCCGGCGAGGCCGCGCACGCGTTCCGCCCGGCCGGGGACGCGGCCGACACGGGCATCGGCGACGCGGTCGACCTCGGGTGGAAGCTCGCCGCCGTGCAGCACGGCTGGGGCGGCCCCGTGCTGCTGGACAGCTACGAGGCGGAGCGGCGCCCGCGCGCGCTCATGGACCGCGAGCTGCTCGCCCGCGTGCTGGAGACGCGGCGCCGGTTCGCCCGCCTGGCCGCCGCGGGCGCGCCCCGGGACTATCTCGCCGGGTTCCTGCGCCAGGAGCCCGCGCTCGCCGAGGACCCCGGGATGTCCTACGGCGGCCGGTACGCGTCCTCGCCCGTCGTGCGCCACGAGCGCGGCCTCCCGCCGGTCCCGCACGGGCAACGCATCACGCCGAGCACGTGGCCCGGCGCCCGCCCGCCGGCCGTGCGCCTCGCCGACGGCGGGCAGCTCTTCGACCGGCTCGGGCCGCAGCTCACGCTCGTCGACCTGACCGACGACGCGCGGGGCCGGGCCCTCGCGGGCGTGGCGCGCACCCGCGGCCTGCCGGTGGCGCACCTGCCCGTCTTCGACCCGGCGGTGCGCGCGTGCTGGGGTCGCCGGCTCGTGCTCGTGCGCCCCGACCAGCACGTCGCCTGGCGCGACGACACGGTGCCGGAGGACTGGGACGCGATCCTGGACCACGTCTGCGGCCGGCGCGAGCGCTCCTAAGTCCGGCACTCTCGTCTTTATCCGTCTTTTCCGGACATGTGAGTTTTTGTCCGGTACGGTCACGTCGGCGGTGGGGTCCCACCGCCGGGGTCGTACGGACGGGGGATTCTGCGTGTTCAGGTTGTTCAGGCGGCGTTCGGGGCGGCGCGGGTCGCAGTGGCCGAACATCGCGCTCGGCCTGCTGGTGCTCGGCGCGTTCACGGTGGCCACGACGGCGTCGCCGGCGGAGCAGGGGACCGCCGTCCCGCGGCTCGCCAGCGTCTCGACGCAGCCGGTGGTGGGCACGGTCAGCCCGGCCACGGGAACGGCCGCCGGCGGCACGACGGTCACGATCACCGGCACCGGGTTCACCGGCGCGACGGCCGTGACCTTCAACGGCTCCGACGCCACGTTCACCGTCGACAGCCCGACCCAGATCACCGCCGTCACGCCCGCGGGCCTGGCCGGCCCCGCGACCGTGCAGGTCGCCGTCGGCGCGTGTGTCTCGTCGGTCAGCGGCGGCACCTTCACCTACACGCCGGTCATCCCGCCGATCGTGATCCCGCCGCTGCCCCTGCCTCCGATCGCGTCGTCGGTGGCGCCGGGGAGCGGGCCGGCGGCGGGTGGCACCGCCGTGACGATCACCGGGACGTACCTGAGCGGCGCGAGCGGCGTGACCTTCGGCGGCGCCGCCGCCTCGATCACGGCCAACACCGCCACGTCGATCACCGCGACCACGCCCGCCCACGCGCCCGGCACCGTCGACGTGGCGGTCGCGACGCCCTTCGGCACGTCCACCGTGACCAGCAGCTACACCTACACGGCGCCGGGCCCGACGATCACGTCGTTCCTGCCGGACTACGCCAGCACCGCGGGCGGTGCCAGCATCACCATCACGGGCACCAACCTCACCGGCACCACCGCGGTGACCTTCGGCGGCGTCCCGGGCACCAACGTCACCGTCCTCAACTCCACCACGGTCGCCGTGACGGCGCCGGCGCACCCCCTCGGGTTCGTGGACCTGGCCCTGACGACCCCGGCCGGCACGGTCACGGCGGCGAACCAGTTCGGGTACGACGAGGCCGCCGCGGCCGAGACCGCGGGCAAGGCCAAGAAGGCCGGCAACGCCGACAAGAAGGCTGACAAGGCTGGTAAGGCCGGCCAGGCGCCCGCCCTGAAGAAGGTCTTCTACCAGGCGCCGCTGCCGGCCTGCCCGGCCCCGCCCGACGCGCCGAGCCCGGTCACGGCCACCGCCGGCACGTCCTCGATCAACGTGACCTGGACGGCGGCCACGCCGCACGTCGCGCCGGTCACCGGGTACACCGTCACCGCCTCGCCCGGCCCGGCGACCTGCACCACCCTGGTCACCGACCCGAACCCGCTCAGCTGCGTGCTGGGCGCGACGGCGGGGCAGCAGTACACGGTGTCGGTCGTGGCCAACTCGTCCCTGGGCGCCTCCGAGCCGGCGACGAGCGAGCCGGTCATCCCGTCCGCGCCGCTCCCGCCGTCCGCGCCGCCGGACACCCCGCTGACCCTGACCACGGACAAGGGCACCATCAGCACCGCCGTGCCGGGTCAGGACATCGTGGTGATCGGCACCGGGTTCGCCGCCCACTCGACGGCGACGATCACGCTGTACTCCACGCCGCTGACCCTCGGCACCGTCGTGACCGACGGCAACGGCGACTTCAGCAAGCCGGTCACCGTGCCGGCCTCCCTCGCCGCCGGCGTGCACACGCTGGTCGCCCAGGGCGTCGCGCCGTCGGGCAACCCGCGCGCGATGAAGCTGACCGTCACCGTGGCGCCCCGGGCGGCCGCGCCGAGCGGCGGCCTGGCCGTCACCGGCGCGCCCGCCGGCCCGATGGCCCTGGCCGGCCTGGCGATGCTGCTGGCCGGCGCCGTGCTCGTCCGCCCGCGCGTGCGGTTCGGCCGAGCGGTGCGATAGCCCGCGCCCCGCACGAGCATGCCCGTCGCGCCCCGGAGCGAGGTTCGCCTCAGCTCCGGGGCGCTCGGGTCGATTGGGGAGATGTGGAGCGCGCGGAGCCGTTCGTCGACGTCGACGGGGCCGGGCGCATCGTGTCGTGGAACGACGCCGCCGCCCGGGTCACCGGCCGGACGGCCGCCGAGGTCGCCGGGCGGTCGCTGCTGGACACCCTGCTGCCGGCCGAGGAGCACGGCCGGCTCGCCCCGCGGCTGCGCCCCGACGCCGGCCCGCCCGCCGAGCCCGCGGTCGAGGCCGAGATCCGCCACCGCGACGGGCACCGGGTGCCGGTCGAGATCTCCGTCTGGCCCGCGTGGGCGTCCGGGTGCTGCCGCGTGTACCTGCGCGACGTCAGCGACCGCCGGCAGACCGGCGAGCGCCTGCGCCGGCAGAGCACCGAGCTGGAGGTCAGCGAGCGGCGGTTCCGGCTCAGCTTCGACAACAGCCCCGCGGGCATGCTGCTCGTCGACCTGCGGCCCGGCAGCGTCGGACGGTTCCTGCAGGCGAACCCGAAGATGGCGGAGATCACCGGGTACACCGTCGCCCAGCTGACCACGATGACCGGCGAGCGGCTGGCGCACCCGGCCGAGCGGGACCACAGCCTGGCGACGCTCGACCGCCTGGCCTCGGGGCGGGCCGAGACCGCCACCGTCGAACGCCGGTTCCGCCACGCCGACGGGCACACCGTCTGGGTCCACGTGCGCGCCGGGGTCATCCGGGACACAGGCGGGCGGTCGCTGTACCTCGTCGCGCAGATCGAGGACATCACCGAGCGCCGCATCGCCCAGGCCCGCCTGGAGCAGCAGGCGCGGCTGCTCCAGCTGATCCCGGCCCCCGTCATCGTCCGCGACTTCGACGGCACCATTCGCGGCTGGAACGGCGGGGCGGAGACGACGTACGGCTATCCCGCCGTCGCCGTCACCGGGCTCAGCGTGCACAAGCTCCTCGCGACCGAGCACGAGCAGACCGGCCCGGACGAGACCGTCGAGGCGATCAACGAGGGACTGCGCCGCGACGGGCACTGGACGGGGGAGCTGCACCACCGGGCCGCCGACGGGCGGCGCATCATCGTGCTCAGCCGGCAGGTGGTGCACGAGGCCCCGCAGGAGCCGGACGGGGAGCGGGAGCATCCATCGGTACTGGAGATCAACACCGACATCACCGCACTGCGCGCCGCGGAGCAGGCCGCGACCGAGAGCGAGCAGCGGCTCCTCGCGCAGTTCCGGTACTCCGCGGCCGGGCAGGTGCTGCGCGCCCCCGACGGCACGTGGCTGGAGGCCAACCCGGCCTTCGCGGCCATGCTCGGCACGACCCCGGACCGGCTCGTCGGCGTCAACGTCGAGGACCGGCTGCACCCCGACGACCTGGCGGCGAGCCGCGCCAACGTCGCCGCGCTGCTGGCCGGCGAGTGCGAGTCGGTGCGCAGCGAGGGCCGGCTCGAGCGCCTCGACGGCGGCTGGCTGGACTACCACAGCACGATCTCGGCCGTCCGCGACCCGGCCGGGCGCCCGCTGTACCTCGTTGTCGTGGTCACCGACATCACCGACCGGCGCAACGCCGAGCGGGCCCGGGACGCCGCCGCGGCCCAGGTGGAGCTGCGCAACGCCGAGCTCGCGGCGCAGCGGGCCTACCTGAACGAGATCCTCGACCTGCTGCCCGTCTTCGTCATCACCTGCGACGAGCGCGGCAACCTGGTGCACCTCAACCGGGCCGGCCGCTCGGTCCCGTCGCGGCCCCCGGCCCACGTGCGCGACCTGGTGCGGGTCGCCCCGCCCGGCGAGCGGCCGGGCCCGGGCACCCATCCGCTCGCCCGGGCCCTGCACGGTGACGTGTTCGAGGCGGCCGAGATGGTCCTGCACCTCGACGACGGCCGCGAACGGGCGCTCATCGTCGACGCCCGGCCGATGCGCTCGCCCGACGGGCGCCCCGGCGCCATCTGCACCGCGTTCGACGTCACCGCCCTTCGCGACCGGGAGGCGGAGCTGGCCGCCTTCGCCGGCGTCGTCGCGCACGACCTGAAGAACCCGCTGACCGGCATCATCGGCTTCACCGAGATGGCCGCGGACCTGCTGGCCGAGCCGGACCCGGCGGAGCGGGAGGCGGCGACGGCCGCGAGCTACGTGGGCCGGGCCCGGGACAACGCCCGGCACAT
Organism: Dactylosporangium sp. NPDC000244; assembly: GCF_040300725.1. Classification (NCBI taxonomy): domain Bacteria; kingdom Bacillati; phylum Actinomycetota; class Actinomycetes; order Micromonosporales; family Micromonosporaceae; genus Dactylosporangium; species Dactylosporangium sp. NPDC000244. The sequence goes on from NZ_JBEPEH010000056.1 coordinate 77,328, forward strand.
GGACCAGCTCATCGACGACCTGCTCGCCTACGCCACCGCGCGCGACGCGCCGCTGCGCCCGGAGTGGGCCGATCTCGCCGCGACGGTCGCGCACATCCTCACGGTGCGCACGGGCCACCTGCCGGAGCCGGACCGGCCCGCCATCGCCACCGGGGACCTGCCCGCGGTGTGGGCGGACCCGGGCATGCTGCGGCAGGTGCTCGACAATCTTGTCGGCAACGCGGTGAAGTACACCCGCCCGGGCCGGCGCGCCGAGGTCACCGTCGCCGCCGGACGGTCCGGCGGGACGGCCCGCATCACGGTCGCCGACCGCGGCATCGGCATCCCGGCCGACCAGCGCCGCCAGGTGCTCTCCTCGTTCCACCGCGCCCACACCGGCCAGGGCTACGCGGGCACCGGCCTGGGCCTGGCGATCGTCCAGCGCGTGGTGGACCGGCACGGCGGGACGATCGGGATCGAGGAGAACCCCGGCGGCGGTACCGTCGTGACGATCAGCCTGCCGCAACCGGACTGAGCACCGGCTGACCGCCCGCGACCCGGGACCGGCCGAGCACCCGCCAGCCGGCGAAGCCCATCGCGGCGAGCATCGGCAGGGTGCCCACGGCGGGCAGGATCGGGGTGTCGTACGGCATGAAGAGCATCCCCGCGTAGCCCACGACCACGGCGGGCACCGTCCACCAGCCCACCACCCCGGCGCGGGCCAGCCCGATGAACGTCACCAGCAGCGCGAGGGACACCAGCGGCCCCGGGTTGAAGGCGAGCTGCTCCGCCGGGTGCGCGAGCACCTTGTCGGAGACGAGCACCGCCTGCTCGATCGGCAGGTTGCGCCCGATCTCCATGTGGAACCAGTCCGACAGCAGCGCGCCGGACATCTGCAGCAGCCCGAGCGCGCCCGCCAGCGCCCCGACGACCGTGAGCACCGCGCCGCGGCGCCCGCGCACCAGCAGCGGCACGGCGAGCAGGCCGGCGCCCATCAGCAGGTTGCCGTAGTGCAGCAGCAGCGCCGACAGCTGCGTGGTGAACGGGTCGGCGGCGAGCGAGCGAAGGTAGGAGGCCTTCGTCTCGTCCACCTCGGGCGGGGACGTGGCGAGGCCGGCGAAGAAGCAGGCGGCCCCCGCGAGGAGGGCGGCACCGGCGGCGATCAGCATGACCCGGCGAGCGGGAGAGGTTTCGTTCGTCATGCCCCAGAACGCTAGGGAGATTCGGCGCCGTTCTCTGCCCGCGCGCGTCTCGACTCCCGTCCGCCCCGCGGCGGACGCGGAGTCGTCACCGTGTCCGTCGTACGGCCGACCCGGCGGCTGACCAGCGGCGTCTAGGCTCGCCGCATGAACGCCAAGCTCGTGCCCGGGGGCCTGGCCGCGGCCCTCGCGGTGATCGGCGCGGCCGAGATCCTGCTCGACGAGCAGTTCTCCGCCGCGCCGGCCGCGCCCGCCGCCGCCCTCGCCGCGGTCGTCGGCGGGATGGCGCTGGCCGCGTGGCGGCCCCTCGCCGGGACGGCGCTGGTCGGCCTGGCGTTCCCGATCGCCGTGCTGGGCGGGCTGCACGGGCCGACCGGCGCCGCGGTCCTGGGCTTCGTGGCCGCGCCGGGCTGGGCCGGCTTCCGCGTCGCCCGCTGGTCCTGGCGCGCCCCGCTCGCGCTGCACCTGCTCGCGAGCGCCGGAACGTGGGTCGCGGGCCGGGCGGCCGCCTCCACCGTGTCCGGCCTCGGCGCCCAGGCCTGGGAGAACCTCTTCTTCGGCCTGCTGGCCTGGGGCGCGTGGGGCGGCGGGCTCGTCGCGCGGCGGCTGCGCGACCGGGCGGAGCTGCTCGCCCGGCTCAACGCCGCGCTGGACGCCGAGCGCGAGGCCCGCGCGCACGCGGCCGTCGCCGAGGAGCGGCAGCGCATCGCCCGCGACATGCACGACGCCGTCGCGCACTCGATCAGCGTGATGGTGCTGCAGCTCGGCGCCGTGCGCAGCACCCTGCCGGCGGGCACGCCCCAGGCGGAGATGCTCGAGGGGGCCGAGCGGCTCGGCCGGGAGTCGGTGCGGGAGATGCGCGCCCTGGTCGGCCTCCTGCGCGACCCGGCCGCGCCGGAGCCGACCCTCGCCCGCGCCGAGGAGCTCGTCGGCGAGGTCCGCGCGGCCGGGCTCCCGGTCACGCTGACCGTCGAGGGCGACCTGGCCGGGCTGCCGAGAACCCTGGACATCTCGGCCTACCGGGTGCTGCAGGAGGCGCTGACCAACGTCCTGCGCCACGCCGGCCCGGTGCCGACCACGGTGCTGCTGCGCCGGGAGCCGGAGCGGGTCTCGCTCCTCGTCGACAACGAAGCCGGGCACGGTACCGCCGACGCCTCCGCCGGCTTCGGACTGCTCGGCATGCGGGAGCGGGTCGCGGCGTCCTCGGGCACGCTGCGCGCGGGGGAGCGGCCGGGCGGCTTCACCGTCGAGGCCGAGTTCCCCCTGGTGCTCGCATGATCCGCGTCGTGGTCGCCGACGACGAGGCGATGATCCGGGCCGGGCTGCGCATGCTGCTCGACCACCAGCCCGACATCGAGGTCGTCGGGGAGGCCGCGGACGGCCCGGCCGCGCGGGCCGAGGTGCGCCGCAGCGCCCCCGACGTGGTGCTGCTGGACGTCCGCATGCCCAAGGGCGACGGCATCGAGGCCGCCCGGCACATCCTGGCCGAGTCGGCCGCGCGGGTCATCATCCTCACCACGTTCGACGAGGACGAGGCGGTGCGGGCGGCCCTGCGCGCCGGGGTCAGTGGCTTCCTGCTCAAGGTCGCCCCGCCCGAGCAGCTGGTGCACGCCGTGCGCACGGTCGCCGCCGGGCAGGCGCTGCTCGATCCCGCGGTCACGCTGCGGGTCATCGAGTCCTACGCGGGGGCGCCGGTGGCCGATCCGCGGGCGGCCGCCCGGCTGGCCGAGCTCACCGAGCGCGAGGCCGACGTGCTGCGGCTGGTCGCGCGCGGGCAGTCCAACGCCGAGATCGCCGCGACCCTCTTCCTGGGCGAGGCGACCGTGAAGACGTACGTGTCGCGGATGCTGACCAAGCTCGGCCTGCGCGATCGGGTGCAGGCGGTTGCATTCGCGTATGAGAGCGGGCTCATACGCCCCGGCGGCGGCTGATTGCTTGACTCCCCGGGTCGTGCGCCGATGTCGGGGCATGGCCGAGACCAGGGTCGACCCCGCGGACCGCGACGCGGTGCTCGAGGCGACGATCGCGCAACACCCCGGCGCGTTCATCGGCGCCGTCGGGCCCACCGGGCTGTTCGTCGACCTGCCGGAGGAACTGCGCGACGCCGGGCTGCGCCCGATCGACGGGCCGGCCTCGGCGCTCGGGCTCGCCCTGCCCGAGGACCACACGACCATCATCGACGCCTGGCACCGGCTGCTCGGCGAGGGCGTCGCCAACTGCCGGTTCCGTCCGCGGTCCCAGCCCGACCGCCCGGCCCGGCTCCATCTGATCGACGTCTCCCACCGGTACGACGTCATCGTGTTGATCCTCACGGACATCGAGGGCGTCAGCGTGCTCGAGCACGAGGACATCCGCCCGCGGCTGGTCACCATGCGCAAGGACCCGACCGCCGTCATCCTCGACGCGGACCCGCAGATCCATCGGGTGCTCGGCTGGAGCGCGGCCGAGCTGGCCGGGCGCCGCTCGCTCGACCTCGTGCACCCCGACGACCACCAGCGGGCCATCACCGGCTGGATGGACCTGCTCGCGGCCCCGGCCGGGGAGGCGCGGCGGATCCGGCTGCGGCACCTGCACCGCGACGGGCGGGTCATCTGGTTCGAGATCACCAACCACAGCCTGCTGCACATGGCCGAGCCGTGCGTGCTCGCCGAGATGCTCGACATCACCGACGAGATGGCCGCCGAGGAGGCGCTGCGGGCCAGCGAGCAGCTGCTGCGCCGGCTCACCGAGGCGCTGCCCATGAGCGTGGTGCAGATCGACGCGCGGCGGCGGGTGGTGTACCAGAACGCGCGCGGCGCCCGCATGGTGGGCACCGAGGTCGGGGGCGAGCTCGGCGCGGCGGCCCTGGACCCGGTGGTCCCCGCGGACCGGCCCATGGTCGGCGCGGCCCTCGTGCGCGTGCTGCGCGACGGCACCGACGCCGACATCGAGTACGGCTACCGCGACCCCCGCCTCGGCCTGCGCCGGGCCAGCGCGAAGGCCCGCGCGCTCACCACCGCCGACGGGCGCGTCGCGGGCGCGGTCATCTGCCTCGCCGATGTCACCGAGGAGGTACGCCTGCGCGAGGAGCTGCAGCGGCGCGCCGCCTTCGACGAGCTGACCGGCTGCCGCAACCGGGCCGCGACCCTCACGGCGCTGTCCGACGCGCTGGCCGCCGCCGAGCACGGCACCGCCGCCGTGTTCGTGGACCTCAACGACTTCAAGCTCGTCAACGACCGCTACGGCCACGCCGCCGGCGACCGCATGCTCGCCCACGTCGCCCACGTGCTGCGCGGCGCGGTCCGCGACGTGGACGTGGTCGGCCGCCTCGGCGGCGACGAGTTCGTGGTGGTGTGCCGCGACGTGCCGCGCCTGGAACAGGCCCAGGACCTCGCCCTGGCCCTCGGGGCGGCGCTGGAGTCGGCGCCGCTGGACATGCGGGGCGCGATCCTGCGGCCGCGGGCCAGCATCGGGGTGGCCTGGACGCGCCCGGGCGGCCTGGACGCCGACGCCCTCATCGCGCACGCGGACAAGAAGATGTACGAGGCGAAGCACGGGCTGCACCCGCTCCCGCGCTTCCGCCCGACGGTGTTTCCCTAGGTCTCGGTGCGGGTGGTGAGGCGCTCGTAGCGTTGCCGGGCCGCCTGCGGGCTGCCCAGGCCGAGGCTGAGCGCGATGTCCTGCCAGGTCATGCCGCGGTCCCGGGCGGTCTGCAGGAGGTACACCTCCGTGATGTCCATTTCCGCACGCACGTCCGGCAGCAACGTCAGCGCCGCGACCAGGTCGGACTCGTCCAGCGCCGGCTCCCCGGGCGCGGGCGGCACCGACCCGGCCGCCATGGCCGCCGCGAGGCGCACCACCTCGTGCGGCGCCGCCACCTCCGCATGCACGTGCCGCGCACGCAACTGCGGCGATCCCGCGTGCCGCGACGTCAGATGGGCAAGCGCCGAGTACACCCGCTCGGCCCGCCGCGCCCCCGGATCCGGCCGCTCCAGCAGTTCGCTCATGCCGCCAGCCTAGCAACGATTTGTTTTCAACACAATGTTCAATGGTAGACCGGGCGGTATGCGGATCGCGGCGCGGTACAACGGCCCACCCGGCTCGGGCAACGGCGGCTACAGTGCGGGCCTGGTCGCCACCCGGCTCGGCCTCGCCCCCGCGGAGGTGACCCTGCGCCGCCCGCCGCCGCTCGAGACCGACCTGACGCTCGCCGACGGCCGCGCGATGCACGGCGACGAGCTCGTCGCCGAGGCCCGGCCCGCACCGGGGGAGAAGCCGGATGTCGTACGGCCGGTGACCCTGGACGAGGCCGCCGAGGCGACGAAGCGGTACGCGGGCCTGCGCGACCACCCGTTCCCGACGTGCTACGTGTGCGGCACCGAGCGCGCCGACGGCCTCGGCCTGCTGCCCGGCCCCGTCTCCGGCGACCGCACCGCCACCCCGTGGCACGTGCCTGCCGACGTCGCCGAGGTCACCATGTGGGCCGCGCTGGACTGCCCCGGCGGCTGGTCGGTGATCGCCGAGGGCCGGCCGTATGTCCTGGGCCGCCTCGCCGTGTGGATCGACGCCGTCGCCGAGCCCGGCGACACCTGCGTCGTCATGGGGCAGTACCTGGGCGGCGAGGGTCGCAAGGCCCAGGCACTGTCCACTGTGTACGACTCGTCCGGCACCCCGCTCGCCGTGGCCCGGGCCACCTGGATCGCCCTATAGGGGCCGCTGCCACGACCCGTGCAGCGCGGTGAACGCCAGCGGCCGCCCGTCCAGCGCGAGCAGGTAGGCGGCCGTCTCCACCGGCGCCGGCTCCCGCAGCCGCGCCGCGATCCCCGGGAAGACGTCCGCCGTCTCCTGCGAGAGCCAGTGCCCCGGCAGGGCCCGCACCCGCTCCGCGAACGCGCCACGGGCCGGCTCCGGCACGTAGCCGACGACCGCCGTGTGCAGCACCACCAGCGTCGCCCCGGCGGGCGCCTCGGCCGCGAGCGCGTCGAGCCGCTCGTTCAGGTCGCCGCGGTGGATCGGGGGCGGGTCCCGCCGGGCGATCCCCACGGCCGCGTCGAGCCGCGCCAGCCGGTCGGTCTGCTCCGGCCACACGAGCATCCGCAGCCACCGCACGTCGTCGTCATCGGTGACGTCCAGCGGGTTCAGGTCGATCCCGGCCCGCCAAGCCACCGTGATCGGGCCCACGGACGGCGCCGGCCCGTCGACGCGGCAGCGCAGCACCAGCCCCGCGTCCGGCGCGCCGCCCCGGGTCACGCCGCCGTCGTTGCCGGTGTACTCGTAGCCGTACCGATCCGCCAGCAGGCACAGCCCCGCCGAGGCGCCCACCTCCAGCAGGGCCAGGGGCTGCGGCAGCGAGGCCAGCGCCGGGTAGAGCCCCGCACAGCGCCCCGGCTCGTTCGTCTGCGTCCGCCGGGCCAGCATCACCGCGAAGACCTCATCGCGCCGGTCGAACACGATCTCGCGCAGCCGCTCGTACCCGTCCGGCGTCCCCGCGACCAGCCGCACCGCCGCGAACAGCAGGTTGGGCTGCCGCTTGGCCGGCGGCAGCCCCTCCAGCGCCTCGAGCATCTCCCGGTCCTGCGCCACGGCCAGCCCCAGCCGCTCGTAGAGCGGCGAGCTCCCGCGCGCCATCGCCGTCGCGAAGTACCGGTACTCCTCGGCCGTTCCCTCCAGGCTCATGCCTCCGAGGCTAGCCTCGGTCTTTCGTTAGCTGTTGATCAAGGCTGTTTGGCAGCTGGTTGATCTTCTCGTGGGCGGCGCGGATGGGCTGGGCATGGTGGTGACC